>DVKO01000094.1 GCA_018715985.1 Candidatus Enterenecus avicola
CGGACTGTGTATCTCTCGCCTCGCCCCTGAGAGGCGGGGCAAGTCTCGCTCACGCCGTCGCACCTCCTCTCCCCACCGAACCCGCTTGCGCTGGGCTTCGGCGGGGACCCCGTAACGGGCAGACAGCTCCCCTTACACAGGGGAGCCTAGGAGCCCTTGCCTTTTGGAGTGGTTTTGGATAAGATAGAGAAAAACAAACCACCAAAAGGAAGATTGCCATGAGCCTGTTTCGCTGTCCCATCTGCGCCGCCCCCTTGACCCGGGAGGGCCGCACCTACACCTGCCCCAACCGCCACTGCTACGACGTGGCCAAGGAAGGGTACGTCCACCTGCTCCCCGCCAACCAAAAGCACTCGGCCAACCCCGGGGACGACAAGGCCATGATCGCCGCCCGCACCGCCTTTCTGGACGGGGGCTGCTACGCCCCCCTGCGGGAGGCCGTCTGCGGGGCTGTGTCCGCCCACGGAGGACAAAACCCCAAAATCCTGGACGTGGGGTGTGGAGAGGGGTACTACACCCAGGGGCTCAGCCAGATGCCCGGGGCGGAGATCGCCGGGGTGGATCTGTCCAAGGCGGGACTGAAACGGGCCGCCCGCCGGGTGAAGGAGGGGGAGTTTGCCGTGGCCTCGGTGTACCACCTGCCGGTGGCGGACCAGGCGGTGGACGTGGTGGTGGACTGCTTTGCCCCTCTGGCTCTGGAGGAGTACCGCCGGGTGCTGCGCCCCGGCGGGCTGTTTGTCTACGTGGTGCCCGCCCCTATGCACCTGATGGAGATGAAAGCGGTGCTCTACGACACCCCCTATCCCAACCCCGAGGAACGGGTGGAGTATGAGGGGTTCTCCTATGTGGACATCATACCCGTGACCACCACCTTCACCCTCCCGGACCAGGCGTCCATTCAGGCCCTGTTCGGCATGACCCCCTACGCCTGGAAGACCCCCAAGGCGGGGGTGGAGCGGCTGAAAGAGCTGGAGCAGCTCACCGTGACGGCGGACTTCCGGGTACACGTGTTTCGCCGGGAGGGTTGCACGAAACCCAGCTTTGTGCTATGATTTCTTTATCACATTGAAATCCTAAGGAGGAATTTCCCATGTCCCAGATGAATGCCATTCCGGAGCGTGACCAGATCCCCGTGGAGGAGACCTGGAACCTCACCGACTTATACGCCGACGACGCCGCCTGGCAGGCGGAGTTTGAAGTGGCCCAGACCTACCCCGCCAAGCTGTCCGCCTACGCCGGTCGGCTGGGGGAGAGCGGCGCCACCATGCTGGAGTACTTCACCCTGGTCCAGGAGGCTTCCGTTCTCCTGCTCAACCTGGCCAACTATGCCTTCCGCAAGGGCGACCAGGACACCCGTGTGGCCCAGTATCAGGCCATGGGGGGCAAGATCAGCTCCCTGGCTGTGGAGGTCAACGGGGCCATATCCTTTGAGACCCCTGAAATTCTCTCCATGGATGCGGACAAGCTGGAGCGCTTTATGAAGGAGGAGCCGGGTCTGGAGCTGTACCGCCGCTACCTGACCATCATCCAGGACCAGAAGGCCCATGTGCTCTCCGATGCCGAGGAGAAGCTGCTGGCCGCCGTGGGAGATCTGGCCCATGCCCCCGAGGACATCTTCGGCAAGCTTACCGATGCCGACCTAACCTTCCCCTCCGCCACCGACGGCGAGGGCAACGAGGTGCCTCTGTCCAACGGCGCCTTTGTCCCCACCCAGATGAGCGAGGACCGGGTGCTGCGGAAAAACGCCTTTGAGACCTTCTACGGCGTGTACGGCAGCGTGCGCAACACCGCTGCCGCCATTTTGAATGCCGAGGCCAAGCAGCGCCAGTTCTACGCCAACGCCCGCAAGTACCCCTCCGCCCTGGCCGCCGCCGTGGCGGGCACCCGGGTGCCCGAGAGCGTGTACCACAACCTGATTCAGACGGTGAATGCCAACCTGGACAAGATGCACCGCTACATCCGGCTGCGCAAGAAGCTGCTGGGTGTGGATGAGCTGCATATGTACGACATCTACGCTCCCATGGTGTCCGGCGGGGAGAAGGTCATCTCCTATGAGCAGGCCAAGGACACCGTCTTTGACGCCCTGGCTCCCATGGGGGACAAGTACCGGGCCATCATCCGGGAGGGCTTTGACAACCGGTGGATCGACGTGCGGGAGAACGTGGGCAAGCGCTCCGGGGCCTACTCCGCCGGGGCCCTGTGCCACCCCTATGTGCTCTTAAACCACAAAGACAACCTGGAGTCCATGTTTACTCTGGCCCACGAGATGGGCCACGCCGCCCACTCCTACCTGTCCAACCGCACCCAGGAGCCGGTGTACCGGGACTATGTGATCTTTGTGGCGGAGGTGGCCTCCACCTGCAACGAGGCTCTGCTGATGGAGTATCTCTTGCAGCGCACCACCGACAAGAAGGAGCGGGCCGCCCTCATCAACCACTTCCTGGAGCAGTTCAAGGGCACCCTGTACCGCCAGACCATGTTTGCCGAGTTCGAGCTGCGCATGGGCCAGCTGTGCGCCCAGGGCGAGCCTCTCACCGCCGACCTGCTCTCGAAAGAGTACAAGGCCCTCAATGAGAAGTACTACGGCCCCGACATGGTGTCCGACGACCAGATTGCCCTGGAGTGGGCCCGCATCCCCCACTTCTACTACAACTACTACGTCTACCAGTACGCCACCGGCTACTCCGCCGCCATCGCCCTGTCCCGCCGCATCTTGAAGGGCGAGGAGGGCGCCGTGGAGGACTACCTGGGCTTCCTGTCCGGCGGCTGCTCCAAGGACCCCATCGACCTTTTGAAGGGGGCCGGCGTGGATATGTCCTCTCCCGCCCCCATTCAGGACGCTCTGGATCTGTTCGGCACCCTGCTGGACGAGATGGAGAAGCTCATGGAGGACTGATTTCTTCCCCAAAAGACAAGGCCAGACACGGCGATAAACCGTGTCTGGCCTTTCAGACGGTCGAAAAACCTCTCGTCAATGCAAGAAGGACAGATGATCTTGCATCGTCAGAAAGCCCTCGGCAGAGTTTTTCCATCCGAAGATGGAAAAATAAATTGAAATCTGTTTTTTTCGGGGACATGAGCATCGAAAAAAACACTTCTGGAGCCCGCCAGTGTGGAATCGGGTCGTCCTTTGACCCGATT
>DVKO01000095.1 GCA_018715985.1 Candidatus Enterenecus avicola
CACAGCCCGGTAAGGGAGAACGGGAGGAAGCATGTGCAGATAGATTTATACTTTACCTATGTGGGGCAAATCCGCATCCCTTTAAAGATCGGAAGGGAGTCCCTAAACGAATCGGAACCGGCGTGATTTAACACACCGGTTCCTGCCAAATTTCTTTTTACTTCCTTATGGGACGCTGCATAAACCGAGGGGATTTTTATGTATCTGGGTTAGGCCAGAGCGGCGGTGATAATGGCCATGGAATAGACCTCCATGGCGTTGCAGCCACGGGACAGGTCGTTGATGGGGGCGTTGAGGCCCAGCAGGATGGGGCCGTAGGCGTCGAAATTCCCAAGGCGCTGCACCATCTTGTAGCCGATGTTGCCGGCGGAGATGTTGGGGAAGATGAAGGTGTTGGCGTGGCCGGCCACCGGGGAGTCGGGGCACTTCAGGTGGCCCACGGCGGGGGACACGGCGGCGTCAAACTGCAGCTCGCCATCCACGGCAAAGTCGGGGTTGGTGGCCAGCAGCTTCTCGGTGGCGTTGCGCATCTTGTCCACATCGGGGCCCTTGCCGGAGCCCTTGGTGGAGTAGCTGAGCATGGCCACCTTGGGGTCGATGCCGAACACCCGGGCGCAGTGGGCGCACTCCTGGGCGATCTCCACCAGGTCGTCCTCGCTGGGCTCAATGTTGATGGCGCAGTCGCCCATGGCCAGCACCTCGTTGGAGCCGGTGGCGGCAGCCCGCACCATGATGAAGCAGGAGGAGACGATCTTGTTGCCGGGCTTGGTCTTAATCAGCTGCAGGGCGGGACGCACGGTGTCTGCGGTGGAGTAGGTGGCGCCGCCCAGCAGGCAGTCGGCAACCCCCATCTTTACCAGCATGGTGCCGAAGTAGTTGCCCTGGAGCAGCAGCTGCTGGCACTGCTCCCGGGTCATCTTTCCCTTACGCAGCTCCACCATGGCCTCCACCATCTCATCCATCTTGTCGTAAGCGGCGGGGTCAATGATGGTGGCGCCGTTGATGTTGAAGCCAGTCTTTTCCGCAGCAGTGCGCACCTCGTCCTCCTTGCCGATCAGGATGGGCTTGAGGAAGGTGGAGGACAGCAGACGGGCAGAGGCCTCCAGAATGCGGGCATCGGTGCCCTCGGTGAACACGATGGTCTTGGGGTCGGCTTTCAGCTTATCAATCAATTTACCAAACATGGGTCGAATTCCCTCCGTAATCAAAAAGTAATACTGGTGATGTCGCCTAATAATGTAGCACCATCCCAGCCAGATTTCAAGGGTCTGGAATGAGAAATGTAAATAATAATGGCGGAATGTCCCCCATTTTCTCATAAAGTTTGTTAAAAAATTCTCAAATCCCTTTCCCACACCAGTTTTAGGAAACTGCTTTCCCCCGCTCTTTGGGACGGTATCGTGGAAAATCACAAAAACACCGAGAGCAATTTCCCCCCTTCCGTGGGAACCCATTATTTACTTATTGTAATCGTTTCGGTATACTATACATAATGTGATTGGAGAACCAAAAGCGAGGGTATGACATGATCCACACTGATTTTGCACGGTCTTTGTCCCTGCTGCGGCAGGAAAAAGGGATTTCTCAGCGGCAGGCCGCCGGGGCGCTGGGCATCTCCCAGGCGCTGTTGTCCCACTATGAAAACGGGGTGCGGGAGCCGGGTCTGGCCTTTGTGGTGCGGGCCTGTGACTTTTACAATGTGTCCGCCGACTTCCTGCTGGGCCGCACCCTGAGCCGGGACGGCACCACCATTCTGGACGTGGACACCCTCTTTGACGCCTCTGCCCAGCATGACGACCTGCTGAAGGGTTCGGTGATGGCCACCCTGTCCAAAAAGCTGGTGGTCAACTCGGTGGGGGTGCTCTTTGACCTGCTGGGCAAGCTGGACAACAAGAAGGCCATCCGGGCGGCCACCAACTACCTGTCCACCACGGTATACATTCTCTTCCGACACCTGCGCCGCACCGGAGTGGACAACGGGGACAGCTTTTTCTCCGTGCCCAAGGAACAGTTTTTGGCGGGGGTGCCCCGGGTGGACCTGATCCTCAACGAGGCGGATTATCTGGAGGCCCTGGCCCAGAGCAAGGGAAAGCACAAGTTCCCGGATATGTCCCACGACCAGATGATCGACGCCTATCCGGGCACCTACCAGTCTCTGCTGCAAATCATCCACGCCTGCGGCGAACGGCTCAACGGAGCGGTGAAAAGCCACAAAGAGCGGGTAAAATAAATCCTTATCGTCATCGCCGCCTGCCCAGGCGGCGTCCAATCCCAGGGAGGAGTCGATTGAACCATGACCAAGCAAGACCACATTCGCAACTTTTCCATTATCGCCCACATCGACCACGGCAAGTCCACCCTCTCCGACCGCATGATCGAGATCTGCGGGGCGGTGGAGCAGCGTCAGATGGAGGCCCAGCTGCTGGACAACATGGACCTGGAGCGGGAGCGGGGCATCACCATCAAGGCCCGGGCGGTGCGCATGGACTACACCGCCGACGACGGGGAGACCTATTGTCTCAACCTCATCGACACCCCGGGCCACGTGGACTTCAACTACGAGGTGTCCCGCTCCCTGGCCGCCTGTGAGGGGGCGGTGCTGGTGGTGGACGCCGCCCAGGGGGTGGAGGCCCAGACTCTGGCCAACACCTACCTGGCCCTGGACCACGACCTGGAGATCCGGCCGGTTCTCAACAAAATCGACCTGCCCGCCGCCGACCCCCAGCGGGTCAAGCAGGAGATTGAGGACATCATCGGCCTGCCCGCCATGGACGCCCCGGAGATCTCCGCCAAGATGGGCATCAACATCCGCGCGGTGCTGGAGGACGTGGTGCACAACGTCCCCGCCCCCACCGGCGACCCCAACGCCCCCTTGAAGGCCCTGATCTTCGACAGCCAGTATGACCCCTATCTGGGCGTCATCGTGTACTTCCGGGTCATGGAGGGCACCCTCCGCCCGGGCATGAAGGTGCGCCTTATGGCCTCCGGGGTGGAGCACACGGTTCTGGAGTGCGGCTACCTGCGTCCCCTGGGGATGGAGGTCGCCCAGGAGCTGTCCGCCGGCGAGGTGGGCTACTTCACCGCCTCCATCAAGAACGTGAAGGACACCCGGGTGGGCGACACCATCACCGAGGCAGCCCGTCCCACCGCGGAGGCCCTCCCCGGCTACCGACCGGTGCAGCCCATGGTGTACTGCGGCGTGTACACCGAGGACGGCTCCAAGTACCCCGACCTGCGGGATGCTCTGGAGAAGCTGCAGCTCAACGACGCCTCCCTCTCCTTCGAGCCCGAGTCCTCCATCGCCCTGGGCTTTGGCTTCCGCTGCGGCTTTTTGGGGATGCTCCACATGGAGATCATCCAGGAGCGGCTGGAGCGGGAGTTTGACCTGGATCTCATCACCACCCTGCCCTCGGTCATCTACGAGGTGACCAAGACCGACGGCACCATGGTGCGGGTGGACAACCCCCACAACTACCCCAACCCGGGCACCATCGCCGAGGCCCGGGAGCCCTATGTGAATGTGTCCATCATTGCGCCCCCCGACTATGTGGGCAACATCATGCCCCTGTGCCAGGATCGCCGGGGCGAGTACAAGGATATGCAGTATCTGGACACCAATCTGGTGGAGATCCACTACCTGATGCCCCTCAACGAGATCATCTACGACTTTTTCGACACCCTGAAGGCCCGCACCAAGGGCTACGCCTCCCTGGACTATGAGCTGGCCGACTACCGGCCCTCCGACCTGGTGAAGGTGGACCTGCTCCTCAACGGCGACCAGGTGGACGCCCTGTCCTTCATCGCCCACCGGGACAAGGCCTACAAGCGGGCCAGACGCATCTGCGAGAAGCTCAAGGAGAACATCCCCCGCCAGATGTTCGAGATCCCCATCCAGGCCGCCATCGGCGGCAAGGTCATCGCCCGGGAGACCATCAAGGCCCTGCGCAAGGACGTGCTGGCCAAGTGCTACGGCGGCGACATCACCCGAAAGAAGAAGCTGCTGGAGAAGCAGAAGGAAGGCAAAAAGAAAATGCGGAGTTTGGGTACGGTGCAGATGCCCTCCGAGGCTTTCATGGCCGTACTCAAACTGGACGAGGAGTAACAACATTTTCTTTTTGCCTTCCGGGGCCCCACACCGTGGGGCGGCGCTGTGCGCCGTACAAGTGTTTTGCCTCTGGCAAAACCTTGGGGCAGGGGCAATTCACTTGCCCCTGCCGGAGTGAAATCCGGGGTCCCCATGAAACCGTGGTTTCATGGGGCTGGCAAGAAGAAAATGCGGAGTTTGGGTACGGTGCAGATGCCCTCCGAGGCTTTCATGGCGGTGCTGAAACTGGACGAGGAGTAAGGGTCCACGATGGTGCCCCTCCGGCAGCATAGCCGCCGGAGCTTCCGCTAAATCTGTGCCACTGGCACAGATTCTTCACGCTACAGTGGCGGTGCTGAAACTGGACGAAGAATAAAAACTGCGCACATTGCGCAAATGAAAAATGAATAGTGAATAATGAATAATTATGGTGTGCCGCATAGCGGCACAGATTATCATTCGAAGCAGAAGCTTGAGGGCCTGCATTCTTCATTATTCATTTATCATTATTCATTGTCCCTTTGTCTCCCCTCGGGGAGACAAAGGGACAGAATCCCCCTTGACAGATTGCACAGTTCCATTTACAATAACAGGAGATAATTTAGGAAAACCGGGCGAGGCATCGCCTGTTTGAGCTTTGCTGCACCCTGTCCCGCCGGGTGCTTTCATATATCGTACGTTGGAAAGCTATATGGCACTCAAATACTGCGCCCAAATGGGTGGGCGGTTTTTCGGTTATCGCGGTGTGCCCCTGCGGGGTGCATCGCGTCTTATTTTGGTTTTTAGTCGTAAAATTTCGAAATCAAGGAGGTGTGGGAACATTTATGGACGTACTGATTACCGTTATCGTTGCGCTCATCGCCCTGCTGGTTGGCGGCGGCGTGGGCGCAGCTGTGGGCTACAACCGCCGCAAGGCCGTGGCAGAGCGTGAGATCGGCTCTGCGGAGGAGGAGGCCCGTCGTGTCATCAACGAGGCCATCAAAAGCGCGGAGAGCAAAAAGCGTGAGGCCACCGTGGAGGCCAAAGAGGAGATCCTCAAGGCCCGCAACGAGTTTGAAAAGGAGGTCAAGGACCGCCGCAACGAACTCCAGCGCCAGGAGAACCGCCTGAACCAGAAGGAGGAGAACCTGGACCGCAAGATGGAAAACATGGAGCGCAAAGAGGACGTGCTGGCCGCCCGCAGTGCCGAGCTGGACCGGGAGAAGGAAGAGCTGGACACCATCAAGGAGCGCCAGACCGAGCTGCTGGAGCACATTTCCGGGCTGACCAGCGAGGAGGCCAAACGCTACCTCATCGAGCAGCTGGAAGAGGAAGTCACCCACGAGGAGGCTTTGAAGATCAAGGAGATCCAGGCCCACTTCAAGGAGGAGGCGGACACCTACGCCCGGGAGCAGATCGCCCTGGCCATCCAGCGCTGTGCCGCCGACCACGTGGCCGAGGCCACTGTTTCTGTGGTGCCCCTGCCCAACGACGAGATGAAGGGCCGCATCATCGGCCGGGAGGGCCGCAACATCCGCACCCTGGAGACCATGACCGGGGTGGATCTGATCATCGACGACACCCCCGAGGCCATCACCGTGTCCTGCTTTGACCCGGTGCGCCGGGAGATCGCCCGGCTGGCCCTGGAGAAGCTGATCCTGGACGGCCGCATCCACCCCACGCGCATCGAGGAGATGGTGGAGAAGGCCAAGCGGGAGGTGGACGCCACCATCAAGGCCGAGGGCGAGCGGGCCGTGTTCGAGACCAACGTCCACGGCCTCAACCCCGAGCTGGTCAAGCTGCTGGGCCGCCAGCGCTACCGCACCAGCTACGGCCAGAACGTGCTCAACCACTCCATCGAGGTGGCTCTGCTGGCCGGCCTGCTGGCCGCCGAGATCGGGGCCGACGTCAACCAGGCCAAGCGGGCCGGTCTGCTCCACGACCTGGGCAAGTCCATTGACCACGAGGTGGAGGGCTCCCATGTGCAGATCGGCGTGGAGCTGGCCCGGAAGTACCGGGAGAGCGAGGCGGTCATCCACGCCATCGAGGCCCACCACGGCGACGTGGAGGCCAAGACCATCGTGGCCTGCCTGGTGCAGGCGGCCGACGCCATCTCCGCCGCCCGGCCCGGCGCCCGCAAGGAGAATGTGGAGTACTATATCAAGCGTCTGGAGAAGCTGGAAGAGCTGTCCTCCTCCTTCCCCGGCGTGGAGAAGGCCTATGCCATCCAGGCCGGCCGGGAAGTGCGCATCATGATTAAGCCCGAGGAGGTCTCTGAGGATCAGATGGTCCTTCTGGCCCGGGACATCGCCAAGAAGATCGAGGATGAGCTGGAATACCCCGGACAGATCAAGGTCAACCTCATCCGTGAGACCAAGGCCATTGAGTACGCAAAATAAATACGTCTCTATCTGCCGCCGCAGCGATACGCTGCGGCGGCTTTTTTGCGTCTTTGGGGAAAACCTATTCTCATGTGTCCTGTGCAGGTTTGCCCGTCTGGCAAGGACGCTGGCGCTGGGGGTCTATTTTTGACCGGCCAAAAATAGACGAAAAAGCCGCTTAGGGCGTTCCCCCCTAAGAACCTCCCTGGGGTACCAGGCTGGAACTGCGTCAAGTTGGGTTACGGCCCGTCACCCTTGCTGTGGCTCCTGTTCCTGCCACCACACCAGGCCACCCTGGGCAACTGGCCCTATGGCCAGGTGGTTCTCACGTCCGGGCCTACACTGGAAAAGCGGCGTTGCCGCCGCCGGGAGCCAGGCCATCGGCAGCTGG
>DVKO01000014.1 GCA_018715985.1 Candidatus Enterenecus avicola
GAACAAATCCCTCTTTCTCCACACAATACTCCATGATGTTCAGGCTGAAGTACTTCAGATAATCATTGTACCACGCCTTGCGCATGGTGCCAGTCTGTACAGCGGACTGCTCTCCTTCACTGCGCCGGCGATAGAAATAGGTGGCCTCTTGCACCAAACCCATGGTATGCTTGCGCAACAGCACCTTTTGGATGAGCTGAGCGTCCTCCGCATACTTCAATCTGGGGTCAAACTCCAGTCCCCGGAGCACTTCCCAGTTGAGAAAGGCACTGGACAAGCTCAGTTGTGGATTTTCCCATTCTGCATCCAGATCCACCACCCGGGTTCCATCGTTGAACTTATAGTTGAGGATGTGATTTCCTGTCTGGCCGTCAAAGAAATACAGCGGAATGGCAATCAGATCTGTCTCATCCCTGTGCGCCTGGTAAAAGTCATAGACATCCGCCAGGGTGTTCTCCGAGAGCTTGTCGTCCGAATCCAGGAAGTTGACCAGCTCACCCCGGACATGCTTGAGTCCCTCATTGCGGGCACTGGAGACGCCTCCATTCTTCTTGTGGATTACCACAATGTTGTCTGGATACTGCTCCCCATAGCGGTCGCAGATGGCTCCGCTGCCATCGGTGGAACCGTCATTGACCAAAATCAGTTGAATGTGCTCCAGGCCGATGGTCTGGTTCACCACACTGTCGATCATCTCCGCCAAAAACGCCTCCACGTTATATACGGCGGTCACAATGGAAAATTTGTACTGCTCCTTCATTCCTAATTCTCTCCTGCATCCATTCTATCTTCTCAACTTATAAAGATTTCCCGTGTTTGCGCTTGTACAGCCAGTTACACACCTGGGCCAAGCGGAAGGACCACCAGGTGGTGTACGGGGTCAAACGAAGCACCGCACGCCCCGTAGGACCCAGATTCATGTGGGTCAAAGCGGACTGATAGTGCTCCTTGGCAAATCGGGACATCTCCTCCAGGTCCTTGTGGTACTGCTTGCGCACCTGCTTGGGATTGCTGTAATACACACACCAGGCGTTGATGGAGGAGGCCACGCACTGGGCCTCCAGCAAATCCCGGAACTGGGGCCAGGTATCCCACATCTGCTCTCTGCGCAGTCGAGCGGCTGCATAGTGGTTGATCTTGTTGCCCAAGGATTGGTCGCTGACAATGCTGGTGGGCCGCTGGAAGTAGTGATACTTGGCCTGAGGCAGGCACACCATGCGCTGGCATCGCTCAAACAGCTGGTGCATGATGGCGATGTCCTCATAGGTGCACCGCTGCCAGAATTGCAGTCCATCGAAGATGGAGCGCTTCCACACCTTGTCCCAGAGCAGGTTTTGCATGTCATCGTTGAGCAGCAGGTAGTGCATGGCCTCTTCCCGGTCCAGCACACGCCGCTCCTCCCATCCCCGCTCCCGGGTGTGGTCCTCATACTCTTCGATGCGGCCGCATACCGCCACATCCGCTCCTTCCTCCAGCACCGCTGTCATCAGGTAGGCGTACATATCTTCATCCACCCAGTCATCCGGGTCCACCCAGCCGATCCATTCTCCTTTGGCCTGGGCCAGGCCCGCATTGCGGGCGGAGGAAACGCCCCCGTTCTCCTTGTGGATGACTTTCACCCGTGGGTCCTGCTGGGCATAACGGTCGCAAATGGCACCACAGCCGTCAGGTGATCCGTCATCGACCAAAATCAGTTCAAAGTTCTCATAGGTCTGTCCCAGAATACTGTCCAAACAGCGGCACAGATAGTCCTCCACCTTATAAACCGGAACAATGATGGATAACAAAGGTTGGCTCATGCTTCCCCCTCCAGATAGGTTTGTTGTACCAGATGTGCCACGTCCTCCACGGCAAACCCGGCCTTGCGCAGGCAGTCCAGATAGTTCCCCCGCTGATCTCTGCGCGCCAAAAGCTTGGCGGCCCACTCCTTCACCCCTGCGTCCAGAGACAACTGCTCCGCCGTGGGGGTCACAAATGCCTCCTGGGGCACATGCTGGGAGCAAACCAGCGGCAGGCCATTGGCCTGGGCCTCAATGGCCACGATGCCCAACCCCTCAAACAGGCTGGGGAAGGCAAAGACATCCATGGCACACATCAGCTGCTCCGGATGTGGGGTGGTGCCATAGAATATCACATGCTCGGCCACGCCCAGCTGCCGGGCCCGGGCTTCCAGGGCCTCTCGATCTGCCCCATCGCCCACCAGCAGCAGCACCGCCTGGGGCTCCAACTTCACCAGCTCTTCCATGACCTCCAGCAGGAAGGTCTGGTTCTTCTGCTGGCACAGCCGCCCGATGTGGCCCACCACAAAGGCGTTTTCCACCTGAAGCTGGGCACGGATCTGGCTGCGTACCTGGGCGGAAAAGGCGAACCGCTCCAGCTCAATGCCGTTGGGAATGAAGCGATAGGGCAGCTGTTCCAGCGCCTGAGGCGCAAACAGAAACCGAGCCGCCTCCCCGGAACACGCCCACAACTGCGTGGCTTCCATGGAGTAGCGGCTGCGCCCCATACGATGGAGGATCATCTTCAGCCACTTGGTTTTGCTCTCACGCAAGGCCGTATTGTGGCTATGTACAATGCGACAGGGGACCCCCTCTTCCCTGGCCAAACGCACAAAGGACAGAGACAAGCTCTCAAAGAGGTTGAAGTGGATCACGTCGTATTTCTCATGCCGAATCAGCTCCCGAAACCGCTGGTGATTTCCTCGCACGTCCCGGGTGCTTCCAGACAGCTGGTGAAATCTCACCCCCATCTCCTGCATCGGCTGGGTAAAAATGCTTTCCCTCATGGCACAGACCACAAGATCCACTTGCAGCTGGCTGAGATCCATATGCTCCATGATGTGGCAGAGAAACGCCTCAATGCCACCAGACTCCCAGGTCTGGCAGAAGCAACAGATCTTTCTGGGTGCGCCCATACCTATCTCCACTCCTGTCGTTTTGTGCAACTTGTGAAAAAGAGAAAAAGCTGGCGATTCATCGCCAGCTTTTTCCTGAACTCACTGGTTTTTATCTCACCGATTATACCAGAAGCGTTTTACTTTTTCAATACTTTTCCCACGGTCTTTTCCCACACCAGGGACCAAACCTCCCGCACCATGCGCTCCCCCATCAGCAGGAGCAGCACACCGTAGGCGGAGAAAAACAGCACCGCCGACACCGGGAGAACCACCAGCGGGCGCAGGCCACTTCCCAGCAGCCACCACACCGTCACGGTTGCCCCCGCCAGTGCAACCACAGTTTTCAAGTAGGGAATCCTGGCCATGGCTGGGAGAATCTCTCCTCGCAGCGCCGCCATCTGCACCACTAGAACCGAAATTTCTGCCAGCACCGTACCAATGGCCGCCCCGGCAGCCCCCATTTGGGGGATGAGCATGGAGTTGGCCACAATGTTCACCCCGGCGCCGACAATCTCTGAATAGAGCACCTGTTTTTCCCGCCCGGTGGGCACCAGGATCTGAATGCCCATGATGTTGGTCAGTCCAATGAATACCAGGGTGGGCATAATCAGCTGCATGGGCAAAACAGATGCCTCAAAGGCCTTCCCCGAAAGCAAATAAATGGACGGTCTGGCAAAGAGAATGAAGTACACACACAGGGGCATGGAAATCAGAAACACAAAGCGAAGTGCACGCTCCGTCACCTTGGCAAACGCCTCCCGCTCCCCTCGTTCCACATAGTAGGACACCCGGGGCAGCAGCACCGTTCCCAGGGAAGCCACCACACCCACCAGAATGTTTTTGATCTTCACCGCCGCATCATAGTAGCCGTTTTCCGTGGTGCCCTTGAGAAAGCCCAGCATCACATTGTCCATATTGGTATACACCGTGGTGGCAATGGACATGGCAAAGAACACGAAAATGGGTCGCAGATGGCGGCGGAAGTTATAGTCCCCCACCGGTTTGAGGTCCACCAGCCACCTGAGGTTGATGAGGTTGAGCAGGTTGGAGCCCACCGAGGCAAAAATGGTGATGCCGCCATAGATCACGTAATCCCCATCTCCCCGGATGAGCAAAAACATCCCCACCAGTGCAATGAATTTGAACAGCACCGAACGCAGGGTGATGTAGCGGTACTGCTCCATGGCTTTGTACAGCCATTCTGCTCCTATGCTGTTGAACAGGATCATGGCGCTCATGACCACGTACAGAGTCTTTTCCTCCCGCAGCTGGGGCACCGCCTGGACGGTGATGAAGAAGGCCAGATAGGACAACACACAGGTGACCAGGTTGATGAGGAGGATCTCCTGGGTCACCCGGGACAGCTCCTGCCGGTCATCCCGCACCTTGGCGCAGGCCCGGATGCCGTAGGTGGGGATGCCCAACTGGGCAAACATGGAGAAGTAGGTGACCACCGAATTGGCAAAGGACACGGTCCCGATCCCCTGGGGTCCTAAAATGCTGGTCACATAGGGATACGTAATGACGGGAAAAATCATGGCAGACACCGTGAGGATGCTGTTCATGACAAAGTTGAATTTGATGGATTGGATCTTGGCCATGGTTAGTTCTTTCCTCTCAGGCCGTTGGGGCAGCTGTACAGCATGGGGGCCGCCGCAAACAAAATCAGATTCAGATGGATTTCCAACAGCCGGGGTTCAATGAAGGAGCACACCAGCACCGCCAGATAGAGGAAGCAGTGATTCCAATTTCCCTGGCGGTACAGCCGCTTGCCCAGCAGCACCAGCCCCACCAGCACCAGGGCCGAGAACACTACGCCGTAATTGAACAGCGTCAATGCATAGGCGCAATCCACAAAATTATACCGCTCTCCGATGGTCTGCCAGTCCACATGACCGCCATACCCCACCCACTGGATGGAATTGCCCAGCAGGTGAATGCCGTAATCCCCTGCTGCCTGGGCCGTGAGGCGAATACGGTCAGAGAGCAGGCGGTTGATGAGATCCGCCGGCCCGGCAGGATAGGCCACACACAGCCCAGCCAGCAGCACACTCAGATACACCCCGCAGTATTCGTACCCGTGGCGCACCACCCGGCACACCAACTGACACCAGCGTTTCTCTCCCAGGCGTTTCGCCCAGCCCTCCCACCGGGCTCTTTGGCCCAGCGCCATCTCCACCACAATCACCACAGCGGAAAGCAAAAACCCATTTCGGGCATCGGTGAGGGCAAACAGCCCGGCGTTGAGGGCCAGCAACATGATTCCCACCACCAGGGAAATCCCTCTCTTACGCCGCCACATGGCGCACACCAGGAGGAAGAACCAGTAGGTCATAACCACCGTGGGATAAGTAAAGCCCAGAGAGTGGCGTACGGTGGCGTCCTCCCGGACGTAGGTCAGGTCGGGCACCAGCCCCACCCAGGCCGTGAGAAATACCAGCACCATCAGGGCCGTCTGCACCGGAAGGGCCACGGCAA
The DNA here is from genome assembly GCA_018715985.1 of Candidatus Enterenecus avicola. Taxonomy (GTDB): domain Bacteria; phylum Bacillota; class Clostridia; order Oscillospirales; family Oscillospiraceae; genus Enterenecus; species Enterenecus avicola. Next base: position 5,375 of record DVKO01000014.1, read on the forward strand.
AGATGCGCTCCACCTCCACCTCTTTGGAGGCCAGCAGCAGGGCCAGCACGAACAGGGGCAGAGTGTCCCCGGAGGTCCACACCACCAGCAGCACCAGCACACCCATCAGGGCGTATTTCACCCCGCAGCCCACTCCCTGGCGGGTAATGGACCAGCCCCCCGCCTTGGTTTGGAACAGCAGGGCCAGATCCCACAGGATCTTCACCCCTGCCAGGGCAAAAGACAGGTAGCGGCCCAAAACGAGGGCCTTGGACACCGGGCCCACCTCTGTCCACATGGTAAATTGCAGGGTGGTACACACTAAATAGAGCACAAAGGCACACCAAAACAGGGCCTGACGCATCTCATTTCTTGTTTTCATTCACTCACCTCGTCCTTGGGCGGCAGGTGGCCCCGGAGGGCGCGGCGGAGCATATCGCCCCGGCGCAGCCGCTCTCCCATCTCCGCTGCTCCCTGGCACAAAGCGGCATACTCCGCTCGGTCCATGCGCTGCAGCCGGCGGGGCAGTTCCTCCAGGCTGCGCACCGCAAGGCCCAGATGGTGCTCCACCACATACTCGGCGATGGCCGACTGATCCCACACGATCACCGGCAGCCCACAGGCCAGGTAGAGGGAGGTCTTGTGGGGGTTGTTATACCGCAGGTAACTGCCGTACACCCCAGAGCAGCTCTGGATTTCATCTCCATCCCACACCAGGCCGAAGCCGCCCCGCAGCACCTGGGGCAGCTGTTCCGGGGGATACTGGCCGCAGTACTTCACCCCTGCCTGGGGCGCCCCCTCCTGATAGTTGAGGCCGTAGAGGCGGAAGCGCACCTTGGAGTCCAGCTGGCCCAGGCGGTAGACATACCCCGCCTTGTCCGGCCTCAGGTTGCCCGCCACCACCACCTCCCGGGGGTCGCCGGTGTTGCAGGCCGGGCAGGCCTCCTCCGACAGGTAGTCAAACAGGCCCAGGGTGCGGATGGCCTTATCCCCGTACCCGCGCTCACACAGGTACTCTGCCATCACCTGGTTGTGGGCAATCAGCACGTCCGCCGTCTCCAGGAACTGCCGCTCCCCGTTGTTCTCAATGCCCCGCAGACTGTCCAGGTCATGGATGAGAAAGATCAGCTGCACCCCCTTCTCCCTCATCTTTCTCAGGAAGGGGATGGCCACCCGGCTGACCTTGGGGTACATATCCAGCGGGTACTGCACCAACAGGGTGTCCCCCTGTCCCACCGTTCTACACACCTTGCGCCAGTCCATCCAGGTCACCGCCGCCATTTTCAGCTTGTCCGGAATGCCCTTGCCCCGGCTGCGGTGGACAGGCAGGGCGGTCCAGCCCTGGTCAGTCAAAATCTGGCCCACATCGTTGCGGGCCTTGGAGCCTGCGTGGAACTCGTGGGAGTCCCGCTCCACAATGCAGTAATTGTTCATCTCTGCCTCCTCACTGGGTCAGCAGCTCTTGCAGCCGCCGGGCCTGACGGTTCACGTCGTAGGGGGAGCGGAGAAATTTTTCCTGATCCACCCGCCCCGCCTGCACGGCCCGCTCCACCACGCATCGGGCCCACACCTCCGGCGAATCCTCCAGAGAGAGGCGGTACAGATTGGTGTTGACCTGAATTTCCGGCACAATGGCGTCGGACACCACACAGGGCACCCCGTTGGCCTGGGCCTCCAGCAGCGCCATGGGCAGCCCTTCAAACCGAGAGGGAAAGAGGAACACATCCATAGCCTGGTAGAGCTGGGCGGTATCCGAGCGAACCCCCAAAAAGGTCACCCGCTCCCCCAGGCCCAGGGCCCTGGCCTTCTCCTGCATAGCCGCCAGGTCCTCTCCCTGGCCCGCCAGCAGCGCCTTCACCGGCTGGCCCATCCGCACCAGCTCCGCCACCACGTCCAGGACGAAGCTCTGGTTTTTCTGAAAGTGGAACCGCCCCACATGACCCACCACCAGGTGGTTTTCACACCCCAGCTTGCGGCGGTACTCGGTGCGGATGTGACCGTCCGGGGCAAATTGGGCGGGGTCTATGGCGTTGGTGATGAGCTGATAGTGGGGCAGCTGGCTGGCCGGGGCCCCGTAAAACCAGGGGCAGGCCTGGTCCGAGCAGGACCAGAAGTGGGTGGCCACACGCCGCACTGCTCTCCGGTTGACCCGGTGGAGCAGGCCGCGGAGAAAGCTGTCCCCGTTGGCGGCGTTGTGGCAGTGGATGATCCGCTTGGGTATGCCGTATTTCTTGGCCGCCTTCAAATAGTCAATGTTGGCCAAACTGCACACGTTGACCCAGATGGCGCAGTATTCCCCGGCGTGTCGGACCATAAAGTGGTCCAGCGCCTGGGAGAACGCCCGCCGTCCGTCCCGCCGGGCAGGAATTTTATAGACCGTCCCCCCCAGGCTGACAATCTCCTCCTCGTAGGCCACCGTCTGGGAGTTGCACAAGAAGTCAAATTGCACTTGCGTGCGGTCCATGGCCTGATAGTAATTCATGATGACGCTCTCCACCCCACCGGGGTTTTCCGTCATTCCAAATACCAAAACCTTTTTCATACGTTCCTTCCTGATTTTCCTGTGTATCTGCCAAACTGCCAGTGGCGCACCTTGGCAATGAGGTACACCCCGTAGTAAAAGCGGAGTTGCAGACACAGCAGGGTGATTTTCCGGGTGGTGGAAAAGTCCCCATAGTGGATGTGCTTCAACGCCCCGGCAAAAAGGGGCTGGGTGGCCATGGCCCGGAAGGCACGCCGCTGCTCTACCCCCGTCTTGCCGTTGCCCGGGTGGAAGCAGTCGTTGACGGCAATGAGCAGCAGATGGTAGAGCACGCAGCTGTCAAAGGCGTCCCGGCAGTAGTCCCGGTCCCCCATCTGGTCCAAATCCCCATGGATGGCCTCCATGGAGCGGATATACCGCTGGGCATAGTCCGGGCGATACCGACGCACGGCGGAGCCCGTGTTGAACCAATAGTGGTACATGGCCTGGGGCAGGTAGAAAATGCGCGAGGCGGCGCAGGCCACCCGGAACATAAACTCCGCATCCTCCGCCGCCGACAGCTCTTCTCGTAATTTCAGTCCATGCTCCACCAGCAGCCGGCGGGAGAACAGCTTGGCGGTGACAAACCCCGCCCCCGTCTGAGGCTTGAGCACATCCTGCTCAAAGCGGCGCTTCTCCGCCCCCTCAAACAGCTGGCTGTGGGGCAGATAGCACCGGGGTTGAGACACCGCACCATACTCCATGGTCAGTTCGCTCATCACCAGGTCCGCCCCGTGTTCCTCTCCAGCCTTCACCTGGCGCTCCAGCATCTCCCCGTCGATCCAGTCGTCACTGTCCACAAAGGAGATCCACCTTCCTTGGGCCGATGCAATGCCCCGATTGCGGGCCGCCGACACCCCCCCGTGGGGCTGCTCCACCACCCGCAGCCGCAGCTTGTCCCGGTATTGCTCCACCACAGGCAGATACCCTTCCGCCGGCTCATCAAAGATCAGCAGCACCTCCACCCCGTCCAGGGTCTGGGCTGCCAGGCTGTCCAGGCAGCGGGCCAGCAGCGGATGGGGCAGCTGATACACCGGCGCCACCACACTGACTTTGATCTTGCTCTCTTCCATTTCCAACTCTCCACACATGGCTCAAAAACTGGAGCCGTACTTTTTCCCGGAGAACTTGGCCTTCAAAAAGGCGGTTCCCTTCCGCCACCAGTTCACCGGCTCGGTGGACACCAGCGGCAGTTCCCGGTAGGAATACCCCCGGGTCTCCAGCCATACGTCCAGCAGCAGCTCGCTGACCCGGCCAAAGAGGCGGGCCTGGAAGGGGTCCAGACTCTGATAGTCCACCCGCCCCTCCAGCTCCTCCAGAATGGGAAACAGCCAGGCACAATAGGCGTCGCATTTGTCTGCGGACATGACAAACATATTGAACATATGCCCCCAGGTGCGGCCCATCACCCGGTCAAACGCCGGGAGATAGTCCGGGCACTGCTCCCCTATCATCTCCCGGGTCACGTCCAGATGCTCTCTGTAATGGGTGTGGGCATAGTGGGAATAAAGGCTCTCAATATAATAGTTCCGCTTTCGGGGCAGAAGAATATCTCCCTGCTCCAACAGCTTCTCCAGCTCTCCCTGGGTCAGGATCCGCTGCCAGGGGTCTTTGCCTTTGCCGCTGCCCCCGAAGTGGCGGCGGTAGTGCACCAGCCCCTTGTAGTCGGTGTGCACATTCTTCCAAAGCCAGTAAAGGCCGGTCAGTTCACAGTAATACGGGTTTTTCGTGGAAATATTCTCCCCCGTATCATCTCCGGCAAATCCTAAATCCTGCTTCCCCGCTTTTCCCACATGGAGTGGAAGATAACAGGGGTCTTGAGGCATTCGATAGGGCTTATGGGTGGCTACAACGATGGTGCACGTCATCCCTGCATCCGCTCCCACAGGTTCATGGCGGACTCGATGACCTTGTCCATGTCGTAATACTTGTACTCACCCAGCCGTCCGCCGAAGATGACATGACTCTCCTGTTCCGCCTTGTGGGCATACTGCTGATAGAGGGCCTGGTTTTTCTCGTCGTTGACGGGGTAATAGGGCTCCATGCCCTCCTGCCAGTCGGTGGAATACTCCTTGGAGATGACGGTCTTGGGCTGGGTTCCAAACTCAAAGTGCTTGTGCTCGATGACCCGGGTGTAGGGGGTCTCCCGGTCGGTGTAGTTGACCACGGCCACGCCCTGGTAGTTGTCGGTGTCCAGCACCTCGGTCTCAAAGCGGACGGTGCGGTACTCCAGCTTGCCGAAGCAGTAGTCATAGTAGGCGTCAATGGCCCCGGTGTAGATGATGGTGGCCCCCATGGCCTCATACTTGGCCCGGTGCTGGAGGAAGTCCACCCCCAGCTCCACATCGGCCCCTTCAAAGAGCTTGTCCACCAGCACATTGTACCCCCCCATGGGGATGCCCTGATAGGCGTCGTTGAAGTAGTTGTTGTCGTAGGTGAAGCGGACGGGGAGCCGCTTGATGATGAAGCTGGGCAGGTCTTTGCAGTCCCGGCCCCATTGCTTTTCCGTGTAGCCCTTTACCAGCTTCTGATAGATGTCAGTGCCCACCAGGCTGATGGCCTGCTCCTCCAGGTTGCGGGGCTCCCCCTGGATGACAGAGCGCTGCTGCTCGATCTTGGCCCGGGCCTCCTGGGGCGTGCGCACCCCCCACATCTTGCTGAAGGTGTTCATGTTGAAGGGCATATTGTAGATCTCCCCCTTGTAGTTGGCAATGGGGGAGTTGGTATACCGGTTAAATTCCACCAGGGAGTTGACAAAGTTCCACACCTTCTTGTTGCTGGTGTGGAAGATGTGGGCGCCGTACTTGTGGACATGGATGCCCTCCACGTCCTCACAATACACGTTGCCGCCCATGTGATCCCGGCGCTCTACCACCAGGCACTTCTTGCCCTGCTGTCTGGCCAGATAGTTGATGACGCCGGAGAACAGCCCCGCGCCTACCAGAATATAGTCATACTGTTTCATGCCAAATCCTCTCCTATTCTCCCCTATTTTGCTCCAACTTTCTTGAAAATCACCACAATGGTTTTCAATAGGATCTTCGCATCCAGCTGCAGGTTCCAGTTGTCGATATACTCCACATCCAGGCGCACCACTTCCTCGAAGTCCTCGATGTCACTGCGCCCGCTCACCTGCCACAGTCCGGTAAGGCCCGGCTTCATGCTCAGTCTGCGCTTGTGCCGGGGCTCGTAGTGCTTGAATTCCTCCACCGTGGGGGGACGGGTGCCCACCAGGCTCATCTCCCCCTTGAGGATGTTCCAGAACTGGGGCAGCTCGTCGATGCTGGTGGAGCGGATGAACTTACCCACCCGGGTCACCCGGGGATCATCGGTCATCTTGAACATCTGGCCCTTCATCTCGTTTTTCTCCATCAGCTCTGCCTTGCGCGCCTCGGCGTCCTGGTACATGGAGCGGAATTTATAAATGTAGAAATACCGCCCGTTCTTCCCCACTCGCTTCTGGCGGAACACCGCCGGGCCGGGGGATTCCAGCTTGATGGCAGGAACCACAAAAAGAGATACCACAGCGGTGATGGCAAGGCCCACCACGGCGCCAATGACGTCGATGACTCGCTTCATCAGCAGCTTGTTGCAGTCAAAAAAGCGGGGGGCAAAGCTGACCACCGGCAGGTCGCCCAGCATATCAATGCGGCGGCTGTACCCTTCCTTCCCCTCCAACATATTGATGTTGAGCTGAACGGGTATCCCCATCTCTTCAAAGCCCTCAATATACTCCTCCAGGGATTTCCCGGTGTTATAGGGCACATTGATGTAGGCCACATCCACCACTTCACGCCGTGGGTCATCCATCAGGTCCTCCAAGGTGGCCACCACCGGGAACCCCCCCAGCTTCAGCCCCCGCATATCCTGGTCTACAATGGCAATGCGCAGGGTGTAGCTCTCCAGAGTCTCCTCGCTTTTGAGTTGGGAGAGAATGTATCCCACCCGGTCCTGGGTGGTCACCAGATACATATGCTGTTTTTCCCCCATGGCCCGCCGCCGCTTGGCGATGAACTTGACCAGCATATGGCCCAGATACATCAGGACCATGTTGCTCAGTACCGTCACCGCCCACACCGTACGGGTCAGATACTCCAGCTTGTGGGCAGCAAAAAACACCAGTGCAATGACGCCCGCCACAAATGCACTGACTTTGACGATATAGACCAGTTCCTCATATCCATCCCGGCGGGTAAAGTCCTGGTTGGCGTTGAAAAATACATACACGCAAAAATACGTCACCAACACCAGCCACAGATTGGCCATTACCCCGTTCATGGTGGGATTCACCGGGTCCGGTCGAAACCGCAGGCGTATCACACTGGCAAACAGAAAGGCTGCCACCAGGCATACTGCATCCACCAAGACCAGCAGGGAATTTTGAAACTTCTGCTTTTGATCAAACACCGCAGAACCTCCTCTTGACATAGCTCGCCGATGTATTGACCTTCATCATACCACATTATGCTGCATTCTACAACCAATGAATGTTTTTATATCGAAAATCTTAAGATTCTCTAGAAATCCCCTTGTCACTCTTTTTTTCTTTTCAAAGCCGTGATATAATACACCACGTATTTTTGACCGTCATTCTTGCCCCTATCCCCCAGAGAATCCCAAGGAGAAGCGACTATGGGCCGTATTTTGTTTGTGGCATCCACATTTTCTCATATTCGGAACTTTCACCGCCCCTACCTTCACGCCTTTTCCATCCGGGGTTGGCAGGTGGACGTGGCCTGTGCCGGCACCCCTTTGGAACTGGACCAAGTCCATCAGACTTATACTATTCCACTGGAAAAGAGCATGACCTCCCCCAGAAATCTGGCAGCAGCCCGGCAGCTGCGGGCCCTCATTCGGGAAAACCGCTACAACGTCATCAGCTGTCACACGGCCCTGGCCTCCTTTTTTGTCCGACTGGCGGTCATAGGACTCCGGCACCGCCCCCTGGTGGCGTGTACCTGCCACGGCTATCTCTTTGATCAGGACACCCCCACCCTCAAGCGGCTTGTGCTCAGCGGCGCCGAGCGGCTCACCGCACCGGTCACCGATCTGCTCATGACCATGAACCAGTGGGACACCCAGTACGCTGCGGCCCACAAGCTGGGCCGCCGGGTGGCGTACATCCCCGGCATGGGCCTGGATCCCCGGAATTTGCCCCCTGTCACGCCCCAGCAGGCCAGGGAGCTGCGCCGTCAGCTTCAACTGCCCGAAAACGCCTTTGTGCTCCTCTTCGCCGGGGAGTTTTCCCACCGCAAGAGCCAACCCGTGCTCCTCCACGCCCTCTCTCAGCTGCCGGAGCAGGTCTACCTGCTCCTCCCCGGGCAGGGCAGTGAGCTGGAGGCCTGCCGTCAGCTCAGCCAAACCCTGGGCGTGTCCCATCGGATACGCTTTCCCGGCCAAGTGTCGGATATGCCGGTGTGGTATGCCGCCTGTGATGTGGTGGTGTCTGCCAGCCGCATTGAGGGCTTGCCCTTCAACCTCATGGAGGCCATGTATTACGCCCGCCCCATTGTGGCCAGCGACGTGAAGGGCCACCACGACCTCTTGGCCCCCGGGCAGGCGGGACTGCTCTACCCCTACGGGGATGCCGCCGGCTGCGCCCGCCACATTTCCCACCTGATGGACAAGCCGGACGACGCCTACGCCATGGCCCAGAGGGCCCGGCAGACCGTCGCCCCCTATCTGCTTCCCCAGGTGGAGGGGCAAATCATGGCACTCTACCGGGATCTACTCTCTCAGAAAGGGACTTTCACATTATGATAAAGGAAAACCAGCGCACCTTAAATCATATCAACATCGCTCTGGATGCCCTGCTCATCTTTCTGTGTATGCCCGTCACCTATCTGCTGCGTACCAGCCTTTTCCCCTTTGATGACACAGGCATCACCTTACCCTATTACCTGGTTCTCACCCTGTGCCTGCTGCCCATCTTTCTGGTGACACTGGCGGCGCTGAATCTCTACGAGTCTCTGCGCACCCGGCGGCTGTACTGGGAAATCGGGCGGCTATTCTGGGCCTGCGCCATCAATTTTGTGGTCTTGCAGACCATCCTCTTCCTTATCAAGCAGTTTTATTTTTCCCGTCTCACCTTTGTACTCTACTTTATTCTGGCGTTTTTTGCCCTGAGCGGCAAGCGGGTGGTGCTGCGTCTGTGCCTGCGGCGGTTCCGCAAGCTGGGCTACAACCAAAAGCACGTGCTGCTGCTGGGCAACGGCCCTATGGCGGAGCGCTATGTCCGTGCCATTGCGTCGGACCCCAACCTGGGCTTCCTGGTGGACGGCTACCTGGCCGAGGCAGACACCCAAAAGGACCTGGGTTACCTGGGTACCCTGGACCAGCTGAGCTATGTGCTCAGCCGCTATCAGCCCGATGAGGTGGTGGCCGCCCTGTCCGCCCGGGAATTCTCCCGCATTCCCAGCATCATTGAGTGCTGTGAAAAGGAGGGGGTCAAGCTGTCCATCATTCCCTTTTTTGTCCAATATATGCCCTCCAACCCCCAGTTTGACAACATCAACGGGGTTCCGGTGATGAACATCCGCCGCATCCCCCTGGACAATCTGGTGTATGCCGCGGTCAAGCGCACCATGGACGTGGTGGGCTCCCTGGTGCTCATCCTCCTCACCTCTCCCTTTATGCTCTTTGCCGCAGTGGGAGTGCGTCTGTCCTCCCCCGGCCCCATCATCTTCCGGCAGGAGCGGGTAGGCCTGCACAACAAACCCTTTTATATGTATAAGTTCCGCTCCATGCGGGTCAACGCCGCCCAGGACACCGGGTGGAGCCGCAATCAAGACCCCCGCAAAACCAAATTCGGCGCCCTCATCCGCAAGCTGTCCATCGACGAACTGCCCCAGCTGTTCAACGTCCTCAAGGGGGACATGAGCCTGGTGGGCCCTCGCCCGGAGATTCCCCACTTCGTGGAGCAGTTCAAGGACGAGATCCCCCTCTATATGGTCAAGCACCAGGTGCGCCCCGGCATTACCGGCTGGGCCCAGATCAACGGCCTGCGGGGGGACACCTCCATTGTGGACCGCATCCGCTGCGACATCTACTACATTGAAAACTGGAGTATTTTCCTGGACCTGAAAATTCTCCTCATGACCCCCTTCAAGGGTATTGTCAACCAGGAAAAACTGAAGTGATTCACCTCTGATGCGCCCTTGCCCCCTTGGGAAAATTATGCTATAATGTCACAAATCCAATTGCCGCCGAGGAGGCGGCGTGAAAAAGGCGGTGAATCCCCATGGAAATCCATGAATCTGCTGAAAACTATCTGGAGGCCATACTGGCACTGAGCGAAAAGGGCTCGGTGCGCTCCATTGACGTGGCCCAGCACCTGGGCTTTTCCAAGCCCAGCGTCAGCCGTGCCATGAGCCTGCTGCGGGACAACGGCTACGTGGTCATGGACGAGAACAGCTTTCTGGTGCTCACCCCTGCGGGGCGGGAGATCGCGGAGACCATCTATGAGCGGCACCGCCTGCTCACCCAGTGGCTGACCTGGCTGGGCGTCCCCCCGGACATCGCCGCCGAGGACGCCTGCAAAATCGAGCACGACCTGAGCCCGGAGACCTTCCAGGCCCTGAAAAACCACATCGCCCAGCACGGCGACAAGATGCAGTAAAAAACAGTCCGAGAGCGCAGGCTCTCGGACTGTTTTTTACTGCTCCATGGCTTTTTTCCAGTTGTCCCGGTCGGCCTGCGTGATCTGGCGCAGCACCCGGGCGGGATTGCCCGCCACCACGGTGTTGGGAGGTACATCCCGGGTGACCACGCTGCCCGCCGCCACCACGGCCCCATCGCCGATGGTGACCCCGGCCAGGACCACGCAGCTGCCCCCCAGCCACACGTCATTTCCAATGTGGATGGGCCCACCGTACTCCCACCCGGTGGCCCGGTCCTCCGGGGCAATGGGGTGCCCGGCGGCGTAGATGGACACGTTGGGGCCAATGAGGGTGCGATCCCCGATGGTCACCTGACACACGTCCAGCACAGTGAAGTTGTAGTTGATGAACACGTCCCGGCCCACTGAAATCTGGGCCCCATAGTCGCAGCGCAGGGGCGGTAATATGGTGGAGTTCTCCCCGATACCACCCAGCAACTGGTCCAGCAGCCCCCGCTGCTCTCCCCACCGGCTGGGGGGCAGGTTGTTGTAGGTGTACAGCAGCTCCTGGGCCGCCATGCGGGCCTCATTGAGTCCATCCCGATTGGCCAGATAAGGCCGTCCTGTCAGCATCCGCTCTCTGTGATCCATGTTTCTAACCTTCCTTTCTCTCCCCCGCCAGGCTGTGGGCAAAGTACTCCCGCACCTGCTCTGGGTCATCCGTCTGTCCCAGGGCCCACATCAGCTTGGTCACCGCAGCCTCCGTGGTCATATCATACCCCTGGATGACCCCCTCGGCCAGGGCCTTCTGCCCCGCCTGGTAGAGGGCAAAGTTGCTGCCCTCGTACAGGCACTGGCTGCACACCACCACCGACATTCCCGCCGCTGCCGCCTTTTGCAGCTTCTCAATGAGGTTGCGGCGAATGAAGTGGAGGCCCCCGGCGCCGAACGCCTCAATGACCACGCCCCGGTAGTGCATATCCAGGAGCATATCAAAGATCTCCGGGTTAAGCCCCGGGGTGAGCTTGATGAGAAACACCTCCCGGCACAGCTGGTCCCGCAGACGGCAGGGCCCCTTCACCGGTGGGATGGCTCTCTCATCTATGGTGAGCCCCGAGCCGCTCACCCGCCCCACCAGAGGCCAGTTTACACTTTCAAAGGCCCGAAAATCGGTGGTGTGGGTCTTTACCGCCCGGCAGCCCAAAATCACCTTCCGGTCGAATGCCACAAACACCCCCGGCTTGCCCGAGGCAGCCATGGCCAGAGCGGTGCGCAGGTTGTCCAGCCCGTCGGTGAGGGGGTGCTCAATGGGCAGCTGGGCGCCGGTGAGCACCACGGGAATGGGAATGTTGCGCACCATGTAGGACAGCACCGAGGCGGTATAGGCCATGGTGTCGGTGCCGTGGGAAATGACCACCCCATCGTATTCCTCCCGGGCCTTGTACACATGGGAGGCGATGAGCTTCCACTCCTCGGGCTGAATGTTGGAGGAGTCCAGGTGAAGGATGTCCTCCACTGTCAAGTCATAGCTGTTGGCCCAGGCCCCCATATAGTGGGCCAGAGTGTCCCCGTCCATGCCGGGGGCCAACCCCTCCGCCGTCATCCGGGAGGCGATGGTGCCCCCTGTGGTCAAAAGCAAAATCCGTTTCATATCTACCCCCCTGGGAATCTCTAGGTTTCGCCTTTGAGTATAGCGAATTTCCCCGCTCATTGCAAGCCGATCCCGCTATTCATACCATCTTGCCAGGAAATCAAAAAGTTGGTATACTGAGAAAAAATAAAAGGAGGATCATCCGATGTCCTATGATCTCTTGGTGGTAGGCGCCGGCCCTGCCGGCCTCTCCGCCGCCATTTACGCCCGGGCCCGCAACAAATCCGTGCTGGTGGTGTCCAATGAACCCACCGCCAGCCCTCTGTGCAAGGCCCATCAAATCGACAACTACCCCGGCATCGCCCACATCACCGGCAAGCAGCTGGTGGAGGATATGCTCTCCCAGGCCAAGGAGATGGGGGCGGACTTCCGCCAGGGCCGGGTGCTCTCCCTGATGCCCCTGGGGGACTCGGTGATGGCCTCCATCGGCGACCAGGTGGAGCAGGCGGGGGCGGTGGTGCTGGCCCCTGGCGTGGCCCGGGCCGCTGCCCTGCCCGGCGAGGAGAAGCTGCTGGGCCGTGGAGTGAGCTACTGCGCCACCTGCGACGGGATGTTCTACCGGGACAAACCGGTGGTGGTGGCCGGAGACGCCCCCGACCTGGAGGAGGAAACCGAGTACCTGCGCTCCATCGGCTGCCAAGTCACCACCGTGCGCCTGCCCGGCCTCCACATTCTGGGCGAGGACCGCGTACAGGGGGTGCGCACCGCCCAGGGAGAGGAGATCCCCTGCCAGGGTGTGTTCCTGCTGCGGGCTTCCATCGCCCCCACCCAGATGGTGCCGGGGCTGGAGCTGGATGGAAATTATGTAAAGGTGAATGCCTTTATGGCCACCAATCTGCCAGGGGTTTACGCCGCCGGAGACTGCACCGGGCAGCCCCTTCAGCTGGCCAAAGCCGTGGGCCAGGGCCAGATTGCCGCCCACCATGCCCTGGGGCTGTAACTTTGACGTGTTAAATTTTTTGGAAATCTTGCACGAAGGTTATTGAAATTTTCCTCCAATGATGGTAACATGGTGTACAAGAAAAGGGGACTCCCCCTTGAAACCAATAAGGAGTGATTGTTATGGTCAAAGTCATTATGGGCCCCAAAGGGACCGGTAAGACCAAGCAGATGATCGATTTGATCAACACAGCAGTGGAGACAGAGCACGGCAACGTGGTTGCCATCGCCCACGACTCCAAGCTGACTTTTGATATTAACTACAAGATCCGACTGGTTGAGACCTCCGATTATGTCATCCCCAACTATGACACCTTGAAGGGCTTCCTGTACGGCCTGTATGCCAGCAACTACGACATCACCCATGTGTTCATCGACAGCCTGAACAAGCTGGTTTCCACTGAGAACAAGGCGGATGTGGAGGCGTTTCTGGATTGGCTGGAGGCCTTCTCCCAGAAGACCGGGATCAAGTACACCGTTTCCATCAGCGAGGACGAGTCCACCGCCAGCGAGGGTGTGCGCAAGTATTTTTAATATAATACATCAATGATATATTAAGGGCCGGGTGCATGAGCACCCGGCCCTAAGACTGTCGAAAAACCTTGCGTCAATACAAGAAGGACAGATGATCTTGCATCGTCAAAAAGCCCTCGGCAGAGTTTTCCCATCCGAAGATGGGAAAATAAATTGAAATCTGTTTTTTTCGGGGACATGAGCATCGAAAAAAACACTTCTCAGCCCGCCAGTGTGGAATCGGGTCGTCCTTTGACCCGATT
>DVKO01000096.1 GCA_018715985.1 Candidatus Enterenecus avicola
TCCCTTCTCATCATCATTGTCAAGACCTCTTTCAGCACACAATTATGGATACTTTGTCATATCATAAAAACTGTCTTTTTTCAAGGCTTGACGGCATTAAATTGTAAATTCCTTGAAACTTTTTTGTAATAAATATTCATCGAAACTGAGACCCAGCTATACAAATCAATATAGTAACGATTACCCTCACAAAAATAACGATTGCTAATCATATAACGATTACTTTACGGTCAACAGCCGCATATACGCGAAAATCCCTGCCTCAGGAACTATCCTGACAGGGATTTCTCTTTAGCCAAACATTTATAAGAGCTGAAAAAGCCAGTAAAACAGGCAAAAATTAAGAACCGTGACCTTGATACCCATTGTATCAAAATCACGGTTCTTCTTTGGTGGAGGCGAGGGGAGTCGAACCCCTGTCCGAAAACCATTCCACAGGACTTTCTCCGGGTGCAGACGGTTATTTACATTCCCTTCCCACGCCGTGAATCGTCACACTGCGCAGGTTGGTAGAGTCATAATGCGTGGCACGGTCAACTCTTTCCGTACGCACGGGCACCACTGAGATGACGCCCCGGCCGGCTCGTGGTCCTTCCGGCAGGGACGGCCGCATTAAGCAGCGGCGAGAACGACGTTATCGTTGTTCTTTCATTTATAAGTTGCCCATTTTAAGGCGGCTGGGCGCCGCCACCCGCTTATCCTGCTTCCTAGTCCCCGTCGAAACCAGTACGCCCCCATTTGGAATGAAGAATGAATAATGAAAAATGAAGAATGGGTGATTGCAAAAACCGATGTGCACTAGTATGATAGCGTCAGGAAGTGAGAAGATGAAAGAAAATTTATTACAGACAAAATCTTTGGCATTTTCGGTACGTATTGTGGGGCTGTACCGATATTTGACTGAACAAAAGAAGGAGTACATCCTATCTAAGCAGATATTACGCTCAGGAACCAGCATCGGGGCCAATATCCATGAGGCAAATTACGGGCACAGCAAGGCCGATTTTACGGCTAAACTGCAAATTGCTCTCAAGGAGACCGCAGAGACAGAATACTGGCTGCTACTGCTTACTCAGACCAACTATTTAGATGAGTCGTTGGGGAAATCCCTGTCAGAGGATTGTCTGGAACTGAAACGATTGCTCATTTCCAGTGTACGAACCGCTCGGGATCAAAATCAAGAATGAAAGAAGATGCAGGCTTTTGGGAGAATGACACGCCCAAGGGCCTGCATTCTTCGTTCTTCATTCTTCATTTTTCATTTACAGAGTTTCCGGCTCGGGATATTCCACGCCGAAGGTGTCCACGGTGACACTCTTCATGCGCTGGTCCTGGAGAGGCTTGTCGTTGTAGTCCCGCTGGGCGGAGACGATGCCGTCGGCCACCTCCATGCCCTCAATGACCTTGCCAAAGGCGGCGTAGGCACCATCCAGGTGGGGGGCCTTCTCCACCATGATGAAGAACTGGCTTCCGGCGGAGTCCGGCCGCATGGAGCGAGCCATGGACAGCACACCGCGGTCGTGGGCCAGGTCGTTCTTGAAACGGTTCTGGGCAAACTCGCCCTTGATGGAGTAGCCGGGGCCGCCCATGCCGATGCCCTGGGGATCGCCGCCCTGGATCATGAAGCCGGGGATGACACGGTGGAAGATGAGGCCGTTGTAGAAGCCCTTCTTCACCAGGGAGATGAAATTGTTGACGGTGTTGGGAGCCACCTCGGGATACAGCTCGGCCTTCATGATGCCGCCGTTCTCCATTTCAAAGGTGACGATGGGATTTTGAGCCATGGGAAGTTCCCCTTTCTGAATATTGCGTATTTTTATAAATTTTTGCATCTATTGAGTTGCTGCCCTAGGATCTGGCCTTATGGGCAGAGAATATCGAATGGACGAGAGATTTTTCTGTCAGACAAGGCGCTTTGACGAAGCCATACTTTGTGTATGGCAAGGGAAAGCAACGAAGTCTGGCGGAAAAAGATCCGTTCAGGCGATGTTTGACTGCTCATAATGGCAGATCCTCTAATAACGCCCACGGGAGAGCCGATCCATCTCTCGCTTGGCGTCCCGCTTGGCGGCCGCCTCTCGCTTGTCGTACAGCTTTTTGCCCCGGGCTACTGCCAGCTCTACCTTCACCCGAGGGCCGGAGAGATAGACGGACAGGGGGATAAGGGAATACCCATCCTGCTGGACCTTGGCATGAAGCTTGAGAATCTCCCGCTTGTGCAGCAGCAGCTTGCGGGTGCGCCGGGGGTCTTTGTTGAAGATGTTGCCCTGTTCATAGGGGGAGATATGCATCCCGTGGAGGAACATCTCCCCGTCCTTGACGATGCAGAAGGAGTCCTTCAGGTTCACATTCCCCTTGCGGACGGACTTGACCTCGGTGCCGGCAAGCTCAATACCGGCTTCGTATTTCTCTTCGATGAAATAGTCGTGAAAAGCCTTGCGGTTGGAGGCCAACTGCTTGACGGATTGCTTTGCCACCCGGGACACCTCCTCTCTGTGCGGGGTAACAGTATACCACGGATTCCTATGCTCCGCAAGGGGAAAAGGGCAAAGAACCCGGAGTAATTGGGAAAATCCTTCCCCCTTCCATTGACATAAATATGGAATATTGGGTAAGATATAAAAAGAAAACAGATGCGGGCGGCCCAGAGCAGCCGCGGCAGACCTGGAAGGAGCCATTGGAATGAATATTACCGAATTTGCGGCATTGGCCGGGGTGTCAAAAACCGCGGTGAGCCGATACTTCAACAATGGGTATCTCAGCGCGGAGAAGCGGGCTGCCATTGAGGAGGCTGTGCGCCGCACCGGCTACTCCCCCAGCGAGGCAGCACGGGGACTGCGCACCCGCCGCACCCGGCAGATTGGCGTGGTGCTCCCCCGGCTCAGCGGTGAGAGCAGCGCCCGGGTGGTGGACGGCATCAGCATGGTGCTGGGAGACAAGGGCTACCGGATGCTGCTGGCCAACACCGCCAACCGACCGGAGCGGGAGGTGGAGTACCTGGACGCCCTGCGCCAGAGCGGGGTGGACGGGGTGATCTTCCTGGCCAGTATCTTCACCCCCGAGCACCGGGCGGTGCTCAAGAGTATGCATATGCCGGTGGTCATCGTGGCCCAGCAGTACGACGGGTATAGCTGCGTCTACCACGACGACCTGGGGGCCGCCCGGGATCTGACCCAGCTGCTCATCCAGCGGGGCAGCCGCCCGGCGTATATCGGAGTCACCGCCCAGGACCGGGCCGCCGGCCTGTCCCGGCGGGAGGGGTATGTGCAGGCCATGCGCCAGGCCGGACTGCCTGTGCGCACCGAGGATATGTGTGTGTCCGGGTTTGGATTGGAGGAGGGGTACGCCCAGGCCAAGACCCTCATCCAGGCCCGCCGCCCGGACGGACTTTTCTGTGCCACCGATTCCATTGCCGTGGGCGCCATGCAGGCCTGCCGGGAGCTGGGCCTGCGGGTGGGCCAGGACATCCTCATTGCCGGGGTGGGGGACACCCGGATGGGCCGCTTTACCGCCACCCCCCTGACCACAGCCCACCTGCACTACCAGACCAGTGGGCAGGAGGCCGCCCAGCTGCTGCTGCGGCTGCTGCGCAGCCAGGGGGCAGGGGTGCGCAATGTGTGCCTGGGATATGAGATCGTGGAGCGCGCCTCCACAGGCGCTGCGGAAGAAAAATGTGAAACTCTGTGAAACCAACAAGCTATTGGGGGGTGTATTCTCCCCGTAAATCAATAGATTTCCCTGTATATTCATGATATGATAGATACAAGAGGATGGAACCGATACCACAGTTGTTTTCATCCAAACGGAATCGAAGGAGAGGAGCATTCATGGATTACAGGCAGACAGCATTGGACATTTTGCAGGCCATCGGTGGGGCAGAAAATGTGGTCAGTGTGGCCCACTGTGCCACCCGGCTGCGTCTGGTGATCGCTGACAACAGCCGCTGCGACAAGGCCAAGGTGGAGGCCATCGACGGAGTGAAGGGCGCCTTTGAGGCGGCGGGACAGCTTCAGATCATCATCGGCACCGGCACCGTCAACAAGGTCTACGACGAGTTTTTGGCCGCCTCGGGCAAGCAGGCGGCCTCCAAGGAGGAGGTCAAGCAGGCGGCCGCTGCCAAGGCCCCCTGGTACAAGCGGGCCATCAAGACGTTGGGGGATGTGTTTGTCCCCATCATTCCGGCCATTGTGGCCAGCGGTCTGCTCATGGGGCTGCTGGAGGGGCTGGCCAACGTGTTCCCGGCCATGACCCAGAGCGGCACCTACACCATCATTCACCTGTTCAGCAACGCCGCCTTTGTCTTTTTGCCCATCCTCATTGCCATCAGCGCGGCCAAGGTCTTTGGCGGCAACCCCTACCTGGGGGCTGTGGTGGGCATGATTATGATCCACACCGACCTGGTCAACGCCTGGAGTGTGGCCTCCGCTGAGAGCATCCCCTCTGCCCAGGCCTGGTTTGGACTGTACTCCATTGACCTGGTGGGCTATCAGGGCCATGTGATCCCGGTCATCATCGCCGTGTGGCTGATGAGCACCATAGAGAAGAAGCTGCATAAGGTCGTCCCCGAGATGATCGACCTGTTTGTGACCCCGCTGGTGAGTGTGCTGGTCACCGGCTACGTGACCCTCACCGTCATCGGGCCCATCTTCGGCAACCTGGAGAACTGGGTGCTGGCAGCGGTGCAGACCCTGGTGACCCTGCCCTTCGGCGTGGGCTCCGCCCTGTGCGGCGCCATCTATGCCCCCACGGTGGTGGCGGGGGTACACCATATGTACAACGCCCTGGAGGCCGGGATGCTCAGCGCCACAGGGGCCAACATCTGGATGCCCATTGCCAGCGCCGCCAATGTGGCCCAGGGCGCCGCTGCCCTGGCCTTCGCCCTGCGCACCCGGGACGCCAAGCAGAAGAGCATGGCCCTTCCCGCCTCCCTCAGCGCCTTCCTGGGCATCACGGAACCCGCCATTTTCGGCGTGAACCTGCGGTTCTTCAAGCCCTTTGTGGCCGGTATTGTGGGCGGCGCCGCCGGGGCGCTGGTGGCCGGTTGGCTGGGGGTGTCCGCCTCTGCCTACGGCATCACCGGTGTGTTCGGCATCCTCATCACCACCCAGTGCCTGCCCCAGTACCTCACCAGCATGGCGGTGGCCTTTGCGGTGGCCTTTGCCCTCAGCGCCCTGCTGTGCGGCGGGAAGAAGAAGGGGAGCGAGCAGGCATGATCTCCCATCCTTGGCGGCAGGGGCTCCATCTGGAGCCCCCCCAGGGCTGGCTCAACGACCCCAATGGGCTGGCCTATTTCCAGCATCGCTATCATGTCTTTTTCCAATTCTGCCCCCAGAGCGCCGGGGGGGTGGGGGCCAAGTGCTGGGGCCATTATGAGAGCCCCGACCTGGTGCACTGGACCTATACCGGCGCCCCCCTTCAGCCGGGCGGGGTGTACGACCTGGGAGACGCCTATTCCGGCAGCGCCGTGGCGCAGGGGGACACCCTGTGGCTATACTACACCGGCAACTACAAGGCCCCCGGCCCCCACGATTACATCCACACCGGGCGGCACCACAACACCATACGGGTGGCCTTCGACGGCAGACAGTGCCAGGGCCGTAAGCAGCTGCTGCTGTCCAACCTGGACTATCCCCGCCACTGCACCCTCCATGTGCGGGACCCCAAGGTCTGGCAGGAGGGCCAGATGTGGTGGATGGTGCTGGGCGCCCGGGATCAGGCGGATCGGGGCGAGGTGCTGCTCTACCGCAGCCCCGACGGGGAGAAGTGGAGCCTGGAGCGGGAGCTGAAAAAGGCAGACTTCGGCTATATGTGGGAGTGCCCGGACTGCTTCCGCCTGGATGGACAGTGGCTGCTCAGCGTCTCCCCTCAGGGCCTGCCTCACGGGGAGACCTGCTGCCAGAATGTCTATCAGAGCGGCTACTTCCCCCTCAGCGCTGCCCCGCTGGAGGGGGAGCTGGGGGCGTTTGCCGAGTGGGATATGGGGTTTGACTTCTATGCCCCCCAGAGCTTTGCCGCCCCCGATGGGCGCCGGCTGCTGGTGGGGTGGATGGGAATGCCCGACGCCCCCTACCACAATCCCACCGTCCCGTTGGGCTGGCAGCACTGCCTGACCATGCCCCGGGAGCTGAGCTGGAAGGAGGGGCGGGTCTATCAGCGCCCCGCCCGGGAGATGGAAGGGCTGTGCAGGCTGTGGCGCGCCCTGCCCGAGACGGTGGAGGTCAAGACCCCCGTCCGGGTCCAGGCCAGAGCAAAGGGCCCGGCCCGGCTGACCCTGGCAGAGGGGCTGCACCTGGAGTACGACCCGGACCAGAGGCTGTTCACCATGACCTTCTCAGACAGCGCGCTGGGCGGCGGACGCACCGTGCGCCGGGCCAGGCTGGAGGGGGAAACGCTGGAGCTGGACCTGTGGGTGGACAACTCCAGTGTGGAGTGTTACCTCAACGGAGGACACACCGTGTTCTCCACCCGATTCTATCCCATCCACACCCCCATCCGGCTGGAGGGCCAGGGGCTGGAGGGACACTACGCTCCCCTGCGCACCTTGCAGGTGGAGGAGATGCAGGAATCGTAACATGTTTGTGCCCAGGGCCGTACCGCTGCGAACAGGGGTGCGGCCCTTTTCCTGCCTCCGCTCCAGCGCCGCTCCTGGGGGGTGTCTATCAGGAAGCAGCAGGAGGGGAGGCGAAAAACCGGGGAATCTGTGGGATTTCACCACTTGTTTTTCACGATGGAATGACATATAATACTATGGTTTCATGTGTAAGGAAAGGAGAGTGCCGGATGGATACACGTCCCATTGGAGTGTTTGACTCCGGCCTGGGGGGCCTGACCGCCCTGCGGGAGCTGGCCCGGCTGATGCCCCAGGAGGATCTGGTGTACTTCGGAGACACCGGACGGGTACCCTACGGCAGCCGGTCCCGGGAGACCATCATCCGCTATGCCCAGCAGGATGTGGCGTTCTTGAGTACCTTCTCCCCCAAGGCCATTGTCATCGCCTGCGGCACCGTGTCCACCACCGCTTTGGACACCCTGCGGCGGCAGTATGCGGTGCCCCTGTACGGGGTGGTGGAGCCGGCGGCCCGGGCCGCGGCCCAGCGCACGAAAAACGGAAAGGTGGGGCTCATCGGCACCCAGGCCACCATCCGGTCCGGGGCCTACGAGCGGGCGCTGAGCGCCCTGCGCCCCGGCACTCAGGTCACCGCCCGGGCCTGCCCCCTCTTTGTGCCCCTGGTGGAAAACGGCCGGTTCCGCCCCGGCGATCTGGTGGTGGAGACGGTGGTGCGCGAGTACCTGGAGGAAGTGAAGGCCCAGGGGGTGGACACCCTCATGCTGGGCTGCACCCACTACCCCTTGCTCCGGGATGTGATCGGGGCGTACATGGGCCCCCAGGTGGAGCTGGTGGACGTGGGGGGGGAATGCGCCCGCTGGGTCAACGCCCAACTGGCGGGGCAGGATCTGCTGGCCCCTCCAGACCGTCAGGGCACCCACCGCTACTTTGTCAGTGACAGCACCGGGGACTTTGCCAGCGTGGCCTCCATGTTCTTGGGGGAGGACGTCACCGGCGGCGTGGAGCAGATCGACATCACCGTGTACTAATGGAGGAGCCAGACTATGAGTGACAACGTGATTATTTCCATCAAGGGCACGCAGCTGTACGCGGAGAACGGCCCGGACGAGATGGAGCTGGTCACCGCCGGGGAGCTGCGCCGGGACGGGCAGGACCGCTACACCATCTCCTATCAGGAGACGGAGCTCACCGGTCTGGGGGGCACCACCACCGAGGTACAGGTGGACGGCGGCCGGGTGACCCTGCTGCGCAAGGGCACCATCAACTCCCAGATGGTATTTGAGGAGGGACAGCGCCACCTGTCCATGTACGAGACCCCCTACGGCTCTCTGTCCGTGGGCATCCACACCCACCGGATGCGCTCCACCCTGGGGGAGGCCGGGGGCGAGCTGGAGATCGACTACGCCATTGAGATCGACCATCTGGTGGCCGGACAGAATATGTTCCGTATGAATGTGAAAAAGGACCCCTCTATTGCGCAATAGGGCGGAGTTTGACGATAAAGGAGAGAATGAAGATGGCCAATTTGATTCAGACCGCCAAGGAGCAGGTGGCGGAATTGACCCAGCGGGCCTACGAGAAGGCCGCCGCCCAGGGACTGCTGCCCCAGGGTGAGACCATCCGGGGCACCGTGGAGGTGCCCAAGGACAGCCGCAACGGAGACTTTGCCTCCTCCTTTGCCATGGCGGGGGCCAAGGCGCTGAAGATGGCGCCCCGGGCCATTGCCCAGATCATCCTGGACCACCTGGAGCTGGAGGGCACCCTGTTCCAGCGGGCCGAGATCGCAGGCCCCGGCTTTTTGAACTTTTTCTATTCCCCCAACTGGTACCAGCAGGTGCTGGGTGCGGTGGAGGCCGACCCCGCCGGGTACGGCAGCAGTGACATAGGTCACGGCCAGAAGGTGATGGTGGAGTTCGTCTCCGCCAACCCCACCGGCCCCATGCACATGGGAAACGCCCGGGGCGGCGTGCTGGGTGACACCCTGGCCAACGTCCTCTCCCGGGTGGGCTACGACACCTGGAAGGAGTTCTACGTCAACGACGCCGGCAACCAGGTGCACAAGTTCGCCCAGTCCATCCACGCCCGGTATATGCAGATCCTGCTGGGGGAGGACGGCTATGCGTTCCCCGAAAACGGCTACCAGGGGGATGACATCAAGGAGCTGGCCCAGGCCTTTTATGAGCTCCACGGGGACAGCTACCAGGACGCTCCCGAGGAGAAGTGGCTGGAGGATATGAGCCGCTTCGGCCTGGAGCGCAACATCCCCAAGATGAAGGCGGACCTGAAGAAGTACGGCATTGAGTACGACCAGTGGTTTTTGGAGTCTGAGCTGCACCAGTCCGGCTATGTGGCCGAGACGGTGGAGCTGCTGGCCCAGAAGGGCTGGACCTATGAGAAGGACGGGGCGCTGTGGCTGGACACCACCGGGCTTCTCAAGGAGAAGTACCTGCGGGAGGGGAAAACCCAGGAGCAGGTGGACAAGCTGGACTTGAAGGACGACGTGCTGCGCCGGGCCAACGGCTTCTACACCTACTTTGCCGCCGACATCGCCTACCACCGCAACAAATTTGCCGTGCGCGGCTTTGACAAGGTCATCAACGTCTGGGGCGCCGACCACCACGGCCACGTGGCCCGGCTCCAGGCCGCTCTGGACGGGCTGGGTCTGGACGGCTCCGGCCGCCTGGTCATCGTGCTCATGCAGCTGGTGAACCTGCTCCAGGACGGCAAGCCGGTGCGGATGTCCAAGCGTACCGGCAAGGCCATCGCCCTCCACGACCTGCTGGACGAGATCAGTGTGGATGCCGCCCGCTACTACTTCAACAACCGGGCCTCCACCAGTCCCCTGGACTTTGACCTGGATCTGGCGGTGCGGCAGGACTCGGACAACCCGGTCTACTACGTCCAGTACGCCCACGCCCGCATCTGCTCCCTCATTGCCAATCTGGCCGCCGAGGGGGTGGAGGTGCCCGCCTGCCGCCAGGTGGACCCCACTGTGTTTGCCAGCGAGGAGGAGCGGGACCTCATCAAGAACCTGGCCCAGTTCCCCAATGAGATCGCTCTGGCGGCCCAGCACTACGACCCCAGCCGCATCAACCGCTATCTCACCGCTCTGGCCGGAGACTTCCACCGCTTCTACAACGCCTGCCGCATCAAGGGGGAGGAGCCCCAGGTGCAGCTGGCCCGGCTGAAGCTGGCTCACTCCGTGCGCCTGGTGCTGGCCAACGGCCTGGGACTGCTGGGCGTCACCGCTCCCGAGAAGATGTGAGAACTTCCCCATCCGTCCCCCGGCTTGCAGAAGGGGGACGGATTTTTGCGGGGGAACAAGCGAAATGCACAAAATTCGACGGCATATTTCTGGCAAGTTGAATATACTATGGAGAACTTCTAAAGAATCTATTAAGAAATGATTCAACCCCTTGCAACTTCAGCAAAAAGGGAATAAAGTAGTACAACCGATTGGTGTGGAGACCAATGGGTTGGAGATAGAAGAAGAATGAAGTAAGGATATGAGGTGTCAAATATGTTGATGATGCTACAGAAATTCTGCGGCGTACTCACCTTGATGTTGGCGGTCTTGTATGTCTATCAGGCGTTTTATGTGATTGTCGGGCTGGTACGCCGCAAGCGTGCCCACGTCCGGCAGGCCCAGACCCTCCACCGGTATGCGGTGCTCATCTCCGCCCGCAACGAGGAGGAAGTCATAGGGGAATTGATTGAAAGCTTAAAAAATCAGGATTATCCCCAGGAGCTCCTGGATGTCTATGTCATTGCGGACAACTGCACCGATGCCACCGCTCAGGTGGCCCGGCAGGCCGGCGCCATCGTGTATGAGCGCTTTGACCGGGTGCGGGTGGGCAAGGGCTACGCCATGGATTGGTTTTTCCACCGCCTCCGGGAGGAGGGGAAGGAAGAGGCCTATGACGGCTACTTTGTCTTTGATGCGGACAACATTGTGGACCCTGCCTTTGTGCGGGAGATGAACAATGTGTTTGACTCCGGCGACTATGCCGCCATCACCTGCTACCGCAACTCCAAGAACTACGCCTCCAACTGGATTTCCGCAGGCTACTCCCTGTGGTTCCTCCGCGAGGCCCGCTTTTTGAACTTCGCCCGGATGCAGCTGGGCACCGGCTGTGCCGTCTCCGGCACCGGCTTCCTGGTCTCCGCCCAGGTGGTGCGGGAGAATGGGGGCTGGCCCTATCACCTGCTCACCGAGGACATCCAGTTCTCCGTTGACTGCGCCGTTCACGGCCGCCGCATTGGATACTGCGACAAGGCTGTGGTGTACGACGAGCAGCCCACCACCTTCCAGCAGTCCTGGAATCAGCGGATGCGCTGGTCCAAGGGCTTCTATCAGGTGGCCGCCCGGTACCTGGGCCCCCTGTTCCGGGGCTGCCTGACCCAGAAGAAGAGCCGGTTCACCTGCTACGACATGATGATGACCGTGGCTCCCGGAATGCTGCTGACCACGGCGGTGCTGGGCTTCAACGCCTTTATCCTCTTCTCTGCCATCACCGAGCCGCTGTCTGTGGCGGCGGATCTGATGCAGGACTCTGTGCTGTTTTTGCTGGACAATCTGTTCAACTTCTACATCTGTATGCTGCTCTACGGCGGCATGACCATGCTGGTGGAGTGGAAGCAGATCAACGCCCGGCCCAGCAAGAAGGTTTTGTACCTGTTTACCTTCCCCCTGTTTATGCTCACGTACATCCCCATCTCCCTGGCGGCTCTGGTGCGCCGGGTGGAGTGGAAGCCCATTCGCCACAACTCTTCGGCCAGCTTGAAGGCCAAGAATGGCTCTTTGACTTAACGTTCAAAATAACTCCCTGGGGTGTGAACTCCAGGGAGTCGGTTTTTGAAAGGAAATGTCACGGGGGGCCTGGTCTTCTTTTTTCCAAGCATAGGCTTGCCAGCCTGGTGGGGACGCTCCCCGCTGGGGGTTCCTTTCTGCTGCCAGAAAGGAACCAAAGACCACCAAAGGCGGGGCCTTCCCCCGCCTTGTGGAATCCACCCCGCGGTACTGGGTGTACCTGCGTTCTCCTCTTGGCGGCCCTTGGGCTGGTGGGGTCACATAGATGGCGTGGTAATTCTATCGTTGCTATCTACTCCTCTGCCAGATGGCGCTTCTACCCCCAGGGCCTTCCCCTGGTGAGCAGCCGTTTCCGGCTGTCGGGAGCCTGGCTACCCACGGCTGGGAACAGCCGTTTCTCCAGGGTAGGCCCGGGCGTAAAAACTACCCGGCCATAGGGCCAGCTGGCCAGGAGGGCCTGGTGTGGTGGCAGTAACAGGGGCCACAGCAAGGGTGACGGGCCGACCTCCAACTTGACGCAGTTTCAGCCTCGTACCCCAGGGGGGTCCTTAGGGGGGAACGCCCTAAGCGGCTTTTTCGTCTATTTTTGGCCGGGCAAAAATAGACCCCAGCGGAGCGCGTTCCCTGGCTGGCAAGCCTGCACCGAAAAATGATGGAAACCTGAGGGGGAGTTTTTTCAATGCGTCCGTACTCTAGGGGTTGCAATTCCAGGAACAGTATGGTATACTGCCAGTGTAAGTAGGGTAGTTTAGGTAAGAGTGAGGCATCCGCCTCACTCTTTCTTTTCGGACATCAGGAAAGGAGCTGAGTGAAATGGCAAAAGTGACGGACGTTGTGGCCCAGCTGGCCCTTCCCCTGGTGGAGCAGGCGGGCTGCACCCTGTGGGATGTGGAGTATGTCAAGGAGGCCGGAGAGTGGTTCTTGCGGGTTTACATCGACAAAGAGGGCGGTGTGGACATCGACGACTGCGAGGCTGTGTCCCGCCCTCTGTCCGATCTGCTGGACGAGGCGGACCCCATCCAGGGCAGCTACACCTTTGAGGTGTCCTCCGCCGGTCTGGACCGTCCCCTGAAAAAGCCCGAGCACTTCGCCCGCTGCGCCGGGCAGCTGGTGGACGTGCGCTTCTACCGACCCCTGGACGGGCGCAAGGAGTACACCGGCACCCTGGTGGGCTGCGACGGGGACGGCAACGTCACCGTGGATGACAAGACGTTTGAGAAAAAGGACGTGGCGCAGGTGCGCCTCCACGTCACATTTTGAAGGAGTTAATTGATATGGCCAAGAAAAAGACTGCCGCAAAGAGCATGGAGCTGGACGCCAAGGAATTCTTTGCCGCCATCTCCGACATTGAAAAGGAAAAGGGGATTCCCAAGAGCTACATGATCGAGAAGATCACCCAGGCTCTGGTGGCCGCCTACAAGCGGGACCACGCCGGCATCACCGACAACGTGGTGGTGGATGCCAACGAGGAAAAGTGCCAGGTGCGGATGTTTGTGAAAAAAGAAGTGGTGGAGGAAGTGACCAACCCCAACACCGAGGTGGCTCTGGCCGACGCCCTCCGGGCCTTGCCCCGGGTGGCCCTGGGCGACGTGCTGCGCATTGAAATCAAGCCCAAAAACTTCGGCCGTATCGCCGCCCAGACCGCCCGCCAGGTCATTGTCCAGGGAATGCGGGAGGCGGAGCGGAACATGATCTTCGACGCCTTCTCCGCCAAGGCCCATGAGATCATCTCCGGCGTGGTCACCCGGGTGGACCCCCGCACCGGCACCGTGTCGGTACGCCTGACCTCCGGGTCTGAGTTCACCGACTCCTTCCTGACCAAAGACGAGCAGGTGCCCGGCGAGGTGGTGAAGGAGGGCGACCGCATCCGGGTGTACGTGGTGGAGGTGCGCCAGGCCAACCGCGGCCCTCAGGTGGTCATCTCCCGCACCCACCCCGGCCTGGTCAAGCGCCTGTTCGAGCTGGAGGTGCCCGAGATCTACGACGGCACCGTGCAGATCATGTCCATCTCCCGGGAGGCGGGCAGCCGCACCAAGCTGGCCGTGTGGAGCGAGGACGAGAATGTGGACGCCATCGGCGCCTGCGTGGGCCCCAAGGGCCAGCGGGTCAACGCCGTGGTGGAAGAGCTGCGGGGGGAGAAGGTGGACATCATCAAGTACTCCGAGGACTCCGCCGAGTATGTGGCCGCCGCCCTGGCTCCCGCTGAGGTGCTCAGCGTGGTGGAGCTGGAGCCCGGCAAGCGCTGCCGTGTGGTGGTGCCCGACGACCAGCTGTCCCTGGCCATCGGCAAGGAGGGCCAGAACGCCCGCCTGGCCGCCCGGCTCACCGGACTGAAGATCGACATCCGTCCCGCCAGCGATCCTGAGCCCGCTGAGGAGCCCGCCCAGGAGGAGGAGGCCGCCCTGCTCAGTCAGGACGAGGCCCAGGCGGAAGAGCAGGTGGTGGGCGAGGAGGAGTGATCCCGCCCATCCGTGAGAAAACCAACCATTGGGGGTGAAGGAGAATGCCGAAAAAAATACCCATGCGCCAGTGCCTGGGCTGCCGGGAGATGAAGCCCAAGGGGGAACTGATCCGGGTGGTCCGCTCCCCGGAGGGGGAGATCTCCCTGGATTTTAAGGGAAAGAAGCCGGGCCGGGGGGCCTATGTGTGTCCCGATGAGGGATGCCTGGCCAAGGCCAAAAAGGCCAAGAGCCTGGAGCGGGCCTTTTCCGCCCCCATTGACGCCCAGGTCTATGAGGCCCTGGAGGCCCAGATGAAGGCGGGTGAGCACCAGTGAACGAAAAGGTGTTGGGCCTTTTGGGTCTGGCCCTGCGGGGGGGCAACCTGGCTGTGGGGGAGGCTCCGGTGGAGGAGGCCTGCGCCACCCACCGGGCCCGTGTGGTGCTCCACGCCGGGGATGCGGCGGAAAACTCCGTCCACCGGGCCGCACGTCTGGCCCAGCGCTCCGGGGTGGAGCTGGTGTGCCTGCCCTGCACCAAGCAGGAGCTGGGCTACGCCCTGGGGCGTGGCAGCTGCGCGGTGCTGGCCCTCACCGACCGGGGGCTTGCCGCTGCGGTGGTGTCCCGCCTGGCCCAGAGCCAGCCGGAATTGGAGCCTCTGGCCGCAGCGCTGACCCAGGCGGCGGCCAAGGGCGGGAAAGCAACCAAGACTGTGGGGCGTCGCCGCACCCCACGCAATGTGTAACTTAGGAGGTGGCCGATTTGAGCCTTGCGAAATACAGTGCCCGTGACGTGGCCAAGGATTTTGGGGTACAGCCCAAGGAGATCGTGGCTGTGCTGTCCCAGCATGGGATGGCCAATGTGTCCCCCACCAAGACCCTCAACGATCGGGAGTTGACGGTGATTTTTGAACATCTGACCCAGCACAACCAGGTGGCGTCCATTGAGAGCATCTATGCCGACGTCTACCACGAGAAGAAGGAGCCTGCCAAAGCCGAGCCCAAGCCCCAGGCCAGCCAGCCTGCCGCCACGGCCAAGCAGCCGGAGAAGGAGCCTGCCAAGGCCGAGCACAAGCCCCACAGCCGCACCCCCGAGAAGAAGATCGTGGACACCCGCAAGGGCGGCGGGGTGAACCTGGAGAAGTACGACCAGCGCCTGGAGGATCTGGCGCCCGACAAGGCCAACCGGATGCAGACCGGCAAGCAGAAGTTCCAGAACCGGGGCGGCAAGAACCGGGGTCAGAACTTCGGCAACAAGCGCAAGCAGGAGGAGGCGGAGAAGATGCGCCGCCTCCAGCTGGAGATCGCCAAAAAGACCCCCCTCACCGTGAAGATTCCCGACGAGATCGGGGTGGGCGAGCTGGCCAGCCGCATGAAAAAGACCGGCGCAGAGGTGGTCAAGTGCCTGATGAAAAACGGAATTATGGCCTCTCTGTCCGAGATCATCGACTATGACACCGCCGCCCTGGTGGCCATGGAGCTGGGCTGCAAGGTGGAGAAGGAAGT
>DVKO01000097.1 GCA_018715985.1 Candidatus Enterenecus avicola
CGGCTACGGCTACAGCCGGGAGTACCCGGTGGAGAAGCTGCTGCGGGACGCCAAGATCTTCCAGATCTTTGAGGGCACCAACGAGGTGCAGCGCATCGTGGTGGCCAACAACACCATCGGCAAATTCTAAGGCGGGGAGCGTAACGACATGGAAATTCTGGTATGTCTCAAGCAGGTGCCCGACGACTCGGTGGAGCTCCACCTGAAGCCCGGCACCCAGGAGGTGAACCTGGAGGGGGTCACCCCCGTGGTCAACGCCTTTGACACCTACGCTCTGGAGATGGCCACCCGCCTGAAGGAGGCGGTGGGCGGCAGCATCACCGCCATCACCATCGGCCCCGAGGGGGCCAAGGACGCGGTCAAGACCTGCCTGGCGGTGGGGGCCAATCAGGGCTGCCTCATCACCGACCCCTCCTTCGAGGGGGCGGACACCCTGGGCAAGAGTAAGATCCTGGCCGCCGCCATCCGCAAGCTGGAGGCCGACGCCGGCAAGCCCTTCGACCTGATCTTCTGCGGCCGGGAGGCCACCGACAAGGCCTCCGGCCAGGTGGGCCCCCAGCTGGCCGAGGCCCTGGGCGTGGGGGTGGTCACCGACCTGGTGGACATCCAGCAGACCGACGCCGGCGTGCAGGCCAAGCAGGAGACCGAGGAGGGCTACCGCCTGGTGGACGCCCCCCTGCCCTGCGTGGTCACCGTAAACAAGCCCCCCTATGATCCCCGCTATCCCACCATCAAGAGCAAGCTGGCTGCCCGCAAAATGCCCATTCCCACCCTGGACGCCGCCGCGCTGGGCGGCGTGGCCCCCGGCGCCGCCGGCAGCCATGTGGTGAAGGTGTACGAGCCGGCCAAGCGGCAGGCGGGCGTGAAGCTCAAAGAGGAGACCTGCGAGGAGACCGTGGCCAAGGCCATCGCCATGATGGCGGACGCCAAGGTGCTGTAAAGGAGAGAGCGGTATGGATTGGGGAAATCGCAAGGATATTCTGGTCTTTCTGGAACAAAAGGACGGAAAGGCCCTGAACGGGGCGCTGGAGTGCCTCACCCCCGCCCGGGCTCTGGCCCAGCACACCGGCGGGCAGGTTCTGGCCGTGCTGATGGGCACGGACAACGCCGGGGCGGCGGAGAAGGTTGCCCCTCTGGCTGACGGCGTGCTGGCCGTCACCGGCGGGGACTATTCCGACGGGGCGGCGGACGCCTTCACCTGGGCGCTGGAGCAGCTGGCCGCCCAGTATGAGCCCGCGGCGGTGCTGGCGGGCAACACCCCCCTGGGCCGGGAGATGACCGCCCGGCTGTGCGCCCGGCTGGGGCTGGGCAGCGTCCAGGACGCCACCGCCCTGACCTGGGACGGGGACACCCCGGTGTGGACCGTGCCCCTGTACGGCGGCACCGTGCTCAACGACGTGGTGGTGGACACCCTGCCGGTGGTAGCCACCACCCGCTCCGGCGCCTTTGCCAAGCCGGAGGCCGGCCAGGCCGGCCCCGTTACCCCGGTGGAGCTCCAGGTGCCCGCCGACGCGGTGAAGGTCAAGGTGGCCCAGGCGGTGAAGGAGCTCTCCGAGGCGGTCAACCTGGAGGAGGCCAAGGTCATCGTCACCGGCGGCCGGGGCATGGGCTCCAAGGAGCAGTTTGCCCTGGTGGAGGAGCTGGCCGCCCTGCTGGGCGGCGTGGTGGGCGCCACCCGTCCCGCCATCGAGGACGGCTGGGTCTCCCGGGCCCATCAGGTGGGCCAGTCGGGCAAGATCGTGGCCCCCGCCCTGTACATCGCCTGCGGCGTGTCGGGCGCCACCCAGCACGTGTCCGGCATGAGCGGCTCGGGCTATGTGGTGGCCATCAACAAGGATGAGGACGCCCCCATCTTCGACGTGGCCGACGTGGGCATCGTGGGGGACGTGGCCAAGGTCCTCCCCCTGATGATCGAGGAGATCCGTCAGCGCAAGGCGGAGTAACCTTTCTAAAGGCAGATCCAGAAGGGTCTCGTCCCCTTGGGGGGGCGGGCCCTTCTGTTTTTTGGGGTTGCCTTTTGGGGGAAAGTGTGATATCCTCGAACGGCAGCCAAAGGCTAGCAAAATAATAGGAAAAAGGAGGAAAATCAGGTGGACCTATGCGGACGAAGTACCAACGCGGGCTGTGAGCTTCCCTCAGGGGACAGGGCTGGCGCCGCCTGGTTTTCCCTGTAAGCAGGGCAGGCCGGGCGGGGCCCGGCTGTCTGTTCCCAAATACGGAAGGTTCCGCCGCGGGGAGCGGCCGGGTATGAAACCCGGACGCTTTGCCGCGGCGCGCCTGTTTTGGTCACTTCCTCGCTGTATTTTAACGACAGGAGGAGAGACCCATGAAACAGAATCTGACCCTGGAGGCGCTGCGGCAGCTGCTGGAGCGCCGGGATATGTGCGCCCTGCGGGACGCACTGACCCAGACCCACCCCGCCGACCTGGCGGAGCTGCTGGATGAGCTGGACCGGCCGGAGATGCTGGCGGTCTTCCGGGCCCTGCCCAAGGAGCTGGCGGCGGAGGTGTTTTCCGACCTGCCGCCGGAGGACCAGCAGGCCCTGATCCAGGCGGCCACCGACCAGGAGCTGTCCGCCATTGTGGAGGAGCTGTGGGTGGACGACGCAGTGGACCTGCTGGAGGAGTTGCCCGCCGGCGTGGTGAAGCGGGTGCTCCAGGCCGCCCGGCCGGACACCCGGCAGCTCATCAACCAGTTCCTCCACTACCCGGAGAACTCGGTGGGCAGCATCATGACCGCCGAATTTACCGACCTGAAGCGGGACATGACGGTTGCCCAGGCCATCGCCCATATCCGCGGACTCGGAGAGCATCTATACCTGCTACGTCACCGACGCCGCCCGGCGTCTGGAGGGCGTGGTCACCATCCGGGAGCTGCTGCTGGCCGGGGACCAGGCCCTGGTGGCCGACCTGATGGAGCGGGACGTGATCACCGCCGGGACCGGCGAGGACCGGGAGGCGGCGGTGGCCCGGCTGATGAAGTACGATTTCCTCTCCCTGCCGGTGGTGGACAGGGAGGGCCGGCTGGTGGGCATCGTCACGGTGGACGACAGCATGGACGTGCTGGAGGAGGAGGCCACCGAGGACTTTGAGAAGATGGCGGCCATGGCCCCCTCGGAAAAGCCTTACCTGAAGACCGGGGTGTTCACCCTGGCCCGGCACCGCATTGTGTGGCTGCTGGTGCTGATGATCTCCGGCATGATCACCGGCGGCATCCTGGGCCGGTATGAGGCGGCCTTCTCCGCCATGCCC
>DVKO01000098.1 GCA_018715985.1 Candidatus Enterenecus avicola
GCCAAGGCGGTGGCCGGCGAGGCGGGGGTCCACTTCCTGTCCATTTCCGGCTCCGACTTTGTGGAGCTGTATGTGGGCGTGGGCGCCAGCCGTGTCCGGGACCTGTTTGACCAGGCCAAGAAGAACTCCCCCGCCATCGTGTTCATCGACGAGATCGACGCCGTGGGCCGCCAGAGAGGCGCCGGCCTGGGCGGCGGCCACGACGAGCGGGAGCAGACCCTCAACCAGCTGCTGGTGGAGATGGACGGCTTTGCCGCCAACGAGGGGGTCATTGTGCTGGCCGCCACCAACCGCCAGGACATCCTGGACCCCGCCCTGCTGCGCCCCGGCCGGTTTGACCGCCAGGTGTATGTGGGCCGCCCCGACATGAAGGGACGGGAGGAGATCCTGAAGGTCCACGCCCGGAAAAAGCCCCTGGGCGAGGATGTGGACCTGAAGGAGGTGGCCCGGGAGACCACCGGATTTACCGGGGCAGACCTGGAAAACCTGATGAACGAGGCGGCCCTGCTGGCCGCCCGGAAAAACCAGCCCTTCTTGACCTTGAAGGACATTCAGGAGTCTGTCATCAAGGTGATTGCCGGCCCTGAGAAGAAGAGCCGGGCCCAGCTGGAGGAGGACCGGCGCATCACCGCCTACCATGAGGCGGGCCACGCCGTGGTCAGCCACGCCCTGCCCACCCAGGACCCGGTGCATCAGATCACCATTGTCCCCCGGGGCCAGGCCGCCGGTATGACCATCAACCGGCCCCAGGAGGACCGGGGCCATGTGAGCCGTCAGCAGCTGTGCGAGACCCTGTGCACCCTGCTGGGCGGCCGGGCCGCCGAGGCCCACGCCCTGGGCTTTGTGTGCACCGGGGCCATCAGCGACTTGCAGCGGGCCTCCTCCATTGCCCGGGACATGGTGACCAAGTACGGCATGAGTGAGAAGCTGGGGCTGGTCACCTACGCCTCCGAGCACGACGAGGTGTTTTTGGGCCGCTCCATGGCCCAGGCCAAGCCCTACTCCGAGGAGACCGCCGCCCAAATTGACGGCGAGGTGAAGGCACTGCTGGATGAGGCCTATGCCAAGTGCCGGGAGATCCTGAAGCGGGACAGCGACAAGCTGGAGCTGGTGGCCCGCTACCTGCTGGCCTTTGAGACCATGGACGCCGACACCTTCCAGCTGGTGTACGACGATCCCCAGGCCCTGGCCCAACAAATCCCCCCGGAGGAAGTGGAAAGCAATGGATGAACAATGGCAGGACAGCCAGCCCACCCCGTCTGCGCCGGAGGCCCCGGACAACCTGGGGGTACCGGAGCTGACGGGGGGGACGGATGTCACGGGTCTGACGGAGGACACGGCCGCCAAGGCCGCCGCCAACCGGACCCGGAAGGACACCTCTCTGGGCTATGAGCTGTATTTGAATGTCCGCACCCTGGTGTTTGTACTGGCCGCCCTGATTTTGGTGTTCACCTTCGTGGTGCGCATCATTGTGGTCAGCGGCAGCTCCATGGAGAACACCCTGCAAGACGGGGACTCCATGCTGGTGTGGTGCCTGGGCTACGAGCCCAAGCAGGGAGACGTGGTGGTGCTCACCCAGCGCTCCTATCAAAATGATTCCCTGGTCAAGCGGGTGATTGCCACCGAGGGCCAGCGGGTGGACATCAACTATGAGACCGGGACCGTCTATGTGGACGGGACCGCCTTGGAAGAGGACTATATCAAGGAGACCATGCGGGTACCCTCTTACGGGGAGGGCCTGAACCATGTCACGGTGCCGGAGGGGTGTATCTTCGTCATGGGGGACAACCGCAACGACTCCGCCGACAGCCGATACCCCAGCATCGGGATCATTGACAACCGCAGCGTCATCGGGCGGGCGGTGATGGTGGTCTTCCCCTTCCCGGATTTCAACCTGTTGTGAGGGAGGGAGAGGCGCCATGAAGAGAATACGACCTTACAATGTATATTGGCTGGTGTGGACCCTGGTGCTCACCGCCGCAGCCGCCGGGGTGCGGGTGTGGCAGGAGAGCACTGCCTTTGAGGGGCAGTACGGCTTCCCGGTGCGGGGGGCCACCGCCAGCGTGGTGCTGGTGTGTGTGCTGGTGATCGCCGGGGCAGCCCTGGGCATTCTGGCCGCCCGCCAGCCCGTGGTGACGCCCCCCCGGGCCCAGGTGCGGGGACGGCGATGGGACATGAGCTTCTTCGCCGTGGGCGACGTGGTATTTTTGGCTCTGGTGTGGTTTGCCGCCTTCTGCTCCCTGGCCGCCGTGCCCCTGCTCTTTGGCCGGGGACGGGATCTGTGGCGGGCCTACCAGCTGGCCAAGGCCATGAACGCCTGGCAGGGCGGGGACAACGGCCTGCTGGGCATGGTCACCGCCGTGCTGGCCCTGCTGGCCTTCTTGGGCCTGCTGCAAATCGGCCGGGAGGGCTATCGCCCGGGCCGGAGAGGGAGAGGCGGCTTCTGGGCGGCGCTGCCCGCCTGTGCCGGATGTGGCTGGCTGCTGGGCACCTACCGCAACTGCGCCGCCGACCCGGTGCTGTGGGATTATGTGCCCCTGCTGCTGGCGGTGATCGCGGGAATGCTCTTGTACACCGACTGGGCGGGAATGTCCTGCGCCGCCGCCCGGCCCCGCCGCACCCTGTGGCTGGCGGGGATGACGGTGGTGTGCTCCTGGGTGGCTCTGGTCTCCAGGCCGGACACCGGCACCGCCATGCTGCTCATCTCCCAGTCCGCCGCCGCCCTGGCGGCCCTGTGGCGGCTGCCCATCAACCTGCAGAACCCGCCCAAGGTGGGCTCAGAGGATAAACTCATCCCCGCCCCGTCCCAGGAGACGGAGATGACTTCGGAGAATAAGGAGGAGGATACCCATGTCTGAGAATCGTTTTTATATCACAACCCCCATCTACTACCCCAGCGATAAGCTGCACATCGGCCACACCTACTGCACGGTGGCCACCGACGCCATTGCCCGCTACCAGCGCCTGCGTGGCCGTGAGGTGATGTTCCTCACCGGCACCGACGAGCACGGTCAGAAGATCGAGGACAAGGCCGCCCAGGCAGGGGTCACGCCCCAGGAGTTTGTGGACAAGATCGTGTGCGGCGAGCGGGGCGTGCTGGATCTGTGGAAGCTGATGAACATCTCCAACGACCGGTTCATCCGCACCACCGACGATTACCATGTCTCCGCCATCCAGAAGATTTTTAAGAAGATGTACGACAACGGGGACATCTACAAGGGCAAGTATGTGGGCAAGTACTGCAAGCCCTGCGAGTCCTTCTGGACCGAGTCCCAGCTGGTAGACGGCAAATGTCCCGACTGCGGCCGGGAGGTGGAGGACGCTGAGGAGGAGGCCTACTTCTTCCGCCTGTCCAAGTACGCCGACCGCATCCAGGACCTGCTGGAGAACACCGACTTCCTGGAGCCCCGCAGCCGGGTCAACGAGATGGTGAACAACTTCATCAAGCCCGGCCTGGAGGACCTGTGCGTGTCCCGCACCTCCTTCACCTGGGGTGT
>DVKO01000099.1 GCA_018715985.1 Candidatus Enterenecus avicola
GAGGTGGGGGCGGGTTTGGCCTTGGGCTTGGGGGCAGAGTGGGGATTGGACTTCTTGTGTTTCTTCTTGGACATGGAGAAAACCACCTTTCTCTGGGTTGTTGCCCTCCAGTTTACACCGAAGGGGCGGGGAGAGGAAGAAATTTCTGTAAATTTTAACCGCTCACCAGTGTACGATGCCCAGCTTGGCCAGGATGAGGACAATGATGATGATGGCGGCATAGGCGATGGCGTCCCGGATCTTGCGTCGGGCCACGGGGGCGAAGCGCTCACGCTCCAGGGATTTGGCGCACTCCTCCAGCTGGGGGGGCAGCTCCACGTCGGCGTATGCCCCCTTCAAGTGGTCCACAAAGGCCTCATAGGTGTCCCAGGGCAGGGAAGAGGGGCGCACCAGGCCCTCCACCATGGCGGGCAGGGCGCTGAGCGCCTGGTCCAGGCTGCGGTCGTCCAGGCGGAAGAGCTTTTTCAGCTCCTTCCGGTCGTAGTCCCACAGGGCGGAGAGGACAAAGAGGAACCGGTACAGGGTGGGCAGGGCCTGGAGCAGGGATGCCGTGGTGTGGTCGTCGGCCTGGAGGGGCTGGGGGCGGGGGCCCCCCTTGGGCAGGTCAAAGACGTGGGGGTCCCGGGACAGCAGGGCCTTGATCCGGGCCTTTACTTCCACCTGGACGGCGGTGCGCAGCAGCTGCTCCTGGGTGGAGATGTCATACTGGGCCAGCTCGTCCGTGGAGATGCGGCGGTAGATGTCCGCCACGGCTGCGGCGGCCTCGGTCTCCTGGTCCAGCAGCAGCAGGGTGGTGTGGTACACCGGGCGGCCCACCAGTGCAAAGGTGGCGCGCAGGGCACGGCGGGAACGAGACGCACTGTGGCCCAGGGAATGGTTTCGATCCATGGTACTCAAGGGAAGGTCTCCTCTCTCTAGCAGTTTCCCTCAGTTTACACCAAAAGCGGCGGAAAGGGAAGACTTTAACGCCTCCCTTGTGTAAAGGGAGGTGGCCCGGCGCTACGGGGCCCCCGCCAAAGCCCAGCGCAAGCGGATTTGGTGGGGAGAGGAGGTGTGACGGCGTGAGCGAGACTTGCCCCGCCTCTCAGGGGCGAGGCGAGGGATACACAGTCCGCACCGACGAGACGGAGGGATTGACCGGTTAACCTCACAGTCATCAGGCCTGCCAGCCAGGGTTTGCTCCGCAGGGTGACTTTCTGATTGGGCAGAAAGTCACCAAAGACCCACCAAAGGCGGGGCCTTCCCCCGCCTTGTGGAATCCACCCCGCCGGTGCTGGTTGGAGTGTGCGCCGTTCTTCTTTTGGCCCTTGGCCCGGTGGGGTCACATAGATGGCTTGCCGTTCTACCGTTTGCACCCACTCCTCTGTTGGTGCCTCCTTCTACCGCCAGGGCCTTACCCTGGTGTGCAACTGTTCCCAGTTGCCGCGGGACCGGCTCTCGGCGGCGGGAACGCCGCTTCTCCAGGGGAGGCCCGGAGGTGGAAACCACCTGGTGATAGGGCCAGTTGCCCAGGGTAGCCTGGTGTGGTGGCACAAACAGGGGCCACAGCAAGGGTGACGGGCCGAATTTCGTTTTGACGCAGGCCCAGCCTGGTACCCAAAGGGAGGTCCTTAGGGGGGAACGCCCTAAGTGGCTTTTCGTCCATTTTGGTCACTCAAAATGGACCCCAGCGGAGCGTCCCCGGCTGGGGCGCAGATTTGCACCTGGGAAATCGGAGAAGAGAACACTTTTTTCATTGGCGTTGTTGCCTCTCTCCTTGGGAGAGAGGCAAGACAAGGGCCTGCTGCAGCCGCAACAGGCCCTTGAAGTGTGAAAAGGGAAATTTACCGCTTGTTGGATTTGCGCCAGATGTGCATGGCCTCGGCGGCGGCGATGAGCTCGTCCCGGAACTGGGGGGCGGCCACGGAGATCAGGCCCTCGGCCCGCTCCCAGGTGGTCTTGCCCTTGACGTTGAACATCCCCTGCTCGGTGACCACATAGTGCAGGTTGCTCCGGGTACAGGTGGCGATGGAGCCCTCAATGAGGGTGGGACGGATGCGGGACTTCACCTCACCGGTGGCCTTGTCCTTGAAGGTGGAGGAGCAGCAGATGAAGCTCTTGCCGCCACGGGACAGGTAGGCGCCCATGACGAAGTCCTGCTGGCCGCCGGCGCCGCTGATGTGGTGGACGCCGGAGGACTCGGAGGAGACCTGACCGAACAGGTCAATGTCCACTGCCCCGTTGATGGAGATGAAGTTGTCCAGGGTGGACATCCGGGCGATGTCGTTGGTGTAGTCCACCGGGGCGTTCATGCACTCGGGGTTGTTGTCCAAAAAGTCGTACAGCTCCTGGGTGCCGGCGGCAAAGGCGTAGGTCTGACGGCCCTGGTCAAAGGCCTTGCAGGCGCCGGTGATCTTGCCCGCCTTGCTCATGGCCACAAAGGCGTCCACATACATCTCGGTGTGCACGCCCAGGTCCTTCAGGTCGGACTGGGCGATCATCTGGCCCACAGCGCCGGGCATGGAGCCGATGCCCAGCTGGAGGCAGGCCCCGTTGGGGATCTCCGCCACAATCTGACGGGCCACCGCCAGGTCGATCTCGGAGGGCTGGCTCAGCCCGGGCATGGTGCCGATGGGGCCGTTGGGGCCCTCCACAATGGCGTTGACCTGGGAGATGTGCACGCCGGTGTGGTAGCCACCCAGGCAGCGGGGCATATTCTGGTTGACCTCCACGATGATGTGCTTGGCCCGCTTGCACATATCGTACAGGTGGGAGGCGTTGGGGCCGAAGTTGAAGTAGCCGTGGGCATCCATGGGGGCCACCTGGAACATGGCCACGTCCATGGGCTCGATGCAGTTGCGGTAGTAGCCGGGCAGCTCGGAGTAGCGGATGGGGGCGTAGTAGGCCAGACCCATCTTCACCATCTTCCGCTCCACCCCGGACATATGCCAGGAGTTCCAGGTGAAGTGGTCGGCAGGGTTCTCGATCTGGGCGATGGCGGGCATATGCAGCAGAATGCCGCCCCGCACCTTTACGTCATGCAGCTCGCCCATGCGCCCGGCCAGAGCCTGGTCCAGCACCTCGGCGGTGTTGGTGCACCAGCCGTAGTCCACCCAGTCCCCGGACTTGACCACCTTCACGGCCTCCTGGGCGGTGGTGAGTTTCTGCTGGTATTCTTGCTGATAGCTCATAAGATACCTCCAAAGTAATGAAGAATGAAGAATGATGGTGTGCCGCCCTGCGGCAACACTCCAAAGGCTCCCCTGTGTAAGGGGAGCTGTCAGCGTAAGCTGACTGAGGGGTTGACCAGAGCCAGGCACCAGACAATCCCTCCGTCTGCCCTGCGGGCAGCCACCTCCCTTTACACAAGGGAGGCTTTTGAAAGAAGATAATACTCAAACAAGGGTGTGGGGTGACCCCCCACACCCTTGTCCTTGGATGTTATCACGCTCGGGTTGGACGCATGGCCGGGTCACTAAGCCCGCCGACTCCGGGCAAACCCGGGACGACAGGTGTGCCGCCCCTGGGCTTTGCCCATCCGCTCTGGGCTTAGCTCCCCTATGCGTCTACCCTCACGCTTAGCACTTTTCAAAAATAGTGGCAACGCCCATGCCGCCGCCGATGCACAGGGTGGCCAGGCCGCGCTTGGCCTCGTCCCGCTTGAGCATCTCGTGGAGCAGGGTGACGATGATACGAGCACCGGAGGCGCCCACGGGGTGGCCGATGGAGATGGCGCCGCCGTTGACGTTGACCTTGCTCATGTCGAAGCCCAGCTCACGGGCCACGGCGATGGACTGGGCCGCGAAGGCCTCGTTGGCCTCCACCAGGTCGATGTCATCAATGGTCACGCCGGCCTTGGCCATGGCATTGCGGGAAGCCACCACGGGGCCCACGCCCATGATCTTGGGATCCACACCGCCCTGGCCCCAGCCGATCAGCTTGGCCATGGGCTTGAGGCCGTACTTCTCCACAGCCTCGCCGCTGGCCACAATGATGGCGGCCGCGCCGTCGTTCAGGCCGGA
>DVKO01000100.1 GCA_018715985.1 Candidatus Enterenecus avicola
AAAACACTGCTCAGACCGCCAGTGTGGAATCGGGTCGTCCTTTGACCCGATTCTGCGCGCAGCGGGCTGCATCCCCTCGAAAAAATGCTTGCATTTTTGAGAAGCGTGTCGAACTTTTTCGACACGCTCAGACTGGAAGACCACGTTCTGGGTCTTCCAGTCTTTTCTTATCCCTGTATGGACGCCAGCTCCTCCGCCGGAGCCAGGGGCAGGGTCACCATGGCCTTGAACAGATCTCCGTCGATGTCCACATGGAACGTGCCCTTTTGCAGCTCGGTCATGGACTGGGCAATGGACAACCCCAGGCCGCTGCCCTCGGTGGATCGGGATTCGTCCCCCCGGACGAACCGCTCCATCAGCCGCTCCACCGGCACGTTCAGCGCCTCCCGGGAGATGTTTTTCAAGGACAGGGTGGCGCTCTTGTCGTCGTAGTGGATCTCCATATACACCCGGGAGCCCTCCAGGGCGTATTTCGCGCAGTTGGACAGCAGGTTGTCCATCACCCGCCACAGTCTCCGGCCGTCTGCCATCACCCACACCGGGTGGTCGGGGAGGGTGCGCACCACGGACAGCCCCGCCCCCTGGAGCCGCTCCTCATACTCGCCCAGGGCCTGATCCGCCATCTCGGCCAGATCCAGCCGCCCCAACTCCACCGACAACACCCCCGTAGAGGCTTTGGACGCCTCCACCAGGTCCTCGGTGAGCTTTTTCAGCCGGTTGCTCTTACGCTCCAGAATGTTGATGTACTCCTCCACCCGCTGGTTGGGCATGGGCTCCTTTTTCAACAGATCCACATAGTTGATGATGGAGGTCAGAGGGGTTTTCAGGTCGTGGGAGACGTTGGTAATCAGTTCCGCCTTAAAGTGCTCGCTGCGCATCTGCTCGGCCACTGCCTCCGAGATGGACTTGCCCAGATTGTTCAGCTGCTGGGCGTGCTCCTGGAGATCGGGGGGCATTTTCCCGCAGGGGATCTGCACATCCAGATTTCCCTTGAGCAGCTCCCCGGAGGAGTGCCGGATCTGCTTCCAGCAGTGGGCCCAGCTGCACAGGTAGGCCACCAAAATCGTACTGAGCACCAGCCACAACAGGACGGCGCCCCCCAGCAAAAGCCCCAGAGATAACAGTATATAGATCAAACCTCCCATGGCTACCCGCCAGATCAGGGGAATGGCCTGGCGCACCCGCAGCCAGAGTTTCCATGCCCAGGCACCGATTCGCCAAATCAACGTATTGGTCAGCAGCGTGTGACTTTTCGCCCGGGCGCTTACCGTCATCAGCAGCAGGGTGAGGATCCCAGACAGCGCCGCCATCCCTGCCCCCGCCATGGCCAGAGGAAAGCCGAGGGGCATCTCACTGTATGCCAAGTCCACCAGCACCCCATCTGTCAGCCACACCATGGGATAGTACCCCAGGGCTGCCGACGCCGCCAGGATCAACTCGCCGGGTATGCGGTGGAACCAGTTCAGAGAGATCCCCTCCCGTCCCCTGCGATACCCCGCCGCCAGGCACAGGTAGACCAGCAGCGCCGCACCCGCCACCAGGCACACCAGGGTGGCGGCCATCAGCACCACATTGTGCTCCTTCCACCAGGTCAGCCCGGAATACACCTTCTCGTAGCGGTCCCCGGTGACGGTCAGCGGGGTCTGGAGCCACAGCACCAGGTCCAGGGCCACGGCGCCCTCCCCCCATCCCAGCTCCAGGTTCTGTGTCCAGCCGCCGCTCTCCAAATCGTACTGGTAGCCGAAGGCGTTAGGACTGATGACATTTTCCACGGATGGGGCATAGATGAACACCCCAAAGTTGGTGGCAATGCGCAGCAGGTCCCCGGTTCCGTCCCCATTCAAGTACACCGCATACCGGTCCACGCTTCCACTGGGGTCCTCCCAGTACTGCTGCACGG
Source organism: Candidatus Enterenecus avicola (assembly GCA_018715985.1). Taxonomy (GTDB): domain Bacteria; phylum Bacillota; class Clostridia; order Oscillospirales; family Oscillospiraceae; genus Enterenecus; species Enterenecus avicola. The sequence continues at coordinate 1,901 of DVKO01000100.1, forward strand.
CCCTGTCCAGTTCCGTCTGCCATTGGTCGGACTGCACCGCCTGGCTGCTCTTGGGTGGGTTGCGGATGGTGCCCACCACGCTCTCCCAGGTCGCACTCAGATCATTGCGCACGTCCATGGCCATGTTGGAGACATAGTACTCCCCCCAGTACAGGCCTTGGGGCTGCACCGGGCGCTCCTCCTTCCCGCTGCCATAGAGCACATTGCCCTCGGGGTCCAGCAGCTGCCAGCGCAGATTGGTCTTGTCCGCGCTGTACTGTTCCTCCAGGTCGGTCTTGACCTGCTGCTCATAACTGGTCAAAGACCCGTTTTCCTGTTCCATGTACCGCAGATCCAGCAGATAGGTGATGCTATGAATGTCCTGGCTTTGCAGGTGACGGATGGTATACCCTCCCGCAGCAGAGGATTCCCCCCAGATCACATCCAGATTGGCCAGCTGGTAGCAGCCCAGCACCGCCGAAGTGGAAAAACACGCCACAGCCAGAACAAACGCCAACACTTTGAGCAGCAGATTCTCCCGGGCCCTCATCCCATCTTCTCCATCTTATAGCCCAGCCCCCATACCACCTTCAGGTAACAGGGGTTGGCGGGGTCGATCTCGATTTTCTCCCGCAGGTGCCGGATATGTACCGCCACGGTGCTCTCCGAGCCCAGCACCGGGTCATTCCACACCAGCTGGTAGATCTGGGCGGTGGAGTACACCCGCCCCGGGTTTTTCATCAGCAGGTGGAGAATGTTGTACTCGATGGGGGTCAGGTTGATGATCTCCCCGTCCACCTGCACCATCTTGGCCGCATCGTCCAGCACCAGTGCCCCGTTGCGCAGCACCCCGTGCTCCTCCCCGCTCTGCTTGCCGCCCAGGGTGGTGTAGCGGCGCAGCTGGCTTTTTACCCGGGCCAGCACCTCAATGGGGTTGAAGGGCTTGGTGATGTAGTCGTCCGCCCCGATGTTCAGCCCCAGCACCTTGTCGCTGTCCTCTCCCTTGGCGGTCAGAAGGATAATGGGAATGTTCCCCTCTTCCCGCAGCTGGGCGGTGGCGCGAATGCCGTCCATTTTGGGCATCATCACGTCCATGAGCACCAGGTCGATGTCGCCGGCCTTCACCGCCTCCACCGCCTCCTGCCCGTTGTACGCCTCCACGGTCTGGTACCCCTCGCTGGTGAGATAAATTTTCAAAGCGGAGACGATGTCCCGGTCGTCGTCACAAATCAAGATTTTGTACATACCCAGTTCCTCCTGATGGTTTGCTATCTTCTATACTACCAATCTTACCCTTAAGTTGCAACCACACATTCTATTAAGATATGGTTAACACATACTGGAAATTTCCCAAATCACCATTTGCAGCCCTTTGTTGACTTTTCTCCCGGTGTTCGGTATACTGTACCCGACGCAAGTCTGCTGCTTGCTGCTGAAATCGTCTCAATACGCCTGAATAAGGCATGGAGGTATGAACTATGAAGGGCATTATTCTGGCCGCAGGACGAGGCACCCGCCTGTATCCTATGACCCGACCCGTATGCAAACCCCTGCTGCCTGTCTACGATAAGCCGCTGATCTATTATCCCCTGGCTGTCCTCATGCAGGCCGGCATCCGCGATGTGCTGGTCATTGTCCCACCCGGAGAGACCGACACCTTCTCCGCCCTGCTGGGCGACGGCTCCCAGCTGGGGATGAACATCCAGTACACCGTGCAGCCCGTGGCCCGGGGCATTGCCGATGCCCTGCTCATCGGCCGTGACTTTGCGGACGGAGACGATGTGTGCCTGGTTCTGGGGGACAACATCTTCTGGTCCCCCAACTTCCAGCAGCTTCTGAAACAGGCCGCTGCCAACAACCACGGCGCCACCGTATTCGGCTGCTACGTGGACGACCCCCGCCCCTTCGGCGTGGTGGAGTTTGATGAGAGCGGCAAGGCCATCTCCATTGAGGAGAAGCCCCAGAACCCCAAGTCCAACTACATTGTCCCCGGCCTGTACTTCTACGACGGACAGGCCATGGACATCGCCGCCAACCTCACCCCCTCCGCCCGGGGTGAGCTGGAGATCACCGATGTGAATCTGGAGTATCTGCGCCGGGACCAGCTCCAGGTCATTCCCATGGAGGATGAATATGTGTGGCTGGACGCCGGCAACGCCAAGAGTATGCTCCAGTCCGCCCAGACCATCCACGACCTGGAGGACAAGGGGTACTACGTGGGGGTCATTGAGGAGATCGCCTACCGGGAGGGCTGGATCTCCGCCCAGCAGCTCCACCAGCTGGGTCAGGAGCTGTCCATGACGGAATACGGACAGCATCTGCTCTCTCTGTAAGAAAACCACAAAGGCTGCGCCGCAGAAATCGGATTTCTGCGGCGCAGCCTTTGTTCAGTTACAGGGGCACTGCCGTCCGGCGTGGTCAATGGTGTAATCCTCCCCATACTCTCCCGGCAGGAGCAGCTGGGAGATGGGTACAAACGTGTACCCGTCCTGGAGCAGGGTCTCTATGATGTCCGGCAGGGCCTCCGGGGTGTGGAGAGCGGCGTTGTGGAACAGCACAATGCTCCCCGGCTTCACACGGCTGGTGACCCGCTGGGTGATCTCAGGCGCTGAGATGTCCATCCAGTCGTGGCTGTCCACATCCCACTGCACCGGCTGGATGCCCATGCTGCGCACGGTGGAGATCACATGATCGTCATACTCCCCATAGGGGCAGCGGAACAGGGTGGGAAACTCCCCTGTGATGGCCTGGATTTTCTCCCCACAGGTGGTGAGATCGTCCCGGATCTGCTGTGGGGTCAAGCTGTTGAAGTGGGCGTGGTCGTCGGAATGGCTCATGATCTCGTGGCCCGCCTCGTGGAGGGCCTGCACCGACTCGGGGTATTTGTCCACCCACTCCCCTACCACAAAGAAGGTGGCCTTCACCTGGTATTTGTCCAGGATGTCAATGAGGGTCTGGGTGTCCTCATTGCCCCAGGCCGCATCAAAGGACAGGGACACCACCGGGTAGTCCGCCTGGACACAGTACACCGGCAGCTGCCGGGTGGTTGCGGACACCCCCACCACCCGGGGGTCGCTGACCAGCTTGAGCATAAATACCGCAGCCAGCGCCACCCCGATCCCGGCCAAGATGCGGCGGCGCAGCACCAAAATTCTCATACGCCTCTCCCCTTCCCAAGGCTTTCTCATCCCAGTGTATGGCCGCCCGGCCCAAAAAAGAACCGCCCGGCCTTCCCCTAAAAAGGAAAACCGGACGGTCAGACGGTCAAAAACGAAAATAGACGATCTTACCTAGGTAAAAGCCCTCGGCAGAGTTTTCCCGCCCGCAGGCGGGAAAATAAATTGAAATCTCGTATTTTCCCAGGACATGTGCATGGGAAAATACACTTCTCAGCCCGCAAGTGTGGAATTGGATCGTCCTTTGATCCAATTATGCGCGCAGCGGGCTGCATTTTCTCTCGGAAATGCTTGCATTTTCGAGAAATATTTACCGCTCCATTTTCCAGAAATATGCGCTGTACGGGGGCAGCTGGCTGCCGCCGCCAAAGTCGTGGAGCTGCCCGCAAATCAGGTCCACCGCCTGGCCGCAGCCGGCGTCGAAGTGGGCGGTGTAGGGCTGGGCGTCGGCGTTTACCGCCACCAGCACCCGCTCCCCTTCACAGGCCCGCTCAAAGATGATCTGCCGGTTGGTGAGCACCACATTCCGGTAGCCGCCGTAGCACAGAGCCTTGCTCTCCCGCTTGGCTGCAGCCAACTTGGAGATCCAGTCGGTGAGGGAGTTCCACTCCGGCTTGTCCAGGGCCGGGCGCAGGGGCGCATCCCCCCAGGGCTCCTTTTTCCCCTCCAGGCCCCACTCACTGCCGTAGTACACCGCAGGCACTCCGGGCATTCCGAACATCAGCGCATAGGCGGGCTCCAGGTGCCGCTTGTCCGTGAGAATGCTGGCAGCACGGGTGACGTCGTGGTTGTCCAGGAAGGAGAGCAGGTGGGCGCCCTTGTACAGGGTCCAGGGCTCCGGTCCGAACTGGCGGGCCAGGGAGTGGCCAATTTCAAAGAGGTTCATGGAGTTGAAGCTGGACCACAGACCCTTGTAGCACTCATAGTTGGTCACCGAGTGGCACAAATCCGGCCCCATCCACTGCTTGTAGTCCCCGTGAAGGGTCTCACCCATGAGGACGAAATCCGGCTTGAGGGCGGCAGTAAACTCCCGCAGCCGACGCAGGTAGTGCTGGGGCAGGCAGTAGGCCACGTCCAGGCGCAGCCCGTCGATGTCAAACTGATCCACCCAGGCACGAATGGCGTCAAACTGATGGGCCACCACTGCCGGGTTGTCCAGATTCAGCTTCACCAGCTCGTTGTGGCCCTCCCAGCCCTCATACCAAAAGCCGTCGTTGTAATTGGTGTTGCCGTTGAAGTCGATGCGGAACCAATCCTTGTAGGGGCTGTCCCAGCGTTTCTCCTGCACGTCCCGGAAGGCCCAGAACCCACGGCCCACGTGGTTGAACACGCCATCCAGCATCACCCGGATGCCCGCCTTGTGGAAGGCGTCACACACCTGGGCAAACTCCTGGTTGGTGCCCAGGCGGCAGTCCAGGCGGAAATAGTCCCGGGTGTCATAGCCATGTCGGTCGCTTTCAAATACCGGGTTGAACAGCACCGTATCGGCGCCCAGCTTTTTGATGTGCTCCACCCAGTCCAGCAGCCGTAAAATGCGGCTTTCTTCCACGCCGTCGTTGTCCTGGGGTGCGCCGCACAGACCCAGCGGATAAATCTGATATACAACTGATTGGTCAAACCACATATGGTTGTCCTCCCTGTCCTCTGCCTTGGCAGCAGGTATTCTCTTGTATTATACCCGTCTGCACCGGCCAGGTCAAATGAAACTGGCCCTTTTGCGTCAGCGGGAGAGCTGGATGTTCTGGCTGGGCTTCTTGGCGGTGGGGGCGTAGGTGGGCCGTCCGTATTTGTCCACCCCGGTGCGCCGCACCAGCCCTTCCTTCACCAGCCGCTCGGCGTCCGCCACCGTGATCTCTCCGTACTGAGGCACCGACACCAGTACGCCAGTATTGCCGCTCACCCCGGGCTTTGCGCCGGAACTGCTGGTACTGGTGCTGGCGGTGCTGTTGCTGCCACCCCCGCTTCCGCTGCTCTTGTAGGCGCTGGCCGCCTTCTGCCGGTAGTACTGGAGCATGGCGTTGACGTACTCCTGGGTGTACCCGGACTTGGCGATGAGGTCAGAGGAGGGCATGACCCCGGCCTGGAGAATGCCGTCCACCTGGGCCTGGGCCAGCTCCTTGGTCTGCTGGTTCTGGCTGTCGGTGCGCTGCTGCTGGTCCAGGTACTGCTGGTACTCGGACTGGTTGGCGCTCTGGAGGCTGCCCAGGTAGCTTTGCAGCTTGTTGTAGTTGTCCAGGTACTGCTGATAGGCAAACTCCTTGTCCACGTTGAACTGGCCCAGCTTGTCCTGGTACTCCTGGTAGTCCATCTGTTCCTGGCCGTTGACGGCATCCAGGTAGCTCAAGAGCTTGTTGTAGTCGTCCAGATACTGCTGGTAGGCGAAGTTCTTGTCCGTGTTGTACTGGCTGAGCTTGTCCAAATACTCTTTGTAGCCAATCTGCTGCTGGTTGTTCACCAGCCCCAGGTCATTGGCCATCTGCTCATACTCGCTGAGGTAGCGCTGGTAGGCCTGATTGTACAACTCGGGGATCTTGTCGCTGAGCTGGGCGGCGTAGTAGTTCCCCGCCTGGGCCGCCGCCGTGGCGGCGTAGCTGGAGGTCTGTCCCCCGGAGGCCGCTGCGGCCTGGGCCAGGGCGTTGGCGGTGGCCCGCTCTCCCTCCCGCAGGTACTGCTTTTGGTAGGCCCCAAATACCGGGTCAGTGTCCTTGTCCCAGGTAAAGTCCTGCCGGTTTAAGATCTTGTCCAGCAGCTCCTGCTGGAGCTGCTCATAGGGATTGGTGTAGGTGGGCGCCTGCTGATCCCAGGAGAAGTCCGGGTATTTCCCGATCTGGTCCAGAATGGCGTCCTGCTCCTCCTCATATTTGTTGTCGTACTCCGGGGCCTGCTGGTCGTAGGAGAAGTCGGGGAAGCTGCCGATCTGGCCCAGCACGTTGTCGATCTCCTCTTGCTTGCTGCCGGTAAACCCGTTGTAGCTGGCGGCCCGGTAGCTGGCGGCCAGCTGGTCGGCGGCCTGGTTGGCCAGGGCCCGCTGGGCGCTGGTGGAGGCGGTGTTGGCCTCCGCCTTCAGGCTGGCCGCCGCAATGCCGTAGTCCGGATTGGGCTGGGCCAGCCGCAGCTCGTCGGGGTCAAAGTCCTTGAGCGTGTTGCTGGCCGCCGCCTTTTTCAAAAAGTCGGTGTAGGTGTATGCCATGTTCTCTCCCTCCCTTAGGTGCGGCCGGGGGTGGCGTTGTACGCCGAGCCGCCGTACCGCTCTCTGGTGATGCTGTAAATGCGGCACGCGCCGGTGCCGGTGAGCTTGATCCGGTAGTGGTCCCCCCGGCGGATGACCATGGGCAGCTGAAAGCTGCGCTTGGGGGTGGGGCCGATGGGCTGACCCATGGGGTGCCATACCCCGTCGCTGTCCACCTGGGCCCAGGCCTGCACCTGCCCCCCCTCCGCCACCTCCAGGCGGATGTGGAGGCGGAAGAGGCCCTTTTTGTCCGGGCTGCCGTCGGTGAAGTCGGCAAACTCCGCCACCCACGCCACTTGTCCCTCCTGCTCTGCCCCCTCCGGGGGCTGGGCCATGTCTCCCACCGTCCAGATCTCGCCCCCCTGGCTGAGCAGATACAGGCTGCCGCCGTGGGCGGCAAAGTGGGTGGCCTGGGTGTCGTCCTCCCGGTGCCACAGCTTGGTCTGGGTGTCGTAGACCAGCAGGTGCCAGTTGCCGTCCTCGTCCTGGGCGGAGAGGTGGTAGCGCAGGCCGTCCGCCCCGGCGGCGGCCCGGTACAGCCGCTGATTGCCCAGCCCCCGGCTGATGCACTGGGGCACCCCGCCGGAGTAGGCCATCACCCCTACCCGGGAGACATAGAACAGCACCTCTCCCGCCACCGCCAAGCTCTTCCCACACCCCTGGGCCACCCCCAGGGTGGAGGTGCCCATGACCTGGAAGTTGGAGGGGATGGTGCCGTAGACCTTGTAGATGTGGTCCTCTTTGAAAAAGATGGGGTAGCCCAGGTAGGACACGCACCCGGTAAACTCCCCCGCCGAGCCGGTGTCCACGGCGTAGGCGTCGGTGGCCAGGCCGTCGAACACGTTCCAGTTGAAGGGGTCGCCCAGCTTGGAGCAGTAGATGGTGTTGCCCTTGCACCCCCACACCCGGTTCTCGTTTTCACACACAAAGTCCAGGTCGGGCAGGGTGCGGGCGATGGTCACTTCCCCGCTCTCGGTGTAGGGCTGGTCCCCCTTCTCCCCCTCCAGGGCGAAGGAGTACTCGTAAAATACCAGCTTGTCCCCCTGGATGTCCCGGATGATGATGGTCTTGTTGTTCTCCGGGTGGAGGGCGCAGCCGGAGATGGCCACCGCATCCCCCTTTTGGAAGTGGTCCGCCCAGTGGACCCCGGCGGCCTGGATGGTGCTGGCCTGGGCCTCCTGCTCATAGAGGGTGCCGTTTTGGAAGGACACCCCCTCCCCCGTCCACCGGGCCTCCAGGGAGCCCAACACCCCGGTCTGGGTGTTGTAGTAGGCCTTGTCCGGCCAGATGAGAAGGTAGGCCCCCAGGGCGGCAAACTGCTTCTCCCCTGCCGTCACATCCCCTTTTCGCTCCCCGTTGTACCAAAATCCCTTCTCATCCACCCAACACAGCTCACTGTGGGCAAACAGTCCACCGGGCTGGGTGAGGGTGCCCACCTTCCACCGGGGCGGACGGCTGGAGAGGAGGGGATAGTCTGCTCCCGTGAGATTTTCCATGTGGTACAGCTCCCCGTCCCCTGCCCCCAAGGTGTGGTTGAGCCCGGCGAAGGAGGTCTGGGTGGCGGAGGCCATACCGCTTGCATAGGCCATAGATGGTAATTTCACATTCTCACCTCTCAATATACTTTTGTCACCGTGATTCTGGTTCTGCTGTTTCCTACAATCACCACTCCGTTGCTGGCGCCGGACATGCGGGCGATCAAGGTTACCACCTCGCCGGCCTGCAGTTCCACAATGGTTGGGGTACAGGCAATCACACCGTATCCCACGCTAAAGCCCACATAGGAATCCAGAATCATACCCTTTTTGCTGCCATTGACCTGCAATCCCAAATACAGGCCCTTGGCGCCGTCTCCCACCATGAGCTGGCCGCCCACCAGGTATAGGCCACTCTCCGGAATGTACAACCCTCCACCAGACAGCTTCACCCCTCCATAGGCGGCGTCCAGTACGTTGAGGGACAAGGTCAAGTTGGTGCTCACGCCGCTTTGGTTGCTCCCCAGGTGGGCCGTGCCTCCGCACCCCAAAACGCTGCGGCCTTGCACCACCACCGGCACGTTGAAGTTGAAGTCGGTCCCGCTCCAGTCAAAGGTGGGCAGGCTCTTTACCGTCTTTTCCGGCGTGGTCACCGTCTCCAGCTTGTCCGTGGCCCGGGCCTGGAACTGGTAGGCCTTTTGATAATCCAGACCCGTGATCTCCACTGTGGCGGTGTAGCTGTTCCCCGACTGCTTCACCGTCATGGCGGCATAGTCGGAGTAGCTGCCCCCCTCCTCCCGGTATCGGTACTCCACCGCCAGGGTGTTGGATGCCTGGCCGAAGCTGCCGTTGAAGCAGCTGCCGGACACGGTGAAGGTAAAGTTGCCCTCTCCATCCGGCACGCCGCTGCTAATGTTGCAGGTCAGTTTCACATAGTTGACCAGGGTCTTGGTGACGGTTTTGGTGGTGGTGTTTCCCCGGGAGTCGGTGACAGAAAATGAAAACGTGCCGCTCTCCACATCCTGCATGGTCCCATCTGCGGTGAGGGACTTGCTGCCGCACGTCACCTTCTTGCTCTTTAAGGTTGCGCTTTTCACCGCAGCCGCCCCAAAGGTGATTTTGGCGTCGGAGTAGTATTTCACCAGCTTGTCGCTGCTGCCGGTGAGGGCCAGGGTGGCGGAGTTGGCGTCTACCACCGCAGGGCTCAGGGTGGGGGCGGGGGAGGCGATGGTCAAGGTGCGGTCCACGCTCTTGATAAAGGTCTGGCCCCCCACCACCGATTTGAGATAGAACCGGACGGTGGCGGTGTTCCCCCCGGTGTTGACCTTTTGCAGGTTGCTCTTCTCTGCGGCGGTGAAGCGGAAGGTGTAGGAGCTGCCGGTGGCGGTGCGATACCCGGCCAAGGCGGTGGAACCGTCGGTCTTGTAGATGCCCACCTGGAGGCTGCCCCCTGCGGGGTTGGAGTATTTCAGGGTTGGGCTGTCCTCATCGGTGAAGTTGGGGGCGCTGGTGATGGTGGCTCCCCGGGGAATGCTGGTCAGGATCATGGACCCATTCCCATCCATGGGGCCCGGGGTATAGCTGGCGGAGGCCATGTCCAGGGAGTAGGACAGGGCCATGGTCTTGGTCCCGTCGGTACCATGCCCCACGGTGGCAGTGCCGGAGAGCAGGGTCACACTGGAGTAGGTACCAATGCTGATCTGAGCGGCGGTGTACCGGTCGCGGGTGGCCACCGTCTTTCCGTCCAGGGACACCGAGGCCCCCACCCCGTACTGATAGAAGTCCTTGGTGGTGGACTTGAGCTTTAGGGTGTAGCTCACCGATGAGCTGTTGCCGGACACGCTGGTGGAGTTCTCGGTCAGGGTCAGCTCCAGGGTAAAGGTGTTGGATGTCTTGGTGTAAACTTTGGTCTGTAACGCCATATTCAGCCTCCGATCCAGAAGCAGCCGATGCGGTCCGCTCCATACGCTTCAAACCGGGCTTTCCCGGCGATGATGAGGAAGGTGTTGGCGTTCAAATTGGTGGCCTGCACCCCCTGGTTGTTGGCCACCAGCACCTCGGAGCCGCTGCGGCTCACCGTCATGCCGTCCTCGGTGACCTGGGTGGTCATCTCGCTGCCCGCCTTGCTCACGGTCAGGCCGTCGGCGTCGAAGGTAAAGCCGGTGGCGGTTTTCACCGTTTCCACCCCCTGGGACAGCTTCTCCTCAATGGCGATCTCCACCTGGTCTGAGGTGAGGGTCAGCTCTACCCGATTAAAAATCTCCTGTATCGACTGATCCAGACCCTCCACAGCCTGATCGGTGTCCGCCTGCCCCTGTTTGACCTCCTGCACCTGCTGTTGCTGGGACTGCACCAGGGCGGTGAGGCCGTCGGCTGCGGCGCTCAGCTGGGTCAGCCGCTGTCCCTCCCCCTCCAGCTTCAAATACAGGGGCCTTGTAATGGCCTCTTCCCACCCGGCCAGGGCGGTCTGGTTCATGTTGGTGGTGTCCAGGTTCTGGGTGGTGTAGCGCATCTGCTCTACCAGCAGATACAGGTAGTTTTGCAGCTGATCCAGCTTGTCCTCCGTGGAGGTCTCCCCCTCAAAGTTTGGAAACTTGGCGTCCATATACAGCCAGTTTGCCGGCACTGTTTTCTCCTCCTTTCTCAAACAGGGCACCACCGCTGTGCAGTGATGCCCTGTTTTGGTGAACGGTTTGCCTAACTCCTTGCTCAGAGCTTCTCGGCGTAGTCCAGGCTGATCCAGCCGGCTCCGGACTTGAGCTTACCCCAGCGCTTGGCGCCGGGGCCGTCGGCCTCCTCCACGATGGTGTACACGCCAGGGGCGATGAAGCCCTTGCTGTCCGTGTCGGTGCCGGGGCCGCTGCGGATACGCAGCTCGGTGACGGACACCTTCACCGTGTAGGGCTCAAATCCGGCGGCGCCGGGCAGTTTGAGCACCTGACCCACCACAATGAGGTTGGGGTTTTGGATGCCGTTGAGCTCCACCAGGGTGTCCACCGTGGTGCCGTATTGGGCGGCAATGCCGCTGAGGGTGTCCCCCTTTGCCACCGTGTAGGTCTTGCCGGTGGGGGTGGCAGGGGCCTGGGGCTTGACCTGTGGGGCGCCGCCCATGGCCTTGGACACATCCTGGCGGAAGGTGTCCATATTTTTGCCGTGCTTGGGGAACCAGTGCATCACGTCGGCATGGTTGCTGGCAACCCCCCGCTGATACCCCTCAGAGTGGCAGATCACCACCCCGTCGGCCAGGGGGTTCAGGTTATACTGCTTGCACAGCATGGCGGTGAGCTCCACCGCCTCCTGATACACCTTGCCGAAGTAGGCGGCGTCGGCGAGGCCGTCCTCACAGATCTCAAAGGCGATGTGGGTGTTGTTGGCGCTGCCCCCCGAGGTGCCGGTGCCTGCGTGCCAGCCCCGGTGGTTCCAGGGCAGGGTCTGCACGCTGCCCACGCCGCCGTCGGCCAGCTTGCCCACAAAGGCGTGGACACACACGTCCAGGCCAGGGTTGTTCCAGTCATTTTTGTTGCGGTTGGTGCCCAAAACGGTGTACAGACTGGCCGCATCCGCTTGGGTGTCCACCGGCTGCACATAGCGGGCCACCGCCGGGTTGTTGGCTCCGGTGGAGTGGACCATGACCCCCTTGGGGGTGATGGTGCGCCCGGCCTTGTAGCAGTCGTTGGCGGTCAAAATACATTTAATCAGTCTCAATGGTGGTTACCTCCTCCACAGCCTCCTGCACATCTTCGATGGCTGTTTTGACTGCTGCGGCATCGATGCGCCCCTCGGTGACAATGTAGGTCACCACAGAGATCACCGACACCACAGCCCCCGCTGTGCTGGCCACCGCCTCCTGATCCAGCCCAAAGGCCAGGGCCAGGCCCGCCGCAACCCCGGCCAGGGCGGTCCACAGCTTGCGGCTGGACAGTTTCCTCAACATCTCGTTCAAGTGCTCACTCCTTCTCATAAGCGGCCAGGATCTCCCGATCCAGCTTCTTTTTGGCCTCCTCGGCCTGGGTGAGTTTGTCCATGGCCTGGGCCAGCTCACCGTTGGCGGGCGGCTTGGTCACAGCGTGGTTAAGCCAGAATATGCACCGGCCATAGGCATGGTGCAGCTGATCTTCCACCTCTTGGCGGCGCTGGCGGTGCTCCTGCCGCAGCTGGGCCTCCGCCTCGCCCTGCTCCAGGCGGCGGTCGATGTACCGCCGCAGATAGCCCATGGCCAGCCCGGTGACGCCGCTGCCGCCTGCCAGGCCCACCAGCACCGCTGCCAGAAACTCCTCCCCGTTCATTCCATTCCTCTCCTCTGTATCATTCGCTCCAGGCTGGGCCCCAGCAGGCGTTCCAGCCACTTATGCACCAGGCTCCGCAACCGTCCCACCCCCTTCCGGCGCGGGGGTGTGGGCGGGGTCGTAGGTGCGGATGTACCAGTTGACGTAGTTTTGATAGCTGGCGTTGAAGCTCTCCATGCGGTTCTGGTACAGCTCCAGCTCCCCGTCCGCCTGGTGGAGCTTGGCCAGCAGCCAGTGCCGGTACACGTCGCTGTGGGGCCAGCCCACCAGCAGCGTCCCCGGCCAGCTCTGGCGCACCTGTTCCAGCTGCTTCTCTCCCATCAGGTGCACATCCAGGCAGATTCGCCCCTCCAGCTCCCCCAGCCACTGGAGCTTTTGTTCCTGGCTGTACTGGTTGGGACAGAGCAGATCCACCTGTTCCACCACCTCCTGGGCGGTCTGGTATCGGCTGGTGTCTGCCACGGTTGAACCTCCTTTCCCGTCTCCCGCCCCGGCTTGCGCCGGGGCGGGAGAGCCTGTTATGCGGGCAGCGCCTCGCCGTCCTCCATACCGCCCACGGCGGCAAAGCGCCAGTCGTTGAAGGTGGCGTTGAAGCGGCTGCGGCCACGCCAGACGTTGGCGTCGGTGTTCTCATCCACGGTGGAGCGCACCGCCAGCTGCACCCGGTCATTCCATACCGCGCCGCCGTAGGTCTGGTTGTACTTGCTGTCCAGCAAAATCCAGGGGGCCTTTCCGGTGGTCAGGTCCACAAACTGGTTGAGGTAGCTCCACACAATGACGGTCCAACGGCCATACTGGTAGTTGAAGGCATTGTTGGCGGAGGTGGGCTCCTTGTCGGCGCCGATGGCGGCAAAGACCTCCTTTTTCAGGCTGCCCACCTCGGGGATGAGGATGGTGTCGGGGGCCACGTCCAGGATCTCGTCGTTGTCCCCCCGGAACAGGTGCATGGCGGTCTCCATCTTGCCCAGGGCGTCCACGGAGAAGGCGTCGTTGAACTTGTTGGACTGGGCCTCGCCGGAGACCTTGGCGGGGTGCTGGGTGTGGAACATGGTGACCCCGTCGGCGCTGGTGATGTCAAACTCCCGGCCCTTGTAGAGAATTTTCTCCTTGCCGGAGATGGCGCCGCCGTAGAGGGCAGCCCCGAACAGCTCCCGGGTGCGGTTGTAGCTGGTGATGAAGGCGGCGGGCTGCTTCTTCATATCCATCACCTTGGAGTCCTCCATCATCTCCGCGGAGATGGAGAAGGAGTCCTTCCAGGTGTCGTACACCAGCAGCTTCTGGTACCCCTCCTGCATTCCGTCCAGGGGGTAGGCGCCGTTTTCGCCCACGGGCTCGAAGCCGCTCATGGCGGTCATGGTGGTCATGAGGTCGCCGTAGTTTTCGCTCTTGCCCATGAGGAAGAGATCCTTCAACACAGACTGGCGCTCAAACTGCTCCCCCCGCTGCTCCAGGAACATACGGATGGGGGCCTGGCACTTGCCGTAAATGCTGTCGCTGAGGCCGGAGCCTTCGGAAAAAATGATTTTCATGGGATCGCTTGTCCTCCTTTACTCAAATCTGCCCCGGACGGTGTCGCCGGCCTTGGTGCCCAGCACCTCCACCAGCTCGAAGGTGCCTGCGCCCTGGCTGGCGGTGAGGCCGTCCCCGTCCACCTGCATCTTCACGCCGGGCTTGGCCTCGGCGTACTCCGCCTGGAGCCGGGTCTCATAGACAAACCCGCTCTCCACCCGGGTCACGGGGATGATCTGGCCCTCACCGGCCTCCACATCCGCCATGCACAGATAGGGGGGCGTGGTGGTGCTGGCCTGGCTCAGGGCTGCCAGCTTGCCCTCGGTGACGGTGAGCATCTGGCCCGCCTGATAGGTTCCGGCGGCGGCGCCCAGGTATTCCCAGGGCAGCAGCGCCCCGGTGTTGCTTTTCACGGGTAAAAACACAATCATTTCCCTCCTTGGTACTTGTTGTAATAGGATTGGATGGCCATTTCACTGGCCTGGGGGTTGAAGGCCCGGAACAGGTGCATCTCCTCGGCAGGTACCGTGGCCCCGCCTTTGCCCCGCTGGGCGGCGGCAATGAGGTGGCCCTTACTGCGTGCCAGGTTCTGGGCCTGCTGCCGGGCGGCAGCGGCGGCCCGCTGGGTCAGCTGGTCGTAGTTGGCCAGCTTGTAGGCGTCCACAAAGTTGTTCCCCCGCTTCACCAGCTGGTAGAACTCCCGGGCGCGGGGCATGGCCAGCAGATCCGCCACCGTGCGGATGGTGGGGTCCAGCTGACGAATCTGGGCCAGCTCCGCCTCCACCTGGGCCTCCATGGCCTGATTTGGCTGGGGTTGGGGGGCGGGCTGGGCCTGCTGCCCCTCCTTCCAGGCCCGGTACTGCTCCAGATTGGTGATGGGGGTGCCGTCGGCGGGGTTGGTGAGCCCCGCGTCCCGGAGCACCTGCTCCACATCCCTGCGGGCATGGGTGCGCTCGCTCTCCACCGCCTCCTGGATGGCGGCCCGGGTCTCCTCCCTCCGTCTCCGGGCGGCGTTTTCCCGGCGCTGCTCCAGACTCATCTCCCCCGGTTGGGGCTGCTCCTGGGCGGGCTGTTCCCGCTGCTGGGGCTGCTCCGCCATCTGCTCCTGCTGGGGCTGTTCCACCCCCAGGGCCTCATAGACCTGCTGCTGGTTGACTTCCATCTCTCGTTCCTTTCTGCCCCCTTGAGGCGTTTGGATGTTCCCGCTGTCCCTGCGTATTTTTGTCTTTGGGCTTACTTTTTGCCCTGTCTCAGATCACCGCCGGTGTGCACGGTGCCGGTCTTGGTGGCGGTGGTCTGGCAGGGCGCCTTCACCACCTGGGTGCCGGTGTTCTGGATGCGCCCGATGTACCCCTTGTGCTCCTTCATTTTCTCCCCTCCTCTCCGCTTTGGTCTGGCATTTTCTCGCGGTTGCCTTGCGTCAGTAGGTATTCTTCTCCCATTCGGGCCTCCCGCTGGGCCCTGTGTTCCAGGGCCTGCTTGGTCTCCCCCGCTCCGGGGTAGTGAAGCTGCTCCATCTTGGTCCAGAACAAAATCAGGGTCTCGGTGGCCGCTGGGTCGCCAAAGGCCCCGGTCTGGAGGTTTTGACGGGTCTCCTGCCACATGGCCTCCCGGTTGTTGGCCAGGGTATCGGTGGTGTCCACCGAGAAGAGGAACTGATCGTTCCAGTAGTACGCCCCGTCCTCGTCCCGCTCCAGGAAATCGTAGCGGTTGAACTGCTGGTACTGGGTATGGCCCTGGGCATCCTTGTAGGTCACAGGCCGGGGCTCGTCCCCGTAGGCCAGCCAGAACTCAAACATCATGCGGAACAGGTCGGCGTAGGCTCTGTGCTTCATCACACGCTTGCTCTCCAGCCGTCCGGCGGCCTGGGCGGCGGAAAACTCCTTGGCCTTGCCGCTGGTGGCAGTGGTGTCCGCCCGGCCCTGGAAGGAGTCGGTGATGCCCAGGATCTGCCGGGCCTCCTCGTAGACGTTGGAGAGGTACAAAAGCTCGTACTCCAAATCCCCTTTGAAGTCGTACACCCCGATCATGGCCTTGTCGGCGGCCGAGCCGATGTACCACCGCTCCCCGTCCTGGCTGTCCACCCGCAGCGAGGCGTTGTCCGGCAGGGTGATGCGGGTGCCCGCCTTCACCAGCCGGTCGATGATCTTCTGCTCCAGGCGGTTGATGGTGTTCTGCTGGTCGGCGATCATGTCCACATCCGAGTTGCCCAGCAGCTGGCCGTACACCGACACGCTGCGCTGGAGGACGATGGGGAACACCCCCGGCTTGTAGAAGGGGATGAGGGTGGGGCGCAGGACGGGGTTGCCCGCCTCATCCAGATCCGGGGTGGCGCCGGGGATGTCCAGCCCCTTTCCTGTGACCATGGGCAGGAGCACCTGCTCGTACTCCTGCACCTGGTCGTCAAACTCCTCACAGCCGCACCAGGGGCAGGCGCCCCCCTGATACTCCCGGGGCGCACGGTCCAGGTCCGCCTCCACGGGGATGCTGTCCAGCCCGCCGCCCCCCGCCATGGTCTCCCGGGCCAGGGTCTGGGCCAACTGCTGCCCGGCTGCCTGGGCCCGCAGCTGCTCCTCCACATCGGGCTGAGCCGGGGCGGCGGGCTGCTGCACCAGCTGACCGGGCAGGGGGCGCACCCGTCCGCACTGGCGGCACACGGGCTGCCGCCGGGCCTGGTAGTCCTCCAAATCCTCCAGGGGGGTGTCATTGACCCAGCAGTAGCGGTTGATGCCCCCCTGGGGGTTCCTCTCATAGCCCACATAGCGGGTCAGGGCGTCCTCCTGGGTGCTGACCCCGTCCACCCCTCGGACCTGGGGCTCCGACTCCCCATCCTCCTCCACCCAGATGCCATACTCCCGGAAGATGGCGTCCCGGGTGGTGGGGATCTTGACAATGATCCAGTCCATGTCTTGAATGGAGGTAAACACCCCCGGCTGAGGAGCCAGCTGCTTGGGGTGGAGCATCCGCACCACCTGGGTGCCCACGGTATCGTGGGTACGCTCCCGGTTGTCCCACTCCACCAGAAAGGCCACGCCCCCCTGAATGGGCACGGTGCGCTCGGCCAGGTCGTTGAGCTGGGCAAAGGGGAGCCGCTCCAGCTCGTTGCGCAGAAAGTGCTCCAACACCTGGGCCAGGCCCTCATCCTCCCGGCGCCTGGGGGTCACCTTGGGCTGGGGGATGGCGCTGGACACCTGGGTCTCCACGTTTTCAAAGACGATGTTGCGCACGTGGCTGGTCTTGCGCGCCCCCCCATCCCTCCGGGTGTCCCCGGGCACCAGGGGGCGCAGCTGGTTGTCTCCGTTGTAGATCCGCTCCCGCCGGTCCATGCGGGCGTACTCGGCGGAATAGGCGGCGTTGCTCATTGCCAGCCGCTGCTGCCACAGCTTCAGCTTTTTCTCCGCCTTGGGTTGGCGTTTTCCCTTCATGTTCATCCTCCTCTTCTCTCACCCGGCCGGCCCCACAGCCGCAGCAGCAGCTCCCGCTCCTGCCCGTCGGCCCTGTCCCAGTCCTCCCACATATCGGGGGTCCAGGCCGCCCCGCCTCCCGGCTGGGGCCGGTCCAGGTGCATGGACTGCTGGGGCCGCACATAGTGGGCGATGGCCAGGGCCATGATGCAGTCGTCGTGGGCGCCCCTCTCCGCCTCGGGGCGCATACTCTCATTTCTCACAAAGGTGAGCATCTCCTCCAGGGTGGCCCGGTCATTGATCCCCCCCAGGTGGTCCCGCATTACCCGCACCAGCTCTCCCAAAATCACCGGGCGGGTGAGCCGGTCGGTGCGGAAGCCATAGGCGTGGTGGATCTGCCCGTCAAAGGAGTCCTCCACCTCCCGCACATAGATCTTCTTGTACCCCATCAGCCCCAGCAGCTTCACCGGATAGGTGGAGAAGTTGCACTCGGGGGCCAGCAGAGCCCGGTTGTAGTGCTCTCCCAGACAGTAGAGCTGGCGGGTGTAGGTGTCCTCGTCGTACTGGTGGCGCAGGGTGCACACCTGCACCCCGGTGATGTTGTCCAGCACCTGGGCCACAAACCAGTCCGAGCCGTCCCCGGCGGTGTCCCCGCCGATGACGTAGGGCCGTCCGGGCTGGGGCGGGGTGTAGATCTTGATGGGTCCCCCCTTCTCCTCCACCCAGCGGATGTTGGACAGGTGGATGCCGTCGGGAGATAGGTCGTACTCGAACAGCCCCTCCCGCTCCGGTGGGGCAATGTTTTGCAGCCGCTCCCCCACCGCTTTCCCGTTGAATACCGTCTTGCCGGTGACCCCCCACTGGCCCAGGCAGTAGACCATGTAGTAGTACTCATCCGTCTCCTTGAAGCTCTCCAGGGTGGCCACCGCCTCCTTCGTGAGAAAGCGGTTGTCCTGGTAGGTGCTCTCGTGGACGGTGGCCCGGGGGTCCCGGCGGTCAAAGAACCGCTTTTTCAGCCAGTGGGTGGCGCTGATGGGGTTGAAGGTCAAAATCATCTGGAGGTACTGGTTGAAATCCGTTCTCAGGCGGATGTCCAGCTGGTTGAAGTCCCCCTCCTCCAGCTCGGAGGCCTCCTCGATCCAGATGCCGGTGATGTTGAAAATGGATTTCAGCTTCTCCACATCGTCCAGCCCCGCAAAGAGGATGACGCTGCCGTTTTGAAAGGTGATGGTCATGGCGGACTTGTTGGTCTTGGCCCCGGCGTCGGGGTAAAAGTCCGAAATCTGGCCCACCAACTGGGCCCAGCAGCTCTCCCGCAGGGTGCGGGCCACCTTGCGGCACACCAGCCACCGGTGTCCCGGCTCGCTGGTCACCCGCTCCAGCACCTTGCGCCCGGCGAAGATGCTCTTGCCGCTGCCGCCGCCCCCCTTCAGCACCAGAAACCGGTGCTGGTCGAAGAAGAGGGGGAGAAAGGTCTCGTTGTTGGTCTCCTTCAGCCCCCGGTACCACCGGGCCACCTCCAGGGCCTGATCCAGCTTGTCCTCAGCCATGGTGATCGGGCAGGGTCACCTGCCCCCCTCCCTCCCACAGCTCCTGGAGCAGGGCCAGCTTCTCCTGGGTGGTGAGGGCCTGGGCCTGCCGGGTCTGAGGTCCCGCCTCCACCTCCACCTTCTGGGCATATCCGTGGTTGTTTTGCAGGTGGAACACCACCCCCCGCACATCCTTGCGGGTGAGCAGCTGCTCCTCGCTCCACGCCCGCAGGATGCCGGTGACCCACTCGGTGGCCTCCTCCAGCTCCGGGTGGGCCTGGTGGTCGCACCACTCCTGCCACTTGCCCGGGGTGATGCCCAGGTGCAGGCAGATTCCGGTGATGGTGGGTGGGATCACATACTCCCGGGTGTGAATGACCTCCCCCCGGTCGTTGTATACCCCTCTGCGCTCATAGATGGGGTGTCCCTTCTCGTCCACCTCCCCGGTGGGCACCTGCTCGGTGACCTCCACGGTGCGGCTGATGGAGTCCAGGTACTGCCGAACCTCCCGCATCAGGGCCTTGGATGGATTTGTCTGTCGCTGTCTGGCAGCCACGTTCCCGCCTCCCTTGTCTTTCTCATACATTCATTGTATCAGCCGAAATTGGGCTGTGATTACACATTCCCCGGCCTAAGTACACACATGGATCACAAATCTCCGGGAAACCGCAGGTAATACCGCTTCAGCGCCCGGTAGATGCTGGTGGGAGAGGCGATGTAGTGTCTGTGACACACGGACTTGACGCTCTCCCCTGTGGTGACGTGCTCCAGCAGCGCCTGGCTCAGAGAACCCCCTGCCCGCTCGCACAGACCCCGAATCCGCGCCTGTTCCCCGGGGGTCATATGGGGGTAGGTCAGGGACTTGAAGTAGATATACCCCTGCCTGTCATAGGGCACGGGGATGCTGGATTTATAGCGAAACATCCATGTCTCCTCCTTCTCTCATCCGCTCCACCATGGCCCGGAGCTCCTCCGGGCTGTGGGCGGCCACAAATTTTCCGTAGGTGGTGTGGTGCTGCCGGGCCAGCCGGGACACCCACACCAGTTGGGACTCCCGGGGCGGCTCCTCCTGCCACTGCGTGTCCTCAAACTCCCGCTCAATCTCCGCGTCGGCCCGGGCCATCTCCGCCAGCTCCTGGGGCGTGAATCCTGCCACGGCCCTTCACCTCCTTCTCCCGCTCCACCCGGCACTGCCGGGCCACGGCCATCCAGGCCACCCCCCAGACCTTGGCCGCCTGCTCGGTGGCCTCCAGGCGGTTGGCCCCTTTCACCTTCACCGCCCTGCGGCCCGGACACTCCACCCGGTACTGATAGATGGTCCCGCTCATCGCTCCACCCCTCCTCCCGACGGCACCGTCATCACCGTGGCCAGAACGGCCAGCACGTGGTGGGCCGGTACCCCCAGAAACACCTCGTATCCACGGATCAGGGCCTCCAGGGCGTCCATGGCCGCCGCCGTGGAGGAGGCCTCAATGACCTGACAGAAGCGATCCGTCCCCTCCTCCTTGTGCAGCTGAATGTTCACCCTGGCCTGCCGGGTGCGCTTTCCCCCGTGATAGACCATCTCTTCCCGCTCCATTGCCCGCTCCTCCCTCTCTTTTTGCTGATGTCTCCATGCCAGTCCCTGGGCTGCGCCCAGCCAAAATGCCCGCTCCGCACGCCCCAGCCGGGGCAGGCGGACGCAGAGCGATGCGATGCAACCTTCCATATGCACCCTCCTTTTTATTGATTTCTCGATAATAATATATCACTCACCGATATTTGTCAAGAGGGTTTTATTGATTTGGTCAATACTTCTTCTTGTGCTTCTCCCCCTGCCGTGGTAGAATGTAGAAGCACACCCCAGCGTCTTTTACGGAAATGGAGGGATCCGCATGGGTCTAGGAGATCGCATTCGCGCGGTGCGCAAGGCCTACGGCTGCACGCAGCAGGTCTTTGCCGACCGGCTCGGCCTGAAGCAGAACACCATCGCCACCTATGAAATAGAAAAGACCACCCCCAGCGACCGCACACTGACCGACATCTGTCGGGTGTTTCACGTCCATGAGGCGTGGCTGCGCACGGGGGAGGGAGAGATGCTGCAATCCCCCACCCCCCAGGACCAGGGGGAGGACCTGGCCGCCTTTCTGGGCCAGGTGGCAGGAGAGAACAGCTTTCGCTCCCGGCTCATCGCCGCCCTGTCCCGGCTCAGCCAGGAGGATTGGGCGGTGCTGGAGCGGCTGGCCGCGGCCCTGACCACCCCCGAGGAATAAAAAAATTCCCGGGCATCCAATGGGAAATTGGATGCCCGGGAATTTTTCCATTTACCGGCCTAGATAATGGGATATGAATTGAAAAATGGCACGCAGCTGGGCCTCGTCTGCTCGGTCCAGCAAGTCTATGATTGCCGCTTTGATCCAGTTCCGTTCCATTCTCGTTCCTCCCTGCGCTGGGGATGGGGCCGCCATCCCATTGATCCACGGTGTCTTTGTCTTATTATAATCGAACATTTGTTCTGTTTCAAGGGGGTAGCTGTCAGAACTTGTCTAAAATGGTCCGTTCTATGGGACTTCTGAATGATAACACACGAAACTGGTCGAAAGCCGTCGAAAAAAGTCGAAAGGACGGCAATATTTGCCGTCCTCAGGCTGCCGAAAAACCTTGCGTCAATGCAAGAAGGACAGATGATCTTGCATCGTCAAAAAGCCCTCGGCAGAGTTTTTCCATCCGAAGATGGAAAAATAAATTGAAATCTGTTTTTTTCGGGGACATGAGCATCGAAAAAAACACTGCTCAGCCCGCCAGTGTGGAATCGGGTCGTCCTTTGACCCGATTATGCGCGCAGCGGGCTGCATCCCCTCGAAAAAATGCTTGCATTTTTGAGAAGCGTGTCGAACTTCTTCGACACGCTCGAGGGTGAGCAGGCGCTCCCCCTTCTCTCCCGTGGAGATCTGGGGGTCGCCCACCAGCTCAGGGGCGGCGGTGTCCACCGTCACATCCACCATCTTATACTGGGGCTGGGCCCCGGGGAAGTCCAGGGTGGCGGCGATGGCCAGGGTCACCTTGGTGTTGTTGGGCAGCGGGCCCCTGTTCCTGGAAGATTTCAGGGGGAGGGGCGCCGCCTCACGCGGTAGGAAGGATGGTGCACTGGAAGGGGAGGAGGGTCTGGCCGTTGTACTCCACCGGCTGGGCGTTGTGGTTGAGCACCAGGGTGATGGAGTTGTCCGGGCTGCCCCGGCGCACCACCTCCACGCCGGCGGGGGAGGGCTGGGAGGGAATGCCCTGCTGGGCGGCCATGTGCTCCAGAAGCTGGTCCAGCACCGGCTGGTCCAAGCCGCAGCCCAGGTAGTACACCCGGCCCTGGCCCTGCTGCCGGCAGGTGACGGCGGCATACTCCCCGTAGAAGGGGTCGCCGTAGCGCAGCAGCACCTGGGCGCCCTGGGGCAGGAGCATCTCCCGGAAGATGCCGCCCTGGCCGTGGATGCGGGAGAACGCGCCCTCCCCCACCACCGGGAACTCCTGGCCCTGCTGGAGGCTCTCGGTCTCCGCCACGCACACCCCGGCGAAGTCGTCGAAGTCCAGGGGGAGCTGCTTGCCCAGCACCAGGTTGTTGTGGATGTCCTTGACGAAGTCCCGATAGGTGAGCACCAGGATGCCGCCCTGCTCCACAAAGGTGCGCAGCCGGGTCTGGAGCTCCGGCTTGGTGACGATCATCTGGGGGAGAATGAGCATCTGATACCCGGCCAGGTCGGCCTGGGCGGGGATGACG
>DVKO01000101.1 GCA_018715985.1 Candidatus Enterenecus avicola
ATTTTCCAGGTGCTAAATTGAAATCATTTGGTTTGATTTGACGTTTTTTCGGTGATTTTGAACGACTTTTCTTCCCGCAGATAGTTCCAACGCCAGTTTCTTGCCATATCTCATGTTACACACCCGGTAAAGTCACCCGGGAAACCTCACTGGCTGGTGCCGTTCAAGGACATCGTAAATCTCCCTCAAACCTGGAGTTTGACAGATGGAAGGATCTATTGTATACTTTATGCTGAATTTAGTATACAATCGGAGGACGACCACATGAAGCACAAAACCATACAAGGGCTGTGCAGCTGCGGGGTGATGGCGGCGGTGATCTGTGTGCTGGGCCCCTTTTCTCTGCCCATCGGCCCGGTGCCGGTGGCCTTTGCCAACCTGGCCATCTATCTGTCGGTGTATCTGCTGGGGTGGAAGTGGGGGGCGGTGAGCTGTCTGGTGTACCTGCTGGTGGGGCTGGCCGGGCTGCCGGTGTTTGCCGGGTTTGGCAGCGGGGCGGCCAAGCTGCTGGGGCCCACGGGAGGCTATCTCATGGGCTATCTGCCCATGGCCCTGGTGGGGGGCTGGGCGATCCACCACACCCGATCCAAGTGGCTCCACGGGGTAGGGCTGGCGGTGGGTACCGCCCTGTGCTACCTGCTGGGCACGGCCTGGTTCTGCTGGCAGGGGGGGTATGCCGTGGGGGCGGCCCTGGGGCTGTGCGTGCTCCCCTTCGTCCCCTTTGACCTGTGCAAAATTGCCCTGGCTGTGGGACTGGGCAGTGTGCTCCGCCGCCGACTGGCCCAGGCGGGACTTCTGCATGAAAAACGGGCTGCGCCGTGAGCGCAGCCCGTTTGGTGTTTATTGAGCGTAGTAGTTGATGAGGCAGCCGGCCAGGATGATGTCCCGCTCTTCCCGGGTCAGGCCGGGGAGGGAGAGGGTGACGGAGGTGGCGGTGCCGCCCCGCAGCACCTGGGCCTGGACCGTCTCACCGTCGCCCTGAAGCAGGGCGCGGATGCCGGGGATATACACCCGGTCACCGGGCTGGAGGTTCAGCTGTTCCAACTGGCTGGCGATGAAGGGGAGCATCCCCCAGTTGACCACGTTGGAGCGGTAACGCTTGGTGGCGTACTCCTGGGCGATGTTGGCGCAGCCCCCCAGCACCCGCTGGCAGGAGGCGGCCTGCTCCCGGGCGGAGCCGTCGCCGGGCTTGAGGGCCATGACCAGGGAGCCCAGACCGGTGGTGGCGGGGTCGTACCCGTCCAGCGCGGCCAGCACCTGGGGGTCCTGGGGGTTGTGGCGGCGCAGCTGCTCCACCTTCTGGATCTCCTTGGCCCGGGGTACATACTGGGGGTCCTTGCGGCTGAGGGCGAACTCGGACAGCCGCAGGGGGTTGGAGCGGTAGGAGGAGGTCTCACCGGAGGGGATGAGCTCGTCGGTGGTGGTCACCGGGTCGTAGATGGCGCAGGCCACGGTGAGCATCAGATTCTCGGGTAGGGCGATCTGCTCCGGCCAGTCGGCGATGTTGGGGCCGAACACCAGCTCCTGGTCGGGGTTGGCCTTGCCCACCCCGTAGTACACCCGGGCCTGGTAGGAGGAGCCGTCGTAGCTCCACTGCTCGTCGGGGCGGTCGGCGGGCACGTCAGGCAGCTGGTCGGCGGCGGTGAGTACGCCGCCCATCTTGGCGGTGGCGGCAATGGAGCGGGCGTCCATCAGGGCCACATAGGACACCTGGCCCTCGCCGGGCTTGGAGCCCTCCCGGTTGGGGAAGTTGCGGGTGGAGTGGCGGATGGAGAAGGCCCCGTTGGCGGGCACGTCCCCGGCGCCGAAGCAGGGGCCGCAGAAGCAGGAGCGCACCGAGGCGCCGGCGGCCATGAGGGAGGTGATATAGCCCTGGCGGGTCAGCTCCTGCATCACCGGCATGGAGCCGGGGTAGCAGGACAGCCAGAAGTGGTCGGACCCGGTGGGGGTGGTGCCCAAAATCTCGGCGGCCCGGCGCAGGTTCTGATAGGTGCCGCCGGAACAGCCGGCGATGACGGCCTGATCCACGTGGAACTTGCCGTCCCGGATCTTGTCGGTCAGGGGGGCGGGGGGTTCAATGCCCAGCTGCTCCCGGGTGTTCTCCTCCACCATGTGGAGCAGATCGGTCATGTTGGCCTGGAACTCGGCGATGGGGAAGGCGTTGGAGGGGTGGAAGGGCAGGGCGATCATGGGCTGCACCTTGTCCAGTTCCACACACACCACCCGGTCGTAGTAGGCCCCCTCGCCGGGCTGCATCTGCTGGTACTGGGCGCCCCGTCCCAGCAGGGTCAGGGCGGTCTGGGTGCTGGTATCGGTCTGCCACACCGAGGACAGGCAGGTGGTCTCGGTGGTCATCACGTCGATGCCGGAGCGGTAGTCCATGGACAGGTTGGCCACACCGGGGCCGAAGAACTCCATGACGGCGTTTTTCACCGCGCCGGACTGGAAGGTGGCCTTCACCAGGGCCAGGGCCACGTCCTGGGGGCCCACGCCGGGGCGGGGTACTCCGGTGAGGTAGATGCCCACCACCTGGGGATAGGAAATGTCGTAGGTCTTGCACAGCAGCTGACGGGCCAGCTCGGGGCCGCCCTCGCCGATGGCCATGCAGCCGTAGGCGCCGTAGCGGGTGTGGGAGTCAGAGCCCAGGATCATCTTGCCGGGGGCGGCATAGCGCTCCCGCATATAGGAGTGGATGACGGCCTGGTGGGCGGGGACAAACTCGCCGCCGTACTTCTTGGCAGCGGACAGGCCAAAGTTGTGGTCGTCCTCATTGATGGTGCCGCCCACCGCGCACAGGGAGTTGTGGCAGTTGGTGAGCACATAGGGAATGGGAAACTCTGTGAGCCCCGAGGCCCGGGCGGTCTGGATGATGCCCACATAGGTGATGTCGTGGGAGGCCATGGCGTCAAAGCGCAGGGAGAGCCGCTCCATGGAGCCGGACGTGTTGTGAGATTTCAGGATGGAGTAGGCCATGGTGGCCTCCACACCAGCCTGGGTCTTTGCCGCCGGGACCAGCTGGCCCTTCTGCCAGCTCATGCCCTGGTTGTGAATGGTAATCATATGAAATTCCTCCTTGGGAGAGATTTGTCACTTTCACTTTAGTCTAGCAAACAAACGAAGTATTTGCAAGGGCTGGGGCGTGTAAATTGCAAAAAAATCCCCGAACCGAAGTTCGGGGATTTTTGAGGGGTCACTCTGCGCCGGGCACGGCCCAGGGCTGCATGAGCCATGTGACGGCGTCATCATAGGAAAACCGGAAGGTTGCTGTGCCCTCGTGGCTGGGAAGGGTGCCGTCGGGGAAGGTGACTCCCAGCCGTTCCTGGCCAATGGTCACATAGTCCAGCCGGAAGGCGTCGATCATCTCCGGCTCCAGCTCAGGGGTTGCAATGTTAGAGTGGCTGAGCAGGGTCTGGATGAGGGTTTCCGGGGTGCAGAGAAACACATCCTGCAGTTCCATGGCCTCTCCGGTCTCTTTGGAGAAGGGCACGCAGTGGGGCTCAATAGACACAGCTCCGCCATCGATGCAGCGCTCTATCGTGGTGGTAAAGTAGATGACCTCGGCGTTGGCGGCGGTGGGGGTGATCTCCTGGCGCAGGATCTGAGTTGGGATGGGAGAGGAGAATTCCCACTGGAGATACTCCTGATAGGCCCGCTCCAGTTCCACCTGTGTGTCATATATCAGCCCCTGTTTCTGATAATAGGCCAAAATGTTGTCCTGGGCCTTCTGGGGCAGATGCCCGAGGGTATCCACGCCCCAAGCGTAGGTGCCATCCGGGCCTGTGGGGGTGCGCACATCCAGCAGTTCGGGGCCGTCGTGCAGAGCGTACAGCACACCTCGATGCCCCTGCCAGACCTCCACCTGAGTGCCATCGTCCAAGGTCATAAAATCTGGTGTTTGATAGGCATCAATTTCCACCAGCTGGGCGGGATAGGCGGGAATCTTCTCCCCGTCCTGGTTGTAGATGGTCTCTTTGTTGCTGCCCAGTTCAGCGTAGATGTGCAGGGAATCGGTGATGGTTCCATCCAGGAAGTCCTGCTCGGTGTAGGTGTCAAAGTAGGATCTGATCCAGGTGTCCTCCTCCAGGAGCAGCCCGATCTCCTTCCCCCGGGTGGTGTAGACCACGTATGTCACTTCTCCGGTGGTTTGGTCCACCTGAGTCTCCACGATGCGACCCGTTACCTCCATGGGCCAGCTGTTGACCCAGATCCAAGTGCCCACGAGTACGGATACCACCGCCACCAGCACAGCGGCCAGGACGAAGCCCTTGGAGAAGGCCCGCCGTCTCCCCCGCTTCCAGGCGGAGGACGCCGCTGCTGCCACGGTGCGCTCGTTCACCTGGGGGTGCGCGGTGGGCAGGGGAGTGTCCATGCGCTCCAGCTCCCCACGGCAGTCGGCGCATTTCTCCAGGTGCTCCTCCACCAGCTGACGGCTCTCCGGGCTGCACACGCCGTCATGGTACAGAGGGAGCAGGTCCCGGATGACGTTACACGGTGTCTTCATCATAATCCCTCCTCAGCTTGGTTTTGGCCCGGTAGAAAATCACTCTGGCCCAGCTGTCCGTCTTTCCAAACAGCTCCCCGATCTGGGCAAAGGGCAGTTCCCCAAACACCCGCAGGGAAAAGACCTCCTTGTACGGCTCGGGGAGCTGGTGGAGGAGCACATGGAGCCGGTGGGCGGTGTCCTGGTCCAGCAGCTGGCGCTCAAAGTCCGGGGCGGCGGAGTCCGGGAGAGGGGCTTCCCCCTCCTCTACCAGGCGCTTTTGCTGTTTGAATTGGGTGAAATAGGTGTTCTTGGCGATTTGGCACAGCCAGACGTACAGCTGACAGGTGCCGTCAAACCGATGAATGTGCATCATGGCCTTGTAAAAGGCCTCTTGGGTCACCTCTTCGGCCACGTCCGGGTTGCGGCACATGGAATAGACAAATTTGTATACGCTGGGGAAATACTGGGCGTAGATCTGTTCAAAGTCAGCCATACTCTCACCTCCTTCACCCATAAGACTGGGGAACCGTCAAAACGTTGCAAAGAATTTCAAAAAGATTTTACCATGAACGGATGCACAAAAAAGCCTCCCCGAACCGGAGTTCGGGGAGGTGGCAGTAAATCAAAACGCATGGTATACTGCTGTGGCGCATGGAGGGAAAAGGCGACGCTCCATAGGCTCCCCTGTGTAAGGGGAGCTGTCAGCCGTGAGGCTGACTGAGGGGTTGACGGTAGAGGTGAGTGGGCCAAACAGGGGACGCTGCACCGTCAATCCCTCCGTCACAGCTGACGCTGTGCCACCTCCCTTTACACAAGGGAGGCTTGGGTGCCGACCTAGCCTTAGCTCATAAACGCCTGGACTGCCACGATCAAACCGGAGAACACGATGGACACAGTGGACACCAGCTTGATGAGGATGTT
>DVKO01000102.1 GCA_018715985.1 Candidatus Enterenecus avicola
CCCCGCCATCAACTGGCTCAACTCCTACTCCCTGTACCTGGACTCCCTGAAGCCCTGGTATGACGAGAACCTGGGTCCCCAGTTCATGGCCAACCGGGATCAGTCCATGGCCATCCTCCAGGAGGAGGCCAGCCTGAACGAGATCGTCCAGCTGGTCGGTAAGGACTCCCTGTCCGCCGGCGACCAGCTCACCCTGGAGACCGCCAAGATGCTGCGTGAGGACTTCCTGCAGCAGAACGGCTTCATGGAGGTGGACTGGTACTCCAGCTACGAGCGCCAGGACAAGATGATCCAGATGATTCTGGACTACGACAAGCTGTGCCGGGCCGCCATCGAGAAGGGCGCCCCGGTGTCCGAGCTGTTTGTCATCCCCTTCCGGGAGAAGATGGGCCGGGCCAAGAGCGTGCCCGACGACCAGTTCCCCACCGTCTACGCCGAGATGGCCCGGGAGATGGAGGAAGAGATCGAGGCTATTGCCGCCAAGGGAGGTGCTGAGGCATGATTCGGGAATATCGCACAATCCAGGAGATCAACGGCCCTCTGATGGTGGTGCGCAAGGTCCAGGGCGTCACCTACGACGAGCTGGCCGAGATCGAGCTGCCCGACGGCACCATCCGCCGCTGCAAGGTGCTGGAGGTCAACGGCGACAACGCCGTGGTCCAGCTCTTTGAGGCCTCCGCCGGCATCAACCTGGCCCAGTCCAAGATCCGGTTCCTGGGCCACCCCCTGCAGCTGGCTGTGTCCGGCGACATGCTGGGCCGGGTGTTCAACGGCATGGGCCGTCCCATTGACGGCGGCCCCGACATCATGGCCGACGAGTACCGGGATATCAACGGCCTGCCCATGAACCCCGCCGCCCGGGACTACCCCAACGAGTTCATTCAGACGGGCATCTCCTCCATCGATGGCCTGAATACCCTGGTCCGTGGACAGAAGCTGCCCATCTTCTCCGGCTCCGGTCTGCCCCACGCCGCCCTGGCCGCCCAGATCGCCCGTCAGGCCAAGGTGCTGGGTGATGACGCGGCCAACTTCGCCGTGGTGTTTGCCGCCATCGGCATCACCTTCGAGGAGTCCGACTTCTTCGTGCAGGAGTTCCGCCGTACCGGCGCCATCGACCGCACCGTGCTCTTCACCAACCTGGCCAACGACCCCGCCGTCGAGCGTATCGCCACCCCCCGTATGGCCCTCACCGCCGCGGAGTACCTGGCCTTCGAGAAGGGCATGCACGTGCTGGTCATCCTCACCGACATCACCAACTACGCCGAGGCCCTCCGTGAGGTGTCCGCGGCCAAGAAGGAAGTCCCCGGCCGCCGCGGCTACCCCGGCTACCTGTATACCGACCTTGCCACCATGTACGAGCGGGCCGGCCGTCAGCTGGGCAAGAGCGGTTCCATCACCATGATCCCCATTCTGACCATGCCCGAGGACGACAAGACCCACCCCATTCCCGACCTGACCGGCTATATCACCGAGGGCCAGATCATCCTCTCCCGTGCCCTCTACCGCCAGGGCATCCATCCCCCCGTGGACGTGCTGCCCTCCCTGTCCCGTCTGAAGGACAAGGGCATCGGCCAGGGCAAGACCCGGGAGGACCACGCCAACACCATGAACCAGCTCTTTGCCGCCTACTCCACCGGTAAGGACAACAAGGAGCTGATGTCCATTCTGGGCGAGGCCGCCCTCACCCCCACCGACCTGCTGTATGCCAAGTTTGCCGACGAGTTTGAGCGCCGCTACGTCAACCAGGGCTATGAGACCAACCGCACCATCGAGGAGACCCTGGATCTGGGCTGGGAGCTGCTGTCCATCCTGCCCACCGCCGAGCTCAAGCGGATCAAACAGGAGTATATCGACAAGTATCTGCCCAAGAAGGAGGGATAAACAATGGCTGCCACCGTTGTCAATCCCACCCGAATGGAGCTCACCCGCTTAAAACGCAAGCTGAAAACCGCCCAGCGGGGCCACAAGCTGCTCAAAGACAAGCGGGACGAGCTGATGAAGCAGTTTCTGGACACCGTGCGGGAGGTGCGGGCCCTGCGCAGCCAGGTGGAGGCGGAGCTGATGCGGGTGCACGGCTCCTTCACCGTGGCCTCCGCCCTCATGAGCGGGGCGGCCATGGAGCAGGCCCTGATGTACCCCAAGCAGAGCGTGGAGCTGGACATGAGCTTCCGCAATGTCATGAGCGTCAACGTGCCCACCTACACCTACAAGACCCGCACCAGTGACACCTCGGACATCTTCCCCTACGGCTTTGCCAACACCTCCGGGGAGCTGGACGCCGCCGTGGAGGCCCTGGGCGATGTGTTCCAGTCCATGCTCAAGCTGGCCCAGATCGAAAAGACCGCCCAGCTGCTGGCCGAGGAGATCGAAAAGACCCGCCGCCGGGTCAACGCCCTGGAATATGTGATGATTCCCAACACCCAGGAGGCCATCCGGTATATCACCATGAAGCTGGATGAAAACGACCGCTCCACCACCACCCGCCTGATGAAGGTGAAGGATATGCTGCTGAAAGAAGCACTGGAGGAGCAGAAGGCCCGGGATGCCGAGGCTTTGAAGAACTTCCAATAAGGGAAAAAAACAAGACGCCCAGCGGCGTCTTGTTTTTTTCCCTTATACTAGGCTTACCAGCCTGGGAACGCGCTTCCCGCTGGGGGTTCCTTTCTGCTGCCAGAAAGGAACCAAAGACCACCAAAGGCGGGGCCTTCCCCCGCCTTGTGGAATCCACCCCGCGGTACTGGGTGTACCTGCGTCCTCCTCTTTGCGGCCCTTGGCCCGGTGGGGTCACATAGATGGCCAGGCAAGTGAAAAGAAATTGCCTGCTGCTCTGTCAGATGGTACTTCTACTCTCCAGGGCCTCACCCCGGCGTAGCAGCTGTTCCCAGCTGTCGGTAGACTGGCTCCCGGCGGTGGCAACACCGCTTTTCCAGAGTAGGCCCGGACTTGGAAACCATCCAGCCCTTAGGCCCCCTCGTGTAAAGGGCGCTGTCACCGTAGGTGACGGGGGGATTGTCTGTCCATGTGGTTGGGCGAACGGCACTGTTTGCGACACTTCCTCCCAACTGGGCAATCATCCTGCCGAGCATTGACAACCGGGGGAGGGTTGGCTATAATAAACATGAAAGGGCGCTGTTGCATGACGGTTAGCCCCACAAGGTTACATCAACTTATGTTGACCGCTCGGGTGCAGCCGGGCGGTCAACACGCTTTTGGGGATATGTAGACCATCGCCAGCAGGACGATGATGAACCACACCAGAAAGCGAAGGACTTTCGTCCAACGCCCGTTTCCCATCCGCATCACCCCCTTTCTCAAGGGAGTGGCCAACCGCCATTTTGCAACAGCGTCACAGATATGATGGCATAGAAGGAAAAAGATTGTAAAGGGTCAGAAAAGGGAGATGCAAGACAGCACTTGCATCTCCCTTCAGACTGTCGAAAAGCCTCACGTCAATGCAAGAAGGACAGATGATCTTGCATCGTCAAAAAGCCCTCGGCAGAGTTTTTCCATCCGAAGATGGAAAAATAAATTGAAAGGCACATTGTCAAGTCAAGTGCAACACATCGTGGTAAAAGACTTCGAATGGGGAACGCCAGCCTAAACATTTGCGGGGCCTGAGGTTGAGGCGGTGAACAAAGGCAGCGATCA
>DVKO01000103.1 GCA_018715985.1 Candidatus Enterenecus avicola
TTCGCTGAAATCTGACAACAGAAACACCGCAGTACCAAGGCCCCCTTGTGTAAAGGGGGCTGTCACCGTAGGTGACTGGGGGATTGTCTCTGGTGGGGAGTTAGGCAATCTACGTATTTTGCAACAGACCCCTGCGGTTTTTATACATTAAATCGGAACAAAATAATGTCCCCGTCCTTGACCACATAGTCCTTGCCCTCGGAGCGGATCAGGCCCTTCTCCCGGGCGGCGGCCATGGAGCCGCAGGCCTTCAGGTCCTCAAAGGCCACGGTCTCGGCCCGGATGAAGCCACGCTCAAAGTCGGAGTGGATCTTGCCGGCGGCCTGGGGCGCCTTGGTGCCATTGGTGATGGTCCAGGCCCGGCACTCATCTTCACCGGCGGTGAGGAAGGAGATGAGGCCCAGCAGGGTATAGCTGGCCCCCACCAGACGGTCCAGACCGGACTGGGCAATGCCCAGATCTTCCAGGAACATGGCCTTCTCCTCAGGCTCCAGCTGGGCGATCTCCGCCTCCAGCTGGGCGCACACGGGGATGCACTGGGCGCCCTCCTGGGCAGCCCGTTGGGAGACCTGCTGATAGTAGGCCACGTCGGCGGGGTGGGAGAAGCCCTCCTCGTCCAGGTTGGCGGCGTAGATGACGGGCTTGAGGGACAAAAGCTCGCTGGTGGCGATGAGGGCGGCGTCGTCCTCGTCCACCTGGGACAGGTAGCTGCGGGCGGAGTTGCCCTCGTTGAGCCAGTCCCGCAGGCCCTGAAACACCTCCGCCTCGTGGAGGAACTTCTTGTCCGCCTTGGCGGCCTTGTTGGCCTTGTCAATGCGGCGGTCCACCATCTCCACGTCGGCCATGATGAGCTCCAGGTCGATGATGTCAATGTCCCGGATGGGGTCGGTGGAGCCCTCTACGTGGATGACGTTTTCATCGTCGAAGCAGCGCACCACATGGACGATGGCGGCGCACTCCCGGATGTTGGCCAGGAATTTGTTGCCCAGGCCCTCTCCGTGGCTGGCGCCCTTCACCAGACCGGCGATGTCCACGAACTCCACCACGGCGGGGGTGGTCTTTTTGGGCTTGTAGAACTCGCTGAGCCAGTCCAGACGGGGGTCGGGCACCGCCACAATGCCCACGTTGGGGTCAATGGTGCAGAAGGGGTAGTTGGCGCTCTCTGCACCGGCGTTGGTGATGGCGTTGAACAGGGTCGATTTGCCCACGTTGGGCAGACCCACAATACCGAGCTTCATAGATAAGGACATCCTTTCAGACGTTATATATTCTCAAAGATTATACAGGGTTTGGCATGGAATTACAAGATGAGGCCGAGAAAACTGTGGGTATGGCTCTTTTATTTTGCAAGATGGTATGATATGATATCACTATTGCACAACAATTCCATTCACAAGCATATTCAAGGAAACAAATCGGATTTTTATGAGGAGTTTGAAATGGACACACAGGAAAAATGGTTGGAGTGGGCCATGGAATTACAGAGTATCGCGCAGGCAGGCCTGTTCTATTCCAAAGACAAATTTGATTTGGAACGGTTTGAGAGAATCCGCACGGTGGCAGCTGAAATGGTTTCCCATCAAACGGAGCTTCCCCTCAACAAGGTCAAGGATTTGTTTTGCAACGAAACGGGGTATCAAACTCCGAAAATTGACACGAGGGCAGCCATGTTTGACCAGGGGAAAATCCTGCTGGTGCAGGAGCATGACGGCCGATGGGCGCTCCCAGGCGGTTGGTGCGATGTGGATGTCTCGGTGAAAGAGAACACCATCAAAGAGGTCAAGGAGGAAGCCGGCCTGGATGTCACTGCGGACAAAATCATAGCAGTACAGGACCGGTCAAAGCACAATTTGCCCGTATACCCCTACGGTGTATGCAAGATCTTTGTCTTATGCACCGTGGTTGGCGGCCACTTTGAAGAAAACATAGAGACCCAAGGGTTTGCCTATTTCTCGGCGGAGGAACTGCCAACATTGGCAACGGAAAAAAACAACGAGGAACAGATCCGCATGTGCTTCGATGCGTTTCACAGTCCCAACTGGGAGGTCCTGTTTGATTAAAGCAGAGACCTTGGTAGGCGACGTGTGGGAAGGGTCCTTTTATTTTGAAACATGGTGTGATATGATAACACCATTGTATAACAATTCCTTCCATCCCAGATGGAAGAGTGGAAAAAGGAGTTAGACAAATGGATTACGCAGCAGAATCTTTGAAACTGCACTATCAGTGGCGGGGCAAGCTGGACACGGTGCCCAAGATGGAGGTCAAGGACCGCCAGGCCCTGTCTCTGGCCTACACCCCCGGCGTGGCTCAGCCCTGCCTGGAGATCCAAAAGGACATCAATAAGAGCTACGAGCTCACCGGCCGTTGGAACACCGTGGCGGTGGTCACCGACGGCACCGCCGTGCTGGGCCTGGGTGACATCGGCCCTGAGGCGGGGATGCCGGTGATGGAGGGCAAGTGCGTGCTCTTCAAGGCCTTTGGCAACGTCAACGCCGTGCCGCTGTGCATCCGCTCCAAGGACGTGGACGAGATCGTCCACACCGTGGCCCTGCTGGCCGGCTCCTTCGGTGGGGTCAACCTGGAGGACATCTCCGCCCCCCGCTGCTTTGAAATTGAGCGCAAGCTCAAGGAGGTGTGCGACATTCCCATCTTCCACGACGACCAGCATGGCACCGCCATCATCGTGGCCGCCGCCCTCATCAACGCCCTGAAGCTGGTGGACAAGAAGATCGAGGACATTACCGCCGTATTCTCCGGGGCCGGCGCCGCCGGCACCGCCATTTTCAAGCTCCTGAAGTCCATGGGCCTGGGAGACGCCATCATCTGCGACCGCAAGGGCGCCATCTGCTCGGCCCGCACCGACCTCAACGCGGAGAAGAAGGCCCTGCTGGAGCTGTCCAACAAGGAGAATAAGTCCGGCTCCCTGGCCGACGTGATGGTGGGGGCGGACCTGTTCATCGGCGTGTCCTCGCCCGGGGTGGTCACCCCCGAGATGGTCAAGACCATGGCGCCCAACCCCATCTTGTTCCCCATGGCCAACCCTGTGCCCGAGATCATGCCCGACCTGGCCCGGGAGGCGGGGGCGGCGGTCATCGGCACCGGCCGCAGCGACTTCCCAAACCAGATCAACAACGTCCTGGCCTTCCCCGGGGTGTTCCGGGGCGCCTTTGACGTGCGGGCCAGCGACATCAACGAGGAGATGAAGCTGGCCGCCGCCCGGGCCCTGGCGGATCTGGTCAGCGACGAGGAGCTCACCCCCGACTATATCATCCCCGCCGCCTTTGACCAGCGGGTGTGCCCCGCCGTGGCTCAAGCGGTGGCCCAGGCCGCTCGGGACACCGGGGTGGCCCGGATTTAAGGCATTCCCCCACCAGACCACCAAGGAGGTTATGGCATGAACCAGACTCACCCCCAGAGCCACGGCTCTGAACAGGAGAACCTGCACTATTTGCGGATGCTGGCCAAGCAGTACCCCACGGTTCAGGCCGCCAGCACCGAGATCATCAATTTACAGGCCATTCTCAACCTGCCCAAGGGCACCGAGCACTTCATCTCCGATGTCCACGGGGAGTACGAGGCATTCCAGCACATCCTCAACTCCGCCTCCGGGGTGGTGCGGGAGAAGATCGACCAGCTGTTTGCCACCGGCGTGTCCAAGGCGGAGCGGGACCAGCTGGCCACCCTCATCTACTACCCCCAGGAGAAGCTGGAGGAGATCCAGGGCCAGATGAGCCAGGAGAACATCCAGGAGTGGTACCGCCTGACCTTTCACCGGCTTATTGAGATCTGCTGTCTGGTCAGCGCCAAGTACACCCGCTCCAAGGTGCGTAAGGCCATGCCCCGGGAGTACTCCTATATCATCGACGAGCTCATCCACACCCACTATGAGGACACGGACAAGCGGGACTACTACGAGAACATCATCTCCACCATCATTGAGCTGGAGCGGGCCGGGGACTTCCTGGTGCAGCTGTGCCGGCTCATCAAGCGCCTGGCCGTGGACCACCTGCACATTGTGGGGGACATCTTTGACCGGGGCCCCGGGGCGGACATCATTCTGGACGCCCTCATGCACCACCACAGCGTGGACATCCAGTGGGGCAACCACGACGTGCTGTGGATGGGCGCCGCCTCCGGCTCCCGCACCCTGGTGGCCACGGTGCTGGTCAACTCCCTGCGCTACAACAACCTGGAGGTCATCGAGACGGGGTACGGCATTTCTCTGCGGCCCCTGGCGGTGTTTGCCGCCGAGGCCTACAAGGACTGCGACGTGAGCCGCTTTGAGGTCAAGCTCTCCCGGGAGGAGGAGGAGAGCTACAACGAGCGGGACAAGCGCCTGGCCGCCCAGATGTACAAGGCCATCACCATCATCCTCTTCAAGCTGGAGGGGCAGAAGATCCAGAACAACCCCTGCTTTGGCATGGATGACCGGCTGCTGCTGGATAAAATTGACTATGAGAACAAGACGGTGGTCATTGACGGCAAGACCTACGCCCTGGAGGACACCGACTTCCCCACCGTGGACCCGGCGGACCCCTACGCCCTCACCGAGGAGGAGGACAAGCTCATCCGCCAGCTCACCCGCTCCTTCTGCCACAGTGAGAAGCTCCAGCGCCACGTGCGTTTCCTCTACTCCAAGGGGAGCCTGTACCAGGTGTTCAACGGGAATCTGCTCTTCCACGGCTGCATCCCCATGACCGAGGACGGGGAGTTCATGCACTTCTCCATCGGCTGCCACGACCTGGGGGGGCGGGAGTTTTTGGACTTTGCAGACCTGGCCGCCCGCCGGGCCTATTACGACAAGGTGGGCTCCCCCGAGCGGCAGTTCGGCATGGACTTTTTGTGGTGGCTGTGGTGCGGCCGCAACAGTCCCATCTACGGCCGGGACCGGATGACCACCTTTGAGCGGCGACTCATTGCCGACGAGTCCACCTGGACCGAGCAGAAAAACGCCTATTACCGCCTGTATCAGAACCCCGAGGTGTGCGAGAAGATCCTCCGGGAGTTTGGCCTGGAGGACGAGCACAGCCACATCGTCAACGGCCACATCCCTGTCAAGTCCAAGAAGGGGGAGAGCCCGGTGAAGGGGGGCGGCAGGCTGCTGGTCATCGACGGCGGGTTCTGCAAGGCCTACCAAAAGACCACCGGCATCGCCGGATACACCCTCATCTACAACTCCAACTGCCTGTGCCTGGTGTCCCATCAGCCCTTTGCCGGGCGGGAGCGGGCCATCACCGAGAACTGGGACATCTCCTCCAGCTGTCAGGTGCTGGAGCGGATGGATCAGCGCATGAAGATCCGGCAGACCGACATCGGCCGCAACCTCCAGGAGCAGATCCGGGACCTGAAGGATCTGGTGTGCGCCTACCGGGCCGGTGAAATCGTGGAAAATCATTCATAAATGACGGAGAATTGCCGTAGACTTCCAGAGTCTACGGCAATTTTTTGTCCCTTTTGCAGTTTGACTTTTGTGTAAATTTCGTGTATAGTTTCTGTGAATGTGCAAGAAGGAAAGGAACTTGGAAAAAACGTGATGGAATGGAATGAAATGGACAGAAAAAGTAAGGGCTTGCTGGTGACCTTGCTGCTGCTCACCCCAGTGACCGCGTTTTATCTCATGCAGCTGATCATGGGCACCAAGTTTGTAGACGTCAAGCTCATGGCCGTGCTTGCCAACGGGCTGTGGGTGGCGGGCGTCTACTGGCTTTTGTGCGCCGTGACCGGCTATCCGGTCATCTGCAGCCTGGTGGTGCACCTGCTGTGCGCCCTGTGGGGGGTCGCCAACTACTTTGTCAACCTGTTTCGGGGGACTCCCATTCTCCCCTGGGACCTCTCCGCGCTGGAGACGGCTGCGGCGGTGTCAGGCAGCTACAAGCTGACCCTGACGGGAAATATGTGCCTGTGGCTGGCGGTGCTGCTGCTGGCGGTGGTGCTCCTGCGCAAAAAACTCACCTGGGGCAGGCTCCGCCCCACGGGAAAGACGGTGATGCCCCGGCTGGCGGGTGTGGTGGCAGGGCTGAGCCTCATGTTCATCTTCTCCCAGCCTGCGGTGCTGGAGCGGGTGGGCGTGGGCGCCTACACCTGGCAGCAGATGGTGGGCTACTGCACCGACGGGGCGCTGTGCGCCTTCTTCGACAACACCAAGTACATGGAAGTGGAGCAGCCGGTCAACGCCACCATCGACAACGTGAGATACGTCCTCAGCCAGGTGGAGAACGACCAGGGCAGCGGACTGACCTTCCATGTGGAGGGCCCGGCCCAAGGCCAGGGCGAGACGGGGAGCGAGCAGCGCTACAACGTCATCGCCATCATGAACGAGTCCTGGGCGGACTTTGAGAGCTACGGCAACCTGTCCCTGAGCGAGAGCGTCACCGACTACATCAAGTCTCTGGACAACACCATCTTCGGCCACGCCTATGCCTCTGTGTTCGGGGCGGGCACCAGTTCCAGTGAGTTTGAGTTCCTCACCGGCAACTCCATGGCCTTCCTGCCCACGGGCAGCGCCCCCTACCAGCAGTACATCTCCAAGGAGACCGACTCCATGGCCTCCCTGCTCAGCGGCCTGGGCTACCGCACCCTGGCCTTCCATCCCGGAGAGGCCAACTCCTGGAACCGCAACAAGGCATACCCCCTGATGGGATTTGAGGAGATGAAGTTCCGGGCGGACATGAATGTGCCCCAGCTGGAGGAGCACGCCTATCTCAGCGACTACTCCGACTTCCAGCAGATCATCTGGGAGTTTGAGAACAAAAAGGCGGGGGAGCCTCTGTTCCTCTTCAATGTCACCTACCAAAACCACGGCGGCTATGAGGAGGCGGACTATCCCACCCAGGTCCAGCTCACCGACTGCCCCGGCCAGTACCCCCGGGCGGAGCAGTACCTGACCCTGGCCAACAAGACAGACGAGTATTTCAAGGTGCTGGTGGACTACTTCTCCACCTATGAGGAGCCCACCATCATCGTCATGTTCGGGGACCACCAGCCCTCTGTGGAGCAGGAGTTTCTGGACAAGGCCTACGGAGTGGCCCAGTCGGATATGACCATGGAGCAGTATATGGCCAAGTTCCAGGTGCCCTTTGTCATCTGGTCCAACCGGCCTCTGGAGCGAGAGAATGCCCCCCAGACCACCAGCCTCAACTTCCTGGGCCAGTACCTGCTGGAGTACGCCGGGATCGAGCCCGACCTGTACGGGAAGTTCCTGCGGGAGGTGGAGGAGCAGCTGCCGGTGTTCACCTCCGTGGGCTACATAGACCCCCAGGGCCATGCGTACAGCCACCTGGAGACCACCCAGTATGAAACACTCATCCAGGACTACCAGCTGCTGCAATACGACCGGCTGTTCGGCATTTCCGATGTGACATAACGAATATAAAAAGGGGTCTGTTGCAAAATTATGGTTTTGCAACAGACCTTTTCGTTCGGTCAATCCCTCCGACTCGTCGGTGCGGACTGTGTATCCCTCGCCTCGCCCCTGAGAGACGGGGCAAGTCTCGCTCACGCCGTCA
>DVKO01000104.1 GCA_018715985.1 Candidatus Enterenecus avicola
AGGGCTTTTTGACGATGCAAGATCATCTGTCCTTCTTGCATTGACGTGAGGCTTTTCGACAGTCTGCGCCCTGCCCCGGTACCTCCGGGGCAGGGCGGCTGTGTCCATGGAGGTTTCACCAAAGAAAAAGAAAATAATGTTGGAAAAACAACATACTTTTTCATGCCAATGGAGTATTCTGATGTCAGTATTCGTAAAGAGAGGCGTTTTCTCATGCAGCTGCACGAAATGATAGATCGCGTGACCTGGAAAATGGTGGAGCATGACGGGGGCAGTCCCAAGCGGATTCAGCACTTCTTGAAGGTGCACCGGTTTGCTCAGCTCATTGGCAGAGAGGAGCAGCTGGATGCCCACACCCAGCTGGTGCTGGAGTGTGCCGCTCTGGTGCACGACATCGGCATTGGCCCCTGCAAGGCCAAGTATGGCCGCTGCACCGGGACGCTGCAGGAACAGGAGGGACCGATGTACGCCCGGGCCCTGTTGGAGGAGTTTCACCTGCCGGAGGCGGATGTGGAGCGCATCTGCTACCTGGTGGCCCACCACCACTCCTATGACAACATCCAGGGCATGGACTATCAGATCCTGGTGGAGGCGGACTTCCTGGTCAACTTCCACGAGGACAAGATGGAGAAGGACACGGTGCGGGAGACCATGAACCGCATTTTCCGCACCCAGACCGGGAAACGGCTGTGCCAGACCATGTTCGACCTAGACCAGTGACCCATTGCAGGAGAGGAGGTCCCTTCCAGTGGACGTAAAAATGAAGAATATCAGCAAATCGGAAGTACTGGTACTGAAAGACCAGATTTCCTATCAGGAGGGCCAGGTGGTGAGCAAGACCTTGGCGCAAAATCCTGCCCTGAGCATCACCCTGTTTTCCTTTGACAAAGGGGAGGAAATTTCCACCCATGAGTCCGGCGGAGACGCCTTTGTCACCTGCCTGGACGGCGTGGGCAAGATCACCATCGATGGGGTGGAGTACCTGCTCCATGAGGGGGAGTCCATTGTGATGCCCGCCGGCCACCCCCATGCGGTGTACGGCCAAGAGGCATTTAAGATGCTGTTGGTGGTTGTATTTTAAGAGGAGGTGGGAGAAATGAAAGCAGTGGTAGATCAGGATCTGTGCATTGGCTGCGGCCTGTGCTGCGGTACCTGTCCCGACGTGTTCCGTCTGAGCGACGAGGGCAAGTCTGAGGCATACCAGGAGGCCACGGAGGAGAACCGGGGGCTGGTGCAGGAGGCCATTGACGGCTGCCCCGTCTCCGCCATCAGCTGGGCGGAGTAATGAGCCGGAAAGGTGAAAAACCCCAACGCCGGAGTGTGGTGTGAAGCCGCACTCCGGCGTTGTCCGTATGGGGTGATTGCAAAATATAAGAAATCTTGTATAATGGGAGAAACGCAACCATGAGGAGGAACATGACCATGTATCAAGAGACTTCCCGCCAGGTGTTGGAGCTGATCCAACGCAGCCCCAGCTGCTTCCATGCCGTACACCAGATGGCCCGCATTCTGGAAGAGGCGGGGTACCGGCGGGTCAAAGAGTGCGAGCCCTGGCAGCTGGTCAAAGGCGGAAAATACTACACCACCCGCAACGGCTCTTCCATCCTCGCCTTTCATGTGGGCCAGCAGCTGGACAACTATCACTTCCAGATTGCTGCTTCCCACAGCGACTCCCCCAGCTATAAGGTGAAGGATAGAGCGGAACTCAAGGGCAAGGGCGGGTATTTGCAACTGAACACCGAGGGGTACGGCGGTATGATCTGTGCCAGCTGGATGGACCGCCCCCTGTCCCTGGCCGGGCGGGTGCTGGTGCGCCGGGGCAATGAGATCACCGCCCAACTGCTGAACATTGACCGGGATCTGCTTCTCATTCCCAATGTGGCCATCCACATGAACCGGGAGGTGAACGCTGGCATGAAGTTCAACCAACAGGTGGATATGCTGCCCCTGTTCTCCGCCGGGGCGTGCGGGGAGGACAGCTACCATGCGCTCATCGCCCGGGAGCTGGGGGTGGAGCCGGAGCAGATCGTGGGGTGCGATCTCTACCTCTATCCCCGGGTGGCCCCCACAGTGTGGGGCGCCGAGGAGGAGTTCATCTCCTCGCCCCGGCTGGATGACCTCCAGTGCGCCTACACCTCCCTGATGGGCTTTTTGAAGGGGGAGAACCCCCACGGGGTCAATGTGTTTGCCTGCTTTGACAATGAAGAGGTGGGCTCCGGCACCAAGCAGGGGGCGCTGTCCACCTTCCTGCGGGACACCCTCCAGCGGGTCCACTGCGCCCTGGGCTACGCCCCGGAGGAGTATTTCCAGGCCGTGGCCAAGAGCTTCATGGTCTCCTGCGACAACGCCCACGCCGTTCACCCCAACCATCCCGAAAAGACCGACGGGGAGAACTGCGTGTATATGAACCGGGGGGTGGTGGTGAAGTTTTCCGCCAACCAGAAGTATACCACCGACGGGATCAGCGCCGCCATTTTCATGCAGCTGTGCAAGGATGCCCAGGTGCCGGTACAAACCTTTGCCAACCGCAGCGATATGGCGGGGGGCAGTACCCTGGGCAATCTGTCCACCCAGCAGGTGTCCCTGCACACCGTGGATGTGGGTCTGCCCCAGCTGGCCATGCACTCGGCCTACGAGACGGCGGGGGTGAAGGACTCCGCCTATATGGTCCAGGCCCTCACTGCCTTCTATTCCACCGATTTGAAGATCACAGACAGCGACCAGTTTACCTTGGGCGAGTAATCAAACGAGGCCGGGAGCCCATGCTCCTGGCCTCGTTTGACAAAAGTCTTGACAACAACCGGAAGTTAGCGTATACTAACCGCGTAGAGTTAGCACAAACTAATTGGAGGTTGCAATGAACAAGGGTTTGAATTGGATCATGATGGTGTCTCTGGTGCTGGCATTTGCCAGCGGCATTGCGCTCAAGGCCATGCCGGGAATGTGGCCGGGGATCGTGCACGGGGTGTCCGGGCTGGTGCTGGTGGTCAGTGTGCTGGTCCATG
Source organism: Candidatus Enterenecus avicola (assembly GCA_018715985.1). GTDB lineage: Bacteria > Bacillota > Clostridia > Oscillospirales > Oscillospiraceae > Enterenecus > Enterenecus avicola. The sequence continues at coordinate 3,006 of DVKO01000104.1, forward strand.
TGTTTCGCCGTGTGCCGCAGGGCCGGAAAGAAAAAACTGCATAAAGGGCCAAACGTCCGCTGCGTCCAAGGGGAACCACCCGGGGCGCAGTTTTGTTTTGTGCGGCTTAGGGGATGGAGAAGCCGTGCTCCTGGGGGAGCTGATATTGCAGCAGGGTGAAGTGATTTTTGTGAAAGTCCAGCACTCCCTCCTGGCGCAGCAGGCTCAGCTCATGGGAGAGGGCGCTGCGGTTGACGCTGAGAAAGCTGGCCATTTCGTCCCGGGAGAAGGGGATGGAAAAGGAGAGGGTGTGTCGGCGGGCGGCCTGCATGGTCAGGTAAATGAGAATGCGCTCCCGCAGGCTGTTGTGGGTCAAAATGGCCAGGCGGTACTCCTTCTGCATATTCATGTGGGACAGGGAGATGAGCAGTTGGTGGAGGGCAGCCAGCCGCTCCGGCTCTGGGAGCACGCCCGGCTCCAGCAGGAGGGAGATCGGGAAGGAAAAGAGGGTGCTCTGGTCCGCCGCCATGGCCTGGTAAGGGGAGATCTGGGTGCGGGTGCACACCAGGTCCAGCCCTACAATGGAGGGCGGAGTCAGGGTGCTGCGCAGGTCCACCTTGCCGTCAGACATGAAGTAGACCAGGTGGACCTTGCCGGAGAGGAGCACCCGCACCTGACTGACCTTGTCCTGGGGGTAAAAGATGGTGGCGTCTTTTGGGTATGCCTCTACGCTGCCCCGTGGGCAGAGCAGGGTGTCCAGGGTGTGGGGGGAAAACACCTTTAGCAAATCGGTGCGCGGAAGCAGGGAGAGAAGGTTGTCCATAAGAGTGGCTCCTTTGTTTGAGTTCCGGGTGGGATACCCGTATTATACCTCAATTAAGTTGTCTGGACAACATACAACGGCGGGGAGTTTTGGTATACTTGGGAGGATTCTCGGGACAGATGGGGGGCTGGGAGATGCGCATGGTGTGGAACAGGCAGACGGTGGAGTGGTTTCGCCACGCCTCAGACTATACAGGGTACAACCGGGCTCTGGGGGAGATTTTGCGTGCCCACATCCCGACGGGCACCACCCTGTGTGACGTGGGGTGCGGAGCGGGTCTCATCGACATGGAGCTGGCCGCCCACTGCCGTCACATCACCTGTGTGGACATCGACCCCTGTGCGGTGGAGGCGGTGGCGGGGGAGGCCGCCAGGCGGGGGATCGCCAACCTCGCCCCCCTGTGCCGGGACGGGGCAGAGCTGGAAGGGGAGTGGGACACGGTGCTGGCCCTCTTCCACGGAGGAAACTGCTGTATGCAGCGCTACTTTCCCCACGCCCGGCAGCGGTTGATGGTGGCAGCCTACCAGCAGCTGCGGGGCAGCTTCGGCCCCGCCCATCGGAAGCGGGAGAAGCACTTTGGAGCGGCCCGTGTGCAGGAATCCCTGGAGGAGATGGGGGTGGCGTACACCGTGGAGCACCACGCCCTGGAGTACGGCCAGCCCTTTGGCGGCTGGGAGGAGGCCCAGCGGTTTGTAGCGGCCTGCTGTCAGCCCATGGAGGGGTGGGAGCTGGACGACTATCTCCGCACCCATCTGCAACCCACGGGGCGGACAGATTTCCCCTACTATCTCCCCAAGACAAAAGAGTTTTCCCTCTTTATCATCCAAAGGGAGGAGAATTTGGGGGTGTGTCCATGAAAAAATGTCCCTATACCGGA
>DVKO01000105.1 GCA_018715985.1 Candidatus Enterenecus avicola
TGGCGGAGGCTCTGGGCGTATCCCGTCAGTCCGTCAGCAAGTGGGAAACCGGCGGCAGCGTGCCGGACCTGGACAAATTGGTGAAGCTCAGCCAGCTCTTCGGCGTCTCTCTGGACGAGCTGGTTCTGGACCGGAAGCCGCCCTATGAGGAGGCCCCTCCCCAGGAGGCACCACAGGAGGCTCCTCCGCCGGTGACGGTGGTGGTCCAGCGGGAACGAACGCCCGGACGAAAAGTGGCCGGCGTCGTCCTGCTGTGCATGGCCTTTCTGGTCCTGCTTCTGTTGACGGCCATGGGCGGGCCCCTGGAGGGGCTGGTCCTGGCCCTGCCCTTCCTGCTGTGCGCCGCCATCTGCTTCCTGGCCCGGCGGCGGTCGGGGCTGTGGTGCGCCTGGACGATGTACTACCTGGCGGATGTATACCTTATCTGCTTTACAGGCCTCCGCTGGCGGTTCCTGTTCGTCCCCGCCACCTACGCCTACTACAGCGGGGCCCACTTCATCTCCGCCGCCGTCCAGGTTGCCCTCATGCTGGCCTTGATCGCCGCCACCGCCCGGTCCTTCCGGAACGCGCCGCTGTCGGCCGCCCGACGGAACAAGCTCCTGCTCCTGGCCGGGGCCGCGGGGGTGGTGGTCGGGCCATACCTGCTCTCCCTGCTGACGACGGCACTGTATCGCGCCGGGGTCCACTGGGCCGTTACGCCCCTGTCCGCCCTCCAGGACCTGCTCGCGCTGTACCTGGCGGCGGCGGTGGTGACGGGCGCGGTGCGGATGTGGCGGACGCGCAGGGCGGAGAAATCAGAAAATCAGTAAAAAAATCCCCCGGCGAGGCGGCTGAGATACCGCTTCGCCGGGGGGCTTTTATCGTTTTACAGCACCAGCAGGGCCAAATGATAGGCTACAAAGCTGGCAAGGTAGGCCACCGCCAGCTGCCAGGCCAGGGTCAGCACCGTCCAGCGGCGGCTGCCCATCTCCCGGCGGATGGTGGCGATGGCCGCCACGCAGGGGGTGTACAGGGCGCAGAACACCAGGAAAGCCAGGGCCGCGGCGGGAGAGAACGTAACCGCCATGGCGGCCCCCGCGGCGGCGTAATCCGTCATGGAGAAGCCGTAGAACAGGCTCATGGAGCTGACCACCGCCTCCTTGGCGATGAGCCCCGTCAGCAACGCCACCGCCGCCTGCCAGGCGCCGAAGCCCAGGGGGGCGAAGATAGGGGCGATGAAGCTGCCGAACCGGGCCAGGATGCTCTCCGCCGTGTCGGAGACCATCTGGAAGTTGGGGCCGAAGCTCTGGAGGAACCACACCACCACGCTCATAGCGGCGATGATGGTGCCCGCCCGGGTGAGGAAGTCCCGGACCCGCTGCCACACGTGGAGCCAGATGTTCTTGGCCGTGGGCATCCGGTAGGGGGGCAGCTCCAGCAGGAAGGGGGCCGGCTCCCCCTTGAAGAGGAACCGCTTGAGGAACAGGCCGGAGAGGAAGGCCAGCACCGGTCCCAGCAGGTACAGTCCGAACACCACCAGCCCCGCATGGTCCGGGAAGAAGGCTGCGGTCATCAGGCCGTAGATGGGCAGCCGGGCGCCGCAGGACATGAAGGGCACCAGCAATATCGTCATCCGCCGGTCCTTCTCATTCTCCATGGTACGGGCACCCATGACGGCGGGCACCGTGCAGCCGAAGCCCATGAGCATGGGGATGAAGGCCTTGCCCGAGAGGCCGAAGTGGCGCAGGGTCCGGTCCATGACAAAGGCGGCCCGGGCCATGTAGCCCGTGTCCTCCAGCATGGAGAGGAACAGGAAGAGCACGGCGATCTGGGGCAGGAACACCAGCACGCCGCCTACGCCCGCGATGATGCCGTCCACGATCAGGCCCTGCACCCAGGCCGGCGCGGCGATGTGGGCCAGCCACCCGGCCACGCCGGGGCTCAGCACGTCGTCAATGAACAGGGCCAGCAGATCCCCCAGCCACTTGCCCGGCCCGGAGAAGGTCAGGAGGAACATGAGGAGCATCATGCCCAAAAACACGGGGATGGCCCAGATCCGGTGGGTCGCCACGGCGTCGATGCGCTCGGTGACGGTCTTTTTCCCGCCGTTCTCCGGCTTGTGTACCGCGTAGCGCACCGCCCGCTCGATGAACTTGTACCGGCTGTCGGCGATCATGGTCTCCCGGTCCCCCAGGGGGTTGGCGGCCTCGTACTCCTGGGCGATCTGCTCGATGCGCTGGCGGGTGGTCTCCCCCAGGCCCAGGGCGTCGGCCACGGCCTCATCCCCCTCCAGCAGCTTGATGCTGGCCCAGTGGGCGGGGATGCCCACACCGTAGCAGCGGTCGTGGATGATCTCGGTGATGCGGTGGTGGATGGCGTGGGTAAAATCGTCGTACAGGTCGTCCGGCTCCAGGGTGAGGCCCGTGTGCATCATGCGGTGGGCTTCCTGGACCAGCTTGTCGATGTTCTTGTTGTCCCGGGCGGAGATTGGCACCACCGGGATGCCCAGCTGGGCGGAGAGGCGGTCGCAGTCGATGGTGACGCCCTGCTTCTCCACCTCGTCCATGAAGTTCAGTGCCATCACCGTGGGGCGCTCCAGCTCCAGCAGCTGCATGGTGAGATAGAGGTTCCGCTCCAGGTTGGTGGCGTCCACGATGTTAATAATGGCATCCGGCTTCTCCTCGATGATGAACTTCCGGGCCACGATCTCCTCCATGGAGTAGGGGGAGAGGCTGTAGATCCCCGGCAGGTCCACCAGGGTAAAGCTCAGCTCCCCCACGTGGGCGATGCCCTCCTTCTTTTCCACCGTGACGCCCGGCCAGTTGCCCACATACTGGTTGGAGCCGGTCAGGGCGTTAAAAAGGGTGGTCTTTCCGGCGTTGGGGTTCCCCACCAGGGCCACCTTCCACTGGCGCTTGTCGTGCTCGGTGGCGTCATACTGCCTGGGGTGCTGCTTCTGCTCGTGGATGTGGGCCCGGCGCATGGCCTCCATGGCCTGGCGGTCCTGGCAGTCCTTGCCGCAGGAGGAGCAGTTTCCATAGCAGTTGTTATGGAGCTGGTATGCCTTATCGTCGGTTCTGGCCCGGGCCGCCTCCGCGTCGGTGATGGGCTCCGCCGTGATCTGCGCGGCATCCTCCCGGCGCAGGGACAGCTCGTATCCCCGCAGGGATACCTCCAGCGGGTCCCCCATGGGCGCCACCTTCACCAGCTTCACCACGGTGCCGGGGGTGATCCCCATATCCACCAGGCGGCGCTTGACAGCGCCCCGCTGGTTGCCCACCTGGCGGATCAGGCAGCTGCCTCCCACCTCCAGCTGATCCAATGTCATTCTGTTACTTTTTTCATCCTTCATATATCATAGACTTCCTCCCTAGATTGCCATTTTATCATAGGTCACCCGCACAGCCTTGTCAAGAGAAGGTTCTGTAAAGCGGCGGCAAATGGAAAACAT
>DVKO01000106.1 GCA_018715985.1 Candidatus Enterenecus avicola
GTCGCTCATATCCCTCCCGCAGAAGGGGCAGTAGGTCCCATAGCTCCGGTGCAGATACCGGTGGCAGAAGGGGCAGCGGTAGAAGATGAACTGGAGGAGCAGGGCGCAGAGGATGAGCACGGTGGCGGCAATCAAAACCGGCTCGGAGTCCAGGGCCACCCCAATGCCATACAAAATCACCACCGGGACCACCAGGGCCACCAGAATCCACCGGACGTGATAGGGACGCAGTCGTTTCATGAAACCCACCCTTTCTCGGTGTTGGTAGCTTCATCATACCACAACACAGGGGGAGGGGCAAGGAGGCTGCGGGCGGCAAGGGGGGCCTCGCAGGGGGCCAACCCAGCGCACCCACCAGACTGGCAGGACTGCGCCGAAAAAAATCCTGTACGACCCTGTTGACAGAGAAGACTTGTTATGCTAACATATGAGCAGATGTTCATATATTGTTTGAAAGGAGCGGGAGAGCATGGAGCAAGACAAGCGGGAGACCGAGACCTGTTGTCACGGGCAAGTGGTGGAGCAGATGGGGGAGATGATGCCCTCGGATGAGTGCCTGTACGATGTGGCGGAGCTGTTCAAGCTCTTCGGGGACTCCACCCGCATGAAGATTTTGTATGCCCTCTTTGAGTCGGAGCTGTGTGTGTGCCACATGGCCCAGCTGCTGGGGCTGACCCAGTCGGCGGTGTCCCACCAGCTGCGGCTGCTGAAGGCGGGACGGCTGGTGCAGCCCCGCCGGGAGGGCAAGACGGTGTATTACTCCCTGGCCGATGACCACGTGCGCAAAATCATCGCCCAGGGCATGGAACATATCATGGAATAAGAGGGGTATTTTGTATGAAAAAGGTATTCAAACTGGAAGAGCTGGACTGCGCCAACTGCGCCCGCAAGATGGAGGAGGCCATTGGCAAGCTGCCCGGTGTACACAGCGCGTCCATCAGCTTCATGACCCAGAAGCTGACCATCGAGGGGGAGGACGACCGCTTTGACGAGATCGTGGGCGAGGCCCAGAAGTGCATCTCCCGGGTGGAGCGCCACTGCCGCATTGTCAAGTGAGGATGTGAACAGCTATGACCAGACGGCATAAACAGAATTTGGCCCGGATCTTGACGGCCGGGGTACTGCTGATCGGGGCGGCCCTTACCCCAGAAGAGTGGGGGCTGTGGCGGCTGCCCATCTTCCTCATCCCCTACTTTGTGGTGGGGTGGGACGTGCTGTGGAGTGCGGTACGCAACATTGCCCACGGCGAGGTGTTTGACGAAAACTTCCTCATGTGCGTGGCCACCCTGGGGGCCCTGGTGCTGGGGGAGTACGCCGAGGCGGTGGGGGTCATGCTCTTCTACCAGGTGGGTGAGCTGTTCCAGAGCATGGCGGTGAGCAAGTCCCGCCGCTCCATTGCCCAGCTCATGGACATTCGCCCCGACACCGCCCATGTGCTGAGAAATGGCCAGGAGGTCACGGTGGACCCGGAGGAGGTCCGGGTGGGGGAGACACTGGTGGTGCGCCCCGGGGAGCGGATTGCCCTGGACGGGGTGGTGGTGGAGGGCAGCTCCACCCTGGACACCGCCGCCCTCACCGGTGAGTCGGTACCCCGGGAGGTGGAGGAGGGGCTGGAGGTCATCTCCGGCTGCGTCAACCTGACGGGGCTGCTGCACGTGGAGGTGACACGGCCCTTTGCCCAGTCCACCGTGGCCCGGATTTTGGAGCTGGTGGAAAACGCCTCCGCCAAAAAAGCCAAGGCGGAGCACTTTATCACCCGCTTTGCCCGCTGGTACACCCCGGCGGTGGTGCTGGGGGCCGTGGCCCTGGCCGTTGTAGGGGGACTGGTTACGCAGCAGTGGGGGGAGTGGGTGCGCCGCGCCCTCATCTTCCTGGTCATCTCCTGCCCCTGTGCCCTGGTCATCTCCATTCCCATGGCCTTCTTCGGAGGCATTGGCGGGGCCTCCCGCCAGGGGGTGCTGGTGAAGGGGGGCAACTATCTGGAGCTGCTGGCCAACACCCAGACGGTGGTCTTTGACAAGACCGGTACCCTCACCCAGGGCAAGTTTGCCGTCTCCGGGCTGTACCCTGTGGAGGCGGGGGAGGAGGGGCGGCTGCTGGAGTGGGCGGCCCTGGCCGAGAGCCACTCCAACCACCCCATTGCCCAGTCTCTGCGCAGCGCCTGGGGCGGGGATGTAAAGGCCCACACCGTCACCGATGTGGAGGAGATCCCCGGCCGGGGCATTTCCGCCCAAGTGGATGGCGTGTCAGTCTGGGCGGGAAACGCCCGGTTTATGGAAGAACAGCGGCTGAAACCCGCTGGAAATGTGCCGGTGGGCACGGTGGTACACGTGGCGGCAGCGGGGAATTACCTGGGGTATGTCCTCATTGCCGACCAGGTGAAGGAGCACGCCGCTCACACGGTGGCCCAGCTCAAGGGCCAGGGGGTGCGTACGGTGATGCTCACCGGAGACACCCAGGCCGTGGGAGAGGACATGGCCCGCCGCCTGGGGCTGGATGAGGTCCACGCCCAGCTGCTGCCCCAGGACAAGGTGGAGCGGCTGGAGGGGCTGCTGGAGCGCAAGCCCCCCAAAACCGCCCTGGCCTATGTGGGGGACGGGGTCAACGACGCCCCGGTGCTCTCCCGGGCGGATGTGGGCATTGCCATGGGGGGCATGGGCTCGGACGCGGCCATTGAGGCCGCCGACGTGGTGCTTATGGACGACGACCCCGCCAAGCTGCTCACCGCCATGTCCATTGCCCGCAAGTGCCGGGTCGTCGTCATCCAGAACATCGTTTTTGCCCTGGGGGTGAAGGGGCTGTTTCTGGCCATGGGCGCCTTCGGCGTGGCCACCATGTGGGAGGCGGTGTTTGCCGACGTGGGGGTGGCGGTGATCGCCATTTTGAACGCCAGCCGGATGCTGTATCAGAAAAAGTCCGCATAAAAATTCCACCCGCTTGCAGTAATCTCAACACTGCAAGCGGGTTTATGGTTCTTCCTTGATATACTCCATGATATTTTCCACCCGACAATCCAGAATCTCACAAAATACCTCGATGGTGTGGGTGCTGACGCTCTCGTTGCGCTTGAGCCGAGTGATTTGGGCAGGGCTGATTTTGTACTTCTTGATGAGGGCGTACTGGGAGATGCCCTTTTCTCTCATGGTGGCCCATAGTCTGTCATAGGAAATCATCTCTCTCACACCCCCTTTCTCTTGCATATTAACCGAACACGGTCTACAATCATATTGACCAATATCGGTTATTATATGCAAGGGAAGGTGCTGGATATGAAAAGTTGCTTTTTGATTGGCCATCGCAGGGTACCCGAGGACATACAAGAACGGCTGGAAGAGGTTGTCGAGCAGCATATTTTACAATGTGGTGTGACCTGCTTTACCGTTGGACACTACGGTGCATTTGATGGCATGGCGGCACAAGCGGTAAAGGAGGCAAAAAAGAAATACCCGGAAGTGCGGTTGTACCTGCTTTTGCCATACCACCCCCATGACCAGCCCATACCCACACCCAAAGGATATGATGGTACATACTATCCGCCGGGGATGGAGACGGTTCCAAAACGAGCGGCCATTGTTCAGGCCAATCGGAGACTGGTAAACGAGAGCGATTACTTGATTGCCTATCTCAAGCACTGTGGGAATACCCGTGATTTGGTGGAATATGCGCAGAGAAGAGAGAAAAGGGGCTTGATTCAAATTACCCTGTTATAGAGAATTGCTTCGGTGTTTTCCCTCGCTGAAAAGACCGGATTTTTATGTTCGCAGGTTGAGGCTTGCCAGCCAAGGGGACGCGCTCCCCGCTGGGGGTTTCTTTCTGCCGCCAGAAAGAAACCAAAGACCGCTTAGGGCATTCCCCCCTAAGACCCCCCCTGGGGTACGAGACTGGGAATGCGTCAAGGCCACGTTCGGCCCGTTACCCTTGCTGTGGCTCCTGGTATTGCCACCACACCAGGCCACCTTGGGCAGCTGGCCCTATGTCTGGGTGGTCTCCCTGTCCGGGCCTACCCTGGAGAAGCGGTGTCTCAGCCACCGCCAGGCCCAATGCCTCCCTCCGGGAGGGAGGTGGCCCGGCGTGAGCCGGGTCGGAGGGAGATTGAAGCAGAGACCCAAGGGCTTTGACGCAAGGGGCGGTGTGTATCGGGGTGGCCGGGAAGTCCGGGAGAGGTCTATGCTCTGTGCAAACCTGCGGGCTTACCGCCCGAATGCTCCCTCAGTCACCTGCGGTGACAGCTCCCTCCCGGAGGGAGCCAAGAGGGCCCTTTTTTCATACACTCCGCACATTGAAATTTCCAGAAAGATGGAGTACAATACCACAGTTAGTGTAAGGAAACGAGGTGAATGAGTATGGCGGAACAGACCAAACAAGCCATCTCTTTGCAACAGCTGGAGCCGGGTCAGTCCGGCGTCATTCGGGCCATCAACAACCCCCGTGGCCCGGTGAAACGCCGGCTGGTGGATATGGGGCTGACCCCCGGCACCACAGTGACGGTGCGGAAGATCGCACCCTTTGGCGACCCCATTGAGGTGAATTTGCGGGGGTATGAGCTGTCCCTGCGCAAGGAGGATGCCGCCAACATCCTCCTGTGTGCCCCTGGGGAGGAGCCCCACGGCAGCCGCCCGGAGGATATTGCCCCCGACGAGGAGACGGTGCGGCGCATGACCCAGGCCCACGAGCACCACCAGCGGGAGCATGGGGGGGACAAACGGGACAACCACGACGTGCGGGAGATGAAAATTGCCCTGGTGGGCAACCCAAACTGCGGAAAGACCACCCTCTTCAACGCCCTCACCGGGTCCAACCAGTATGTGGGCAACTGGCCCGGGGTGACGGTGGAGAAGAAGGAGGGCGTGGCCCATGTGGACGGCCGGGACGTGACCATTGTGGACCTGCCTGGCATCTACTCCCTCTCCCCCTACTCCATGGAGGAGATCGTGGCCCGAGACTTTGTGGTGGGGGAGCACCCCGACGCCATCATCAACATTGTGGACGCCACCAATCTGGAGCGCAACCTGTACCTCACCGCCCAGCTGTTGGAGCTGGAGCGGCCCATGGTCATCGCCCTGAACTTTATGGACGAGGTGGAAAAGCGGGGGGATAAGCTGGACCTGGTGCGCATTTCCCGGGCGCTGGGAGTTCCCGTCATCCCCATCACCGCCCGCACCGGGGAAAACATCCAGAAGCTGCTCCAGGAGGCCCACCACCAGATGCACACCGGCTTCACCGTGGAGCCGGACGACCTGTACGACGACTTTACCCACTACATCCACCACCAGGTGGACGCCCTCATCCATGACCGGGCCTACCAGGTGGGACTGCCCGCCCACTGGGCGTCCATCAAGCTCATTGAGGGGGACGAACTGGTGGAAAATGCCCTGGGTCTGGACGAGGCCACCCGCTGGAAGGTGGACCGCATCGCCCAGCGCTATGAGCAGGCCTATCCCCTGGGCGACCGGGAGACCCTCATCGCCGACGCCCGCTACCGCTTCATCCAGCGGGTGGTGAAGGTGGGGGTGCAGCGGGGCCAGCCCCTGGGCACCATGACCCTCTCGGATAAGATCGACGCCATTGTCACCCACCGCTTCCTGGCGGTGCCGGTGTTTTTGGTGATGATGCTGGCCCTGTTCGGCATCATCTTCGGCCCCGGCCAGATCCTGGCCGACGGGGTGGACTTCTTCTTCAACGACTGGCTGGCCGGGGTGGTCAGCGGCTTGTTGGAGCAGGCGGGCACCGCCCCCTGGGTGTCCTCCCTGCTGGTGGACGGCATCCTCTCCGGCGTAGGCGGCGTGCTGGTGTTTCTGCCCCAGATCGCCCTGCTCTTCCTCTTCCTGTCCTTCCTGGAGGACTCGGGCTATATGGCCCGGGCCGCCTTTATCATGGACCGGGTGCTGCGCCGCTTCGGCCTGTCCGGCAAGGCGTTTATCCCCATGCTCATGGGCTTCGGGTGCACCGTGCCCGCCATCATGGGGGCGAGAACCATGGAAAATGAGAAGGACCGGCGCATGACCATGATGCTGGTGCCCTTCATGTCCTGTTCCGCCCGCCTGCCCGTGTACGGCCTGATGACGGCGGCCTTCTTCCCCCAGAATGCGGGGCTGATTATCTTCTCGCTGTACGTGCTGGGGCTGCTGTGCGCCATTGTCTCCGGCATCATCCTGCGCCACTCCATGTTCAAGGGTGAGCCGGCGGCCTTCGTGCTGGAGCTGCCCCCCTACCGCCTGCCCACCGCCCGCAACTGCCTGACCCACGTCTGGGAGCGGGTGCGGGGCTTCCTGGTCAAGGCGGGCACCCTGATTCTGGCCATGAGCGTGGTACTGTGGTTCCTCCAGAGCTTCGGCGTGTCCTCCCACGGCCTCATGATGGTGGAGGACCCGGGCCGCTCCATGCTGGGCACTGTGGGCTCCCTGCTGGCCCCTGTGTTTGGCCCCCTGGGCTTTGGCACCTGGCAGGCCGCCGTGGCCATCCTCACCGGCCTGGTGGCCAAGGAGGCGGTGGTGTCCACCCTGTGCCTGCTCTACGGCGTGTCCACGTTGGATGCCGGGGCCACCGTGGCCACCGCCCTGTCCGGCACCTTCCACACCCCTGTGGCGGCCTACGCCTTTTTGGTGTTCATCCTGCTCTATGTCCCCTGTGTGGCGGCGGTGTCCACCATGGTGCGGGAGATGGGCAGCGTGAAGTGGACCCTGCGCAGCGTGGTCTGGCAGCTGGCAGCGGCCTGGCTGGTGTCCTTTGTGGTGTTCCAGGTGGGAATGCTGATCTTCTAAGGAGTGTTCTATGAAATACGTCATCTATGCCCTGGTGGCGGCGCTGGCGGTGTGGGCAGTATGGTATCTGGCCCGCACCATCCGCCGCCAGCTCAAGGGCCAGTGCAGCGGCTGCTCCGGGGACTGTTCCCGGTGCGGCAAAAAATAAAGGCAAAGGGCCTGTTGCAAAATACGTAGATTGCCTAACTCCCCACCAGAGACAATCCCCCAGTCACCTACGGTGACAGCCCCCTTTACACAAGGGGGCCTTGGTACTGCGGTGTTTCTGTTGTCAGATTTCA
>DVKO01000107.1 GCA_018715985.1 Candidatus Enterenecus avicola
AAAACACTTCTCAGCCCGCCAGTGTGGAATCGGGTCGTCCTTTGACCCGATTATGCGCGCAGCGGGCTGCATCCCCTCGAAAAAATGCTTGCATTTTTGAGAAGCGTGTCGAACTTTTTCGACACGCTCACGTGCCTGACACGCTGTGGTGTCAGGCACGTTTCATATTTAGCGATAAATGGGGTGCGCCTGGGTCAGCTGTGCCACACCCTGACGGATCTCCTCCGCTTTGTTCTCAAAGTCCGTGGCCGCCCATGCAATGTACTGGGCCACCTGATCCATGTCGGCGGTGGTGAAACCGCGGCTGGTCACCGCAGGGCTGCCCACTCGGATGCCGCTGGTCTGGAAGGGGGAACGAGGGTCGCCGGGCACCTTGTTCTTGTTGACGGTGATGCGCACCTCATCCAGGCGCCGCTCCAGTTCCTTGCCGGTCAGGTCTCCCAGATTGCGCAGATCCACCAGAGCCAGGTGGTTGTCGGTACCGCCGGACACCAGGTTCAGCCCGCGGCTCATGAGCCCCTGGGCCAAGGCCTGGGCATTGTCCACCACCTGCTGCTGGTAGACCTTGAACTCCGGCTTGAGGGCCTCGCCCAGCGCCACCGCCTTGGCGGCAATGATGTGCATGAGCGGGCCGCCCTGGGCACCAGGGAAGATGGCGGAGTTAATCTTCTTGGCCAGGTCCTCATCGTTGGTTAGGATCATACCGCCCCGGGGACCACGCAGAGTCTTGTGGGTGGTGGTGGTCACCACGTGGGCATAGGGGATGGGAGAGGGATGCAGGCCCGCAGCCACCAGGCCGGCAATGTGTGCCATATCCACCCACAGATACGCCCCCACCTCATCGGCAATGGCGCGGAAGCGGGCAAAATCAATGGTGCGGGGATAGGCAGAGGCACCGGCCACGATCATCTTGGGGCGGCACTCTTTGGCCAAGCGCTCCAACTCTTCATAGTCAATGTAGCCGGTCTCCTCGTTCACCCCGTAGGCTACAATGTTATAGTACTTGCCGGAGAAGTTCACCGGGCTTCCGTGGGTCAGATGCCCGCCGTGATCCAAATTCATGCCCAGCACCGTGTCCCCGGGCTGGCACAGGGCCATATATACGGCGTAGTTGGCCTGGGCGCCGGAGTGGGGCTGTACATTGGCAAACTTGGCCCCGTAGAGCTGGCAGGCCCGCTGAATGGCCAGGGTCTCCACCACGTCCACGCACTGGCAGCCGCCATAGTAACGCTTGCCGGAGTACCCTTCCGCGTACTTGTTGGTCAGCACGCTGCCAGCGGCAGCCAATACGGCCTCCGAGACGATATTTTCCGAGGCAATGAGCTCAATGTTGTCGCACTGTCTCTGGTATTCTGCCCGGATGGCAGCCCCCACCTCGGGGTCTCGCTGGGCCACGAAGTCCATATATTCCAAAACCATGGTTTTCATCCTTCCTTTCGGTTCAAACATATTCCCTATTATATCGGCATTATCTTCCTGAGGCAATAGAAAAAAGCGCGAAACTTTCGTGGCATTTTTCCCACGTCTATGGTATGATATGGCCAGAGGTGATACATATGAAAACGCCCCAGCAGGTTTGGGCTATGGTAGACGGGCTCAAGCAGCTCTACCCTGACGGCATCTGCTCCCTGCAATACGAAAAGGACTATGAATTACTCTTTGCCGTGCGTCTGTCTGCTCAGTGCACCGACGAACGGGTCAATCAAGTCACCCCCGCCCTCTTCGCCCGTTTTCCCACCCTGGAGGATTTTGCTCAGGCGGATGTGGAGGAAGTCGGGAAATACATCCACTCCTGCGGATTTTTCCGGGCCAAGAGCCGGGACCTGGTGCTATGTGCCCAGATGCTTCTCTCCCAGCACGGCGGCAAGGTGCCAGGCACCATGGAGGAGCTGGTGGCCCTCCCCGGTGTGGGGCGCAAGACCGCCAACCTGATATTGGGGGATGTGTTCCACACCCCCGGTGTCGTGGTGGCGGACACCCACTGCATCCGCATCTCCGGGCGTCTGGGCCTCACCGACGGCACCAAAGATCCGGGCAAGGTGGAAAAGCAGCTGCGGGAAATTCTCCCCCCGGAGGAGTCCAACAACTTCTGCCACCGTCTGGTGCTCCACGGCCGGGCCATCTGCACCGCCCGCCAGGCCAAGTGCGGGATGTGTCCCCTGGCATCGGTGTGTGACTACGCTGCTAAAAATGCCTAAACACCCACAGACGTGCAGGCCCCGCTGGAACCACCATATGGTTCCAGCGGGGCCTGTGTGTTAGTTTAAGTGATTTTTGGCCGCAGTCAATGTATTGAGCATGAGCATGGCCCGGGTCATGGGGCCCACGCCGCCGGGTACTGGGGTGAGGTAGGAAGCCTTGGGCTCCACCTCTTCCACCACCACATCGCCGCACAGTTTTCCTGCGGCGTTGCGGTTCATGGCCACGTCAATGACCACAGCACCCTCCTTCACCATGTCCCCTGTAATCAAACCAACTTTTCCCACCGCAGACACCAGAATGTCCGCTTCGGCGGCAATCTGCTTCATATCCGGGGTGCGGGAGTGGCAGACGGTGACCGTGCCGTTGGCGTGGAGCAGCAGCATAGCCATGGGCTTGCCCACAATGTTGGAGCGGCCCAGCACCACGCACCGCTTGCCGGTGGGGTCGATGTGATACTCCTTCAACAGCTCCATGACGCCGCCGGGCGTGCAGGGCTGAAACACCGGCTGGCCGATGGTCAGCTGGCCCACATTGTAGGGGTGGAAGCAGTCCACGTCCTTACCGGGGTCGATGGCCAGCAGCACCTCTTTCTCATCCAGGCCCTGGGGCAGGGGCAGCTGCACCAGGATGCCGTCAATGTCCTCCCGGCGGTTCAGTTCTCCCACCAGTTCCAGCAGTTCCCTCTGTGTCGTCCCCTCAGGCAGTGCATACTCCTCGCTGTAATAGCCGCACTCCTCACAGTCCTTGCGCTTGCTGTTGACATAGACCCGGGATGCGGGGTCATCTCCCACGATAATCACCGCCAAGCCGGGCCTGCGCCGCAGTCCGGCCGCCTCTTCCCTGGCCTGTCCCTTCAACTTCTTGGCCAAAGCCAAGCCATCCATTTTAATCGCCATGTTCTTCTTTCTCCTTCACCGTGCAGCCCAGGGGCGGGGTGGCAGACTTGCCCCGTTTGAACTGCACCACCAGAATGACCACCGCAACCACGGCGGAAATGATGCCCACCATCTGGGAGGTGCGCAGCCCGGTCCCAAAGAAATACAGGCTGTCCGTGCGCATTCCCTCGATGACGGCACGGCCCACGCCGTACCACACCACATAGGACAGGAAAATCTGCCCATCAAACTTTCGTCCCTTGCGGGCCAACAGCACCAGGAGAACAAACCCCAGCACATTCCACAGAGATTCGTAGAGGAACGTGGGATGCACCCCCACCGTTCCATCCAAAATGCTCTGATACATCTCCTGGGACTCCAGCAGTCCCTTGTTCATCAGGTCGTCCGCAATGGAGACCGAGCACATTCGCCAAGGCAGAGTGGTCAGACCGCCGTAGGCCTCCACATTGAAAAAGTTGCCCCAACGTCCCACTGCCTGGCCAATGAGCAGGCCAAAGCAGCCCACATCGGCATAGTTCCAGAAGGACTGGCGCCGCACCTTGCAGTACACCGCCACCGTGACCACCGCCATGATGATGCCACCATAAATGGCCAAGCCACCGTCCCACACGGCAACCGCTCTGCCCCAGTCAAAGGCTCCGTCGGCGTTGAGAAACAAGGAGCGGTAGAAAATCACGTAATATGCTCTGGCGCCGATGATGGACAAGGGCACGGCAAAAAAGAGCATATCCATCAGCTTTTCGCCGTCTACGCCAAAAAATGACGCCTTGCGATAGCAGTAGACCACCGCCAACAGAAAGCCGCAGGCAATGATGACGCCGTACCAGTAAATATCCTTGCCAAATAGGTTTAAGGCCACCCGATTGAGGGTCAATTCCAGCCCTAAACCGGGGAAAGACACCGTATGAACCATTGTCAGCCCCACCTTTCCTGGCCCGCGGTGCCCACGGGGCATATCACCGAGAGGGCAACCCGCTCCGGCACACACCACTTCTCCAGCAGGGCTTTTGCGTCCTCCCACTCGATGCTCTGGAAACATTGGGGGAAGTTCAGATAATCTTCTCCGCGGAAAAAGTTTTGGGCCAATTCGATACAGGTATCCTCCAAGGAGTTGAGGCGGCGGACCATGCTTCCATAGGCCGCCTTTTTCAGCCGGCTCCAGAGCCGCGGGTCAATTCCCTCCTGGCACAGCCTCTGGGCCTCTGCCAGCACGGCATTCCGCACCGCCTTGGGGTCCCGGCTCTCACCCCCCGCCATCAGGTAGGCGCAGCCAGGCACCGACTCATAATCGCCGCCGAAGCTGCTGTTGATGAGCCCTTCCTCGTAGAGTTTGGTGTAGAGAGGGGCTGAGGAACCAAACAGCACATCGCACACCAGCTCTCCCACCAACTGCTGCCGCAGTTCTTGTCCCTCGGGGGCGGGATCTCCCTTGACCCCCAGTTCAAACACGGGCACGGACACGGGCATCTCCCGCTCCACATAGCCGGCCTGCACCGCCGCAGGCTCCCGCTCTCCCAGATCTGCCTGGCCCAGACGACCACTCCGGGTGGGTACCATGTCCCGAGCCAGCTTTGCCACCGTCTCAGGGTCCACGGAGCCGGCCACGCACAGCACCATATTTTCCGGGCGGTAAAACGCCTCGTGACAGCGATAGAGCACCTCGGGGGTGATCTGTGCGATGGACTGCTGGCTGCCCGCCACCCGCACCCGAACCGGGTGGGAGTGGTACATATTCTCCATCAGCTGATAGTACACTTCCACGTCCGGGTCATCCAGACACATTTGGATTTCCTGGGCAATGATCCCCTGCTCCTTGTCCACGCTCTCCTTGGTGAAATAGGGCGTGGTCACAAAGCTCAACAGGGTACGCAGATTTTCCTCAAAGCCCTGGGTACACTCAAAATAGTACCCGGTTATAGCCGCTGCCGTAAACGCGTTGTCCACCGCTCCGTTGGCGGCCATGATCTGGAGCACATTGCCCTCCTCCGAGTCAAACATCTTATGTTCCAGAAAGTGTGCCACCCCCGCAGGTGTGTCCACCCAATGGCCATCCTCGCTGCGAAAGCGCAGGTGCATCCCGCCGTAACGGGTGGCAAAGAAGGCAAACTGCTTGCCATATTCCGGCCGCACATCCACCAGGATCTCCAGTCCGTTGTCCAGCCGCTGGCGGTAGACATTTTCCCCCAGCAGCGGGTATTCCCGCAGTTCCATCTTCCTTACCCCTCCTCTCCTGTGAGATAATAAACGGTGTCCAGGGCCAATCCCTGAGCCACGTTCACCACGTCCTGTCTGGTGACCTGCTCCACTCGCCGGGCCATGTCATCCACATCCGTGGAATCTCCCCCGGTGAGGGCCACGGTGACGCAGTCGTCCTCCATCAGGCCCTGGCTGTCTTTGCGGCTGGTCAGCGCATTGACCACCGAACGAATGGCCGCTTGCAGCTCCTCCTGGGCGAACTCTCCCCGGCGGATTGCGTCCAGTTGGGCCAAAATGGCCTCCTTGGCCACGGAGAACTTGGAGAACTCCACCCCGGAGGACACCACCATCAGGCCCTTGATCTTATCCAGCAGAGAGGAGGCAAAGTAGCAAAGGCTCATCTTCTCCCGCACGTTGGTAAATAACTTGGAGTGCGCAGTGCCCCCATACAGGGCATTGCACACCATCAGGGCAGGAAGCTGGGGGTGATTGACCGCAATCCCACCGGTGCGGAAGCCCAGGGCCAGCTTCCCCTGGGTCACCTCCAGCACATCGGTGACCTCCTGTACCGCTTCGTGTGCAGGTCGTGCCAGCACCTGGCACATCACCGGGGCCTCTCGCCCCTGGAGCAGCGGCGCAAAAGCTGCGGCAATGGCCTGCTCCACCCGTTCCAATTCAGCTGACCCTCCATAATAGAAGGTAACATGGCTCTGAGCCAGCAGCGTCTGGTAGTGCTGCCACAGCTCCTCCGCCGTCATGGTCCGTGCCTGCTGGGCATCCCCCAGCTTGTCCACGGCATACCGCTCTCCCCTGCACATCTCCTGTACCAGGCGGAAGATGGACCACCCGCGCTTGTCATTGATGCGCGCCCCAATGCGGTCTGCCAGGTTGGCTCCCTCACTGGAGACGAATTCTCGGTCGAACACCCCATTCACCGTGTAGGGGTCCAGTAGGATCTCACCCACCAGCGCAATGGCAGGCTCCAGCACTGCCATCCCGTCCAGGGCATACCGGTCGTCAATGAAGCTGCACTGAAAGCCCAGACATTGGCTCTCTCCCCGCTGGCGCACTGCGGGGCCAAGAGAGGCCCCGTACAGCTCATCTGTGGCGGCGGACAGGCTCTCAATATCGGGGTGCCGACGGCTGCCACGGTAGAGCACATCGGGGATGAGGGCGTAGGCCGTGGCGGTCTCCTCTTGCAGCGGCACGGTCAGCGTCACGCTGAACACGCCGGTTTTGAATTGATTGGTCTGAGTCATCACCAGTTCAACCCCATGGGCCAGGGTCTTGTGGAATCGCTCCATAGGCTGCCTCCTCCTAGGTCTTCTTTGGTATTCGTCTATTATACATCATTTCCCCCACCTTGCCACTACAAACTTTCCATCCCCCCATTTTTTCGCTCTTTGCGTCATACCTTACAATCGGTTCTGAATTT
>DVKO01000108.1 GCA_018715985.1 Candidatus Enterenecus avicola
GAACAAGATCGACCGGCCGGACCAGCGCATCCACGAGGTGGTGGACGAGGTGCTGGAACTGCTGATGGATCTGGACGCCACCCCCGAGCAGCTGGATTCTCCCATGCTGTTCTGCTCCGGCCGGAACGGCACCGCCTCCTACTCCCCCGACGTGGCGGGCACCGACCTGACGCCCCTGTTCGAGACCATCCTGGAGTATATCCCCGCCCCGGAGGCGGATGTGGAGGCGCCCTTCCAGATGCTGGTGAGCTCCATCGACTACAACGACTTTGTGGGCCGCATCGCCATCGGCCGCATCGAGCGGGGCACCCTGAAGCAGAACCAGGACATCGCCGTGTGCAACTACCACGACCCTGACGCCGCCCCCAAGAAGGCCAAGGCCACCGCTCTTTATGAGTTTGACGGCCTGGCCAAGGTGCCCGTGCAGGAGTCCACCGCCGGCAACATCATCGCCATGAGCGGCATCGGCGACATCACCATCGGCGACACCATCTGCGCCCCCTCCGCCGTGGAGCCCATCGAGTTTGTCAAGATCTCCGCCCCCACCCTGGAGATGACCTTCTCCGTCAACGACTCCCCCTTTGCCGGGCGGGAGGGCAAGTTCGTCACCAGCCGTCAACTCCGGGACCGTCTGTTCCGGGAGACTCTGAAGGACGTGTCCCTGCGGGTCACCGAGGTGGAGAACTCCACCGACTCCTTCAACGTGGCGGGCCGTGGCGAGATGTCCCTGTCCATCCTCATTGAGACCATGCGCCGGGAAGGCTATGAGTTCCAGGTCTCTCCCCCCCGTGTGCTCTACCAGGAGATCGACGGGGTCAAGTGCGAGCCTGTGGAGCGGGTGGTCACCGACGTGCCTGCGGACAACGTGGGCGCCGTGATGGAAAAGCTGGGCTCCCGCAAGGCGGAGTTCCTCTCCATGACTCCCGTGGGCAGCCGCATGAAGCTGGAGTTCCTGGTCCCCTCCCGGGGCCTGTTCGGCTACCGCAACGAGTTTTTGACCGACACCAAGGGCGAGGGCATCATGGCCTCCGTCTTTGAGAAGTATGTGCCCTACAAGGGCGAGATCCAGCGGCGCAACACCGGCTCCCTGGTGGCCCACGAGACCGGCGAGTCCGTGGCCTACGGCCTGTTTTCCGCCCAGGACCGTGGCGCTCTGTTCATCGGCCCCGGCGTGCCCGTGTATGAGGGCATGGTGGTGGGCGTGTGTCCCAAGATGGAGGACATCACCGTCAACGTCTGCCGCAAAAAACAGCTGACCAATATGCGCGCCTCCGGCTCCGACGAGGCTCTGCGCCTGGTGCCCCCTCGCATTCTCTCCCTGGAGCAGTGCCTGGAGTTCCTGGCCGACGACGAGATCCTGGAGGTCACCCCCGAGAGCCTGCGTCTGCGCAAGCGCATCCTCAACCATGAGCAGCGCATGAAGGCCCAGAAGGGTAAAAAGTCCTAACGAAAAGATGAAAACTGGCCTGTTGCAAAATTGCGATTTTGCAACAGGCCAGTTCCATTTTGTCAATTCCTCCGTCACGGCTTACGCCGTGCCACCTCCCTTTACACAAGGGAGGCGTTGGGTCGGGCAAAGCCCTGAGGCCCCCTTGTGCAAAGGGGGCTGTCACCGCAGGTGACTGGGGGATTGTCTGCCCTTGCGATGGAGCAGTCAGGGTATTCCCCTTTTTGTTGGCTTCGATTTTAATACATCATGTTGCTGAACAGCCCGGAGAGGATGTTGGAGATACCCACATCCTCCAGCTGCTTGAGGATTTTGCCCACGGTGATGCTCTCCCCATTCATGGACAGGGTGATGCCGCCCACCGCCTGCATGACCAGTGCGGGCACCAGCCACCAGCTCACCAGCAGGATCACCGCCACCCCTGCCAGGTAGCACAGCCAGAACATCCCACTGTTCTGATCGGCGCACACCGCCTGGGCGGACAGGCCGCCAAACAGGACCGCGCTGAAGCAGGCCAGCACCACCAGGCCCAGGCCCAGCCCCAGAGAGAACAGGGAGCAGACAAAGGCCAGCAGCAGGATCGCCGTGGTCACGCCGCTGTTGGCGCTGTTGGCGATGTACACATCCAGAATGCTGCCGCCGCTCTTAAAGATGCGGGTGAGCCCAAAGAGCAGCAGAGTAAACAAGGCCATGCCCAGCACGGCAATGAGCAGACCGAACACGATGCTGCCCAGGGGGTTGCCCTTGACCGTCATGGCGGCGCTGCTGCCCAGCATACTGGAGATGGCGCCCAGTGTTCCAAACCCGGTGCGCAGAATGCCGGCCACCTTGCCCACCAAGCTCCACAGCAGGGCGATGACCACCACTGCCCGGATAATGGTCAGAGTCACCGCCAGGGTCAGGTTCTTCTCCGCCACGGCGGTGCGCACCGCCTGAATGGGGGAGGTCCAATACTGGGTGAAGAACGGCTTCAGGCTCTTGGCTGCGTGGACCGTGGTGTCCCGCATCTGCTTGCCCATCTGGGCAAACTGCTGGGCCTGCTGAGAGGACGGTCCCCCCGGCTGTCCCTGTCCACCGGGCTGCTGTTGATAGCCGTAACCGGGCTGCTGGCTGCCGGTTCCAGGCTGCTGATACCCGTAGCCGGGCTGCTGGCTGTCAGCCCCGGTCTGCTGATACCCATAGCCGGGCTGGGTTGACCCCGCCTGTCCATACCCATATCCCTGCTGTTCCGACGGCTGGGGCTGGGACACAGGCTGCTGCGGCTGCTGGGGCGGTGTGGGTTGGCTCCAGCCCTCCGGCTGGGACGCAGACTGCTCCTGTCTCTTTTGCTGGGCCTGGGGGCAGGTGCACTGCTGCCCATCCTCCAGCGGAGCGCCGCAATACTGACAAAACCGCATGAAATCTCCTCCTCTTCTCTGTCTGCCCTGGCGGGCAGCTTCCAATGTTTCCACTCGTGGAATTTCCACAAATTCCGAGTGCTATTATCATACCACTTTTGTGTGCAAAAGTAAATACGCCTTTTTCACATTGCAGCCTTTGCCCTCTGCATTCCCTTCCTTGCGGGGATGCGGTGGGCATGGTATAATGTCAGAAACCACTGGAAAGCGGCCTGTTTCACCGCCGTTTTTCCATATAAAGGAGCGTCTATGAATCTCTTACTTCACATCTGCTGCGCCCCCTGCTCGGTGGGGTGCATCCAGCAGCTCCGGGAGGAGGGCATTGCCCCCACCGGCTTCTGGTACAACCCCAACATTCACCCCTTTCTGGAGTACAAGGCCCGGCGGGACACCCTGCGCCAGTACGCCCAGGACATCGACCTGCCTCTCATGGAGGTGGACGACTACGGCCTGCGGGAGTTCACCGCCGCCGTGGCCTCCCACTCGGACCAGCGGTGCTCCTGGTGCTATGCCCGCCGCTTCGAGGAGACCGCCAAAACCGCCGCCCAGCGGGGCTTCACCCACTTCACCTCCACCCTGCTCATCTCTCCCTACCAAAATCGGGAGCTGATGTGTGAGATTGGGGCCAAGGTGGGGGAGAAACACGGGGTGGAGTTTATCCCCTACGACTTCCGCCCCCGGTTCAAAGAGGGACAGGAACAGGCCCGGGCGTTGGGTCTCTATATGCAAAAGTACTGCGGCTGCATTTACAGCGAGGAGGACCGGTTCTCCAACCGCCGGAAAAAGCAGCTGCACAAGCTGCACAAGCAGCAGGCCGCCCAAGCAGCAGAAGGGAGATGACCGCCATGGCACTGGAAACAGGCAGCTGCTGCCCCGCCCACATCCAGGGCTATGCCAGCGACGGCACGGGAGTGGCCCGAGTGGACGGCATGGTGGTCTTTGTCCACGGGGCGGTGGCGGGGGAGGATGCAGACATCTGCATCGAGCACGTGGGCCACAACGCCGCCTGGGCCCACCTGGCCACCCTCCGCACCCCCTCGCCCGCCCGGCAAGTCCCGGACTGTCCCCACTACGGCCAGTGCGGAGGCTGTCAGTTCCGCCACATGACCTATGAGGAGGAATTGCAGGCCAAGCGCCAGCGGGTGGAGGACGCCCTCCACCGCCTGGGCGGCTTGGATCTACCGGTGTCCGCCATCCACGGGGCTGAAAACACCCAGGGCTACCGCAACAAGGTGCAGTTTCCGGTGAGCCGGGACGGCATCGGCTACTACCGGGCCCGCACCCACCAGGTCATCGACATCCCCCACTGCCACCTCCAGCCCCAGGTGGACAGCACCTGCCGCCAGGTGGTGGCGGACTGGATGAAGGAGTATTCCATCCCCCCCTACCAGGAACAGACGGGAAAGGGCCTGGTGCGCCACCTGTATCTGCGCACCAACCAGGCGGGACAGGTGCTGTGCTGCCTCATTGTCAACGGCAAGACGCTGCCCCACGCCGACCAGCTGGTGGAGGCGCTGAAAACCGCCGTTCCCGCCCTGGTTGGCGTGGTTTTGTCGGTGAACACCAGGAAAACCAACGTGATTTTGGGCCCCGAATACCACACCCTGTGGGGCCAGGACTGGCTGGAGGAGACCCTGTGCGGCCACACCTTCCGCCTCTCCGTCCCCTCCTTTTTCCAGATCAACCAGCCCCAGACCCAGGTGCTGTACTCCCGGGCGGTGGAGTTTGCGGGCCTCACCGGCGCCGAGACGGTGGTGGACCTCTATTGCGGCATCGGCACCATCTCCCTGACCATGGCGGAGCACGCCGCAACCGTCATCGGGGTGGAGGTGGTGCCCCAGGCCATCGCCGACGCCAAGGAGAACGCCCGGCGCAACGGTCTTGCGGACAAGACCCGTTTTTTGTGCGGCGACGCCTCCCAGCTGGCCCTCCAGCTGGAGCAGGAGGGCGTCACCCCCGACGTGGTGGTGGTGGACCCGCCCCGGAAGGGGCTGGCCCCCGACGTGGTGGACACCATCGCCCGCATGGCCCCCGCTCGGGTGGTGTACGTCTCCTGTGACCCCGCCACTCTGGGCCGGGATTTGAAGCGGTTTGCCGCCCTGGGCTATGAGGCCCGGCGAGCCGAGGCGGTGGACTTGTTCCCCCGCACGGCCCATGTGGAGACGGTTGTTCTGCTTTCCAAGGGGCAAATCGACTCGAAGAAAGTGCGGGTGGAGTTCTCTTTGGAAGGGATGGATATGTCCGGGTTCCAGAAGGGCGCGACCTATGAGCAGATCAAGGCGTACGTGTTGGAACATAGTGGCCTGAAGGTATCTTCCCGGTATATCTCCCAAGTCAAGCGGAAGTGTGGTATTATCGAACGGGATAATTATAATAAGCCGAAGTCTGAGGATGCGAAACAGCCTCAGTGTCCACCGGAAAAAGAGGCGGCAATTATGGAGGCATTGAAGTATTTTGGGATGCTCTAATCACTTATATTTTAAATTAGAGGAGGTATGTAGGATGAAGAAGATTTTTTTAAGCATTTTGATGTGTGGAATATTGGTCAGTCTTGCTGGTTGTGGACAACAGAATGAAGCAGTAGAAACAGAGGCTCAAGTAATAGCCGATGCTTTTACAGATGGTGATAGTCAATTTATGATGGAGGTATCATCAAATGAATGGAAAGAAGCATATATTAATTATGTAAATGAACACGGAAATACATATGATTCTTTTGGACATGCCATGGAAATTTATAAGTTAGTTAATATTAATAATGATAGCATACCTGAGCTGTATATTAATTTTGGATCTACTGCTGGTGGAGATGTT
>DVKO01000109.1 GCA_018715985.1 Candidatus Enterenecus avicola
ATTATGTGAACTGTATTGACGTTTGACTACCATCTAAAACAACACGACTCTCAAACAATGACTACGTATCGCAGAGCCTCAAAGGAGTTTGACTACCATCTAAAACAACACGACTCTCAAACCGGCTGGCAGATGTCGGTATGATTGGGCACGTTTGACTACCATCTAAAACAACACGACTCTCAAACTTAGGTGGTTTTCTCTTGACCAATTCTATTTTACGGGATTTCTCCCGGGGAATCAACCCTTAACTCGCAGCCATCGTGATCTATGATGCACCACTGCTCCTGGGGCTGTGGAGGGCACTGGTGTGGTTCCAACACCAGGACATTCCACTTCTCATAAAGGGCCATCTGGTAAAGCTGCTCCAGCTCCTGCCGGGAAAAGTACAGGTGCATCCCCACCAACAGAACACAGGGCCGGGGCATCAGTTGATGGTACAGCTCCAGGTATTGGGTCAAGCGCTCCAGCGGAGACACACCATCCAGCACCGGCTGAAATTTCAACCCTTTGAGCAGGGGCCACACGGCATCCCCCTCTCCATACTCCACGGGAACCGGAATTTGGGACGCCAAACGGGCCAGATAGCCCTGAATGCTCTGCTGGAGATGTGTACTTTCCACCTCCAGTTCCTCCCACATCAGAGAGTGTACCAGTGTCTGAAAGCGATGGTGCAGCTTCCGGTCCTCCAGGGAGAGGTGGAGAAGGTCGCTGACCACCAGCAGGTGCTGGCCGCAGTCCAACACCTCATCCTGGCAAGAGAGCACCCAGTTTCCCTCCTCCCCTTGGCTCTGACCGGATAAATCCAACACCCATTGACGAAAGAGCTGGGGAGACTCCACTGCCAGCACCGGGACCCGGTTCCGTCCCAATTCCAACGGGCGGGACAGCAAAGGGTGCATCAGCTTCATAAAATCACCAGCCTTCTCTCATCGTCAATGATCTCGGTGCGGTACTCGCCCAGCACCAGTTCCATTTTGGCAAACTGGCGCTCGGTGACGGTGAGCATTTGGATCAGCCCCTGGGGTGGCTTATTGTCCCGCACACGCTCCATAATGGCGTTGGCCACCGTGGCATTGAGGGCCAACTTGGTATACACCGACTCCTGCATCATCAAAAATCCCTCTTTCACCAGCATTCTGCGAAACTGGTTGTAGCTGCGCCGCTGGGCCGATGTGCCCACAGGCAGGTCAAAAAACACGATCACCCGCATAAATCTACCACTCATATTCCACCCATGTGATTTCTGACACATCGCCACCCTGCAGCGCCCGAAACAGGCTGGCGCAGTACAGATGCAGGGCGTAGAGCAGATACTGCCTCTTGCCATCTACCCGTACTTCCCGGTTCAGAAGCTGCAAAAGTGCAATTTTTTCTTCCTTTTCAAACCTGTCCGGAGCGGTGTCCACCACCACACCATCCACCAGGGGACGCAGCGGCTCCATAAAGTCACAGGCCAGATTAAAGGGGTTGTAGGTGTTGCTGTGCGCCAGTCCCAACTGGTTGAGATAGCCTGCGGCGGCGATTTCCCGGTTGATGACCGACATCACCAGGCTGTACCCATAGTTGAGCATGGCATTGATGGGAATGTCGGCGGTACGGGTGAAGTCCTGGCCAAAGAGGGCGTTAAAATATACCTTTGCTCCGTGTCCCTCCCGGTTGGTGCTGTCGTTGTACTGCAGCTGCCCGATGTACTCCCCTAGCAGTCGGGCCTGGGGCAGCCCCCGGTGGGCCAGATGCCCTTTCTGGCGGCTCAACTTCTCCCGCACGATTTCCGTCCACACGCTCTCCCGGATGCCCTTGTCCCACTGGAGCTGCTGACGGATCTTCGCACTGCCGTCGTGACAGCCGCAGCTGGGCACCAGCTCCCCACAGGGGTTGCGCTGGTGGTCGCAGACGATCACCTTGATTTTACGCCGCACCAGTTCACAGAGAAGATACGTGGTCAGGGAGATGGCGGTGCTCTCCAGCATGAGCACACCCACCTCGCTGAGGTGGACTCGCTTGACCTCGTCCACCGTACGCACCACCAGATACTCCAACTTATAGTCCACCTTGGCATTGCTGGACACCACCACCACCCGCCAGCTCATACGCGCAGCAGATCCACGGTCTGCTCATAGAAGCCAGTGGCAGACTGATGGTGCAGCAAAAACCGGTGCCCCTCATAATTTCTCAGGTTCTTGGAGGTCAAGACGATGCCGATCCCTGCCTTTCCGTTGAGCAGCTTGAGGTCTGCGCTGGCGGCGTTGTTGGCAAACAGATTGAGCATTTGCATCAGAATGCGGCACTGGTCCGCCTGAGAGAGGGTAGAAAATTTCTCTTGTTGCTCCCGGAACGTGTTGGCTGCCGTCTCATACTTCACTCCATAGCGTGGATTTTCCAATTTGGACAACAGCAGTGCATACAGCTGCACGCTCTGTTGCGGGGTGATCCCATCAAAGCGGGTCAGCTCCAGCTCCCGCCCCGCCACTTTGCACCGCTCCAGATATTTGGCAATGCCTTTGATGTACTGCTGCCATATGGGCTCAATGACCAGTTGATTGGCATTCTTATAGATAATTTGACTGCCTGTTCGGCCGGAGATGTGCATACGGAACCCGTCAAAGGACACCAGGGCGTTGATCTTGATGCACGGAACCAGGATGCGCGGTTCGTGCAGCTTCAAAATATCCGTGCAGTATCCCACGGGGTCTTGTTCATACTGTTTCTGATACATGAGCAAAACCGTCTCCAGAGATCGCACTCGCTTTTTCTTGTCTGTGTGCTCTGCCAGGCAGAAATACGCTCCCGTCAGCTTGTTGTAACCGCCGTATCTTTCCACCGTCAGTCTGGGGTTGGAGGACTTGATGCTGGCCTGTCCCTTTCCCTGTTTGACAATCATTTGGTCAAACAGACCGCCGCCCACAGTGGAGGCTCTTCTGGTAAAGAGAATGTTGTTCTTGGCCATCGTGCGGCGCACCGTCTGGATGCTCTTCCCCGCCTTCCAGGCCACCTCTCCTCCCCGTTGAACGTCAAAGTCAAACATTCGGTTGAGGCTATACCGGTTGTCCTTCTCCCGCAGGAAATTGGCAGGGCTGCGGGTAAATTTCACATGGTAGACGTTGCCCACCACAATGTTGAGGTAGGCATCCTTGGCGTGGTGGAAGTCGTTGACCTCCCGGCACTTGACAAACAAGGGATCCTGGGGATAGGCTTTCCCCTTGCATTCCCCCGCCTGGATGGACTGTCCGTCCGGGGTGATCCGCTGGTCCTGGCGGAACTGGGCGACGTTGCCCGCCTTGACATACACCACCTCGGTGGACGCCCCAAAGGTCTGCTCCAACAGCTGGGCCACGATTTTACTGGACTGCCGGGTCTCCACCAGTTGGCGGGCAATGAAGCCGGACAGCTCTTGCGCATCAAACCCGGTGGCACGTGTCAGCCGCTGATACTTTTTCTCGCTGATCAATCCCTTCCCCTTGAGCATGGTCCAAAAGGCCCGCATATGCTCCCGTATCTCACCGCTGATGGGATAGGTATCTCCCTTCTTGCTGTTGAGCTCCCGGCGCACCAGCACCCGGTTTTCCAGGCTGTCATCCTTGGTCTTGCTCTGGGGGTAGATGTGGTCGATGTCATAGCGAGAGTCCAGCTCCGCAATGGAGATCACATCCCCGCTGTACATACACCTGCCCATCTGGGTGTAGTATAGATACAACTTGTCCCGGCGTAAATTTCCCTCCGGCTCCCCTTGCAGCTGCTCAAAGAGCGGACTGCTCTCCTCTCCGCACTTCTGATACAGTTCCACCAACTGCGCCTTTCGGGACTTGGGTGCCTTCCCCTTTTTGTCCTTCTCCTCCCCCCGGGCCATCTCCACAAACACCCGGGCGGGTGGGCCACCCATGATTTTGGCGATCTCCCGCACAATGGCCATGGTCTGGTAAATGCCCCGCTTGATGCCGGGAGAGGCGTAACACTCCGCCAGATACTCCTTCAAGGTCTGGCTGTGTTCCGCCTGCTTGCGCTTGCGGTACTCCTCCACCTGCTGGGCAAAGGTATACCGCCCGCTGAGCAGCTGCATCAGATTTTCATTGCTGTTCCACAGCAGATCCATGATGGAGAACGCCTCCCCGGTGTTCTGGTCCACATGGAACAGCTGGGTGAGAAATTGTCGGGACAACCTGCCCCAACCGGAGCATTTCACACCCAATACCTGCTTTTGCTCCTGGGGGGTGAGTTTGTCCCCATATGTCTTGTCCAGCCAGCCCCGCAGCAGCTTCTTATCCTCCCCAAACAACACTTTATAGCGGATGATCTCCTCCACCATGTCCTCCCCGCCGTCACGGCTCAGCAACCAGCCAAATTGCCGCCAGGGGGCTAAAGTCGCTTGGAAATCGCCGGCCAGGCCACTGATGGTGTCCTCCTGGGTCATGCCATGGTGGGCCATGAGGTGTTTTTTCACCCCCGCCTGGGTCACCTTCCGCCCTTTCCCAAACAAATTGGTATAGAGGTCCTGTTTCAGCCGCACCGAAATGGGTTTTCCGTTGATACGCAGGTTATTCAGCTCGTTGAGCACCATAAAGCGGCTATACAGCAGAGAGTCCTTGGGCAGCACATCCTCCCCAATGTAGGTGCACTTGGCGGTCATGCGGGTAATAAAGTTTTCCCTGCACTGTTCCAGATCCACCACCTGGTCAAAGTTCCAGGGATAAATCTTCTCCCCACTGCGCACCACCCAGCTGTGAGGGCCGCCGGATTGCAGGGGGCCCACATAGTAGGGAATGCGGAAGGCAAACATACGCACAATGCGCTCTGCCACCGTCAGGCCGCTTTCATCTCGCTGGGACAAAAAAGGCAGATAGCCCTGGGCATTGGCCAAAATCTTCTCCAGCTCCATCTGATGAAGCTGATGGGGAATCACCCCATTGTCCTTGCTGGTGGGTTTGCGCAGAAAGTCCCGCCGCTCCAACCGGGCATAGATCTCCTTGGTGGTCTCGTCGGCGTCCTTCCAACCCTTCATCTTGCCTAACACATACTTGCAGAAGGTATCGTAATCGCACCGACTGCTCTTGCAGTCCTTCCCCACATATGAGGGGTAGTTTCCCTCTCTGGTCCCATGGAACATCTCACGGTAACAGTCCTCTCCGCCGTACCGTTTCACCACCTCTTTCAGCTGCTCCAGCTGGTGCCGGTGGTTTTCGTAGACTTTTACCTTGGCAAACGAGAGGTATTGCTCCCCATCCCGCATCTTTTCCAGCAAGGCCCAGTCATACACCTCTTTGGCGGCCAGCACCAGCTCGATGCGATCACCCACAGCGGCCAGCAAAGGTCCTTCTACCCCATCAAAGTCATCTTCCAAACTCAATTTCTGGAGTTCCTCCGAGGACACCTCCTCCCCATATAGCGCGGATAAACTCACCTTGCTGCCCGTCAACAACTCCACCACAGAGGTGGTTGTGGTTTTCTCTTTGCTCGACCCGAATAGCTCCAGCAGCTTTGCCTTCTTGGCAGTCTTACGTATTTTGTGATCCAGAAGGATCTCCCGCACCTCTCCCAAACGCTGGGTAGATAGAGGATCCGCCTCTTCCCGCTCCAAAGCCCCATTGAGCCGTTCCATCCCCTTGTCCAGGGAGATGGCGTCCAGAGACATATCTCCATAGAGAAAATGGCCTCGATTTTTCAGAATATGATGAATGGCCAGGTAGACCAGGCGCACATCATGGGGCTGCTGGGACAAGATCAATTCTTTTCTCAGGTGGTAGATGGTGGGATAGGTATGGTGGTAGTCCCAATCCGTAAAGGACTTGTCCCCAAACAGGGTATATTTCCCCAGAGGTACCTCCCCCCGCTTATCCTCCTCCCAGAATCGGCTCTCCTCCATGCGCTGGAAAAAGCCCGGGTCCACCTCTCCCACCACCTGGGCAAACTGCTCTTGCAGCCAATCCAGACGCTGACGCCGCCGCTGGATACGCCGCCGGGCCACCCGAAAGCCTCGCCGGTCCCGGGCACTCTGCGCCTCATCAAACAGCCGCACTCCCCATAAGGCTTTCCCGTGTACTTTCTTGATCTGATACTGGGTGTCGGTGACGGCCCACCCCACCGACTCGGTGCCAATATCCAGGCCTACATAATACTGCTCCTTCATTTTCTCCCACTTCTTTCTAAAAAGATTGACAACCGAAGGTGAATGAACTATACTACAAAGTGTCTAGACTACCATCTATGACAACACGACAGGTTCAAATACGGCTTTGCCAAACCCGCCAGCTAGACTGGCCTCACAGTGTGTGAGCGAGAAGTCCACGTTTGTGGACTTCTTTTTCTTTTTATCACAGTCAAAGTCCAATATATTGTACTTTTTACGTATATTTTTCTGTTATTTTTTCTATCATACCATATAACTTCTTCCATTTCCATAAGTTTCAAAAAAAGGATGCAGTCCTAGGCGGACTGCATCCCTTTTTCATTCGGCATCCGGCACATTTGCTGTGCCACGGATCACATTAGAGTTTCGCTGCAATGGCCTTCATAAACTCCAGGCCGGTGACCTTCTGGGCGGGGGCTTTGCCCTCCCACAGGCCCACCAGGTCGCCGGTCATGACGCCGGACTCGATGGTGTCAATGGCGGCCTTCTCCAGGCGGTGGGCGAAGTTTACCAGCTCGGGCTGGTTGTCCAGCTCACCCCGCTTGGCCAGAGCGCCGGTCCAGGCGAAGATGGTGGCCATGGGGTTGGTGGACACCTGCTCCCCCCGCAGGTGGCGGTAGTAGTGCTGGGTGACGGTGCCGTGGGCGGCCTCGTACTCAAAGTAGCCCTCAGGGGACACCAGCACCGAGGTCATCATGGCCAGGGAGCCAAAGGCGGTGGACACCATGTCGCTCATCACGTCCCCGTCGTAGTTCTTACAGGCCCAGATGAAACCGCCCTTGGAGCGGATGACCCGGGCCACGGCGTCATCAATGAGGGTGTAGAAGTAGGTGATCCCCGCCTGCTCAAACTTCTCCTTGTACTCCGCCTCAAAGAGGTCGTGGAAGATGTCTTTGAAGGTATGGTCGTACTGCTTGGAGATGGTGTCCTTGGTGGAGAACCACAGATCCTGCTTGACGGCCAGGGCGTACTGGAAGCAGGAGTGGGCAAAGGAGGTGATGGAGGCGTCCAGGTTGAACTGGCCCTGCACCACGCCGGGGCCCTGAAACTCCTGGATGGTCTGACGCTGTACCGTGCCGTCGGCGGCGGTGAACACCAGCTCCGCCTTGCCCGGGCCGGTGAGCCGCATCTCGGTGGCCTTGTACACGTCACCAAAGGCGTGACGGGCGATGGTGATGGGCTTTTCCCAGTTCTTCACCACCGGGTTGATGCCCTCCACCATGATGGGGGCACGGAACACGGTGCCGTCCAGAATGGCACGGATGGTGCCGTTGGGAGACTTCCACATCTGGGAGAGGTTGTACTCCTCCACCCGCTGGGCGTTGGGGGTGATAGTGGCGCACTTCACCGCCACGCCGTACTTCTTGGTGGCCTGGGCGGCGTCCACCGTCACCTGGTCCCCCGTCTCCTCCCGGTGGCGCAGCCCCAGGTCGTAATACTCGGTTTTCAGGTCAATATAGGGCTCCAGCAGCACCTCTTTGATCTGCTGCCAGAGAATGCGGGTCATCTCGTCCCCGTCCATCTCCACCAGGGGGGTTTTCATCTGAATTTTATCCATGGGTATCGCTCCTTCTACCCTCTCGTGGGGTGTATACTCGTGGCTTTTATTGTACCCCAGAGGCGTGGAAATTTCAAGCACTTTCGCACGCTAACGAGAAATGACTTTCCCCCATAAAAATGGCCGGGAATCCCCGGCCATTTCCCATCAGGCGAAAAATCGGTTCCAATAGCCCGCCACAAAGATAATCAGCATGATAATGGGCAGCAGGTAGGTCACATAGAAGCGCACATTGCGGGGAAAGCGCAGTCCCTCGCCGGTGTTGGCCTCGGCCAGGAAGTTTTTCCAGCCCCAGCCCTTGCGGGACACACAGAACAGCAGGTACACCAGAGAGCCCAAGGGGAGAATGTTGTCGCTGACCAGAAAATCCTCCAGGTCCATGATGGTGGTGCCCGCCCCCAGAGGCTGGAAGGCGCTCCACAGGTTGAAGCCCAGCACGCAGGGCATGGACAGCACCAGAATGGCCACGGTGTTGACCAGCACCGCCTTTCTCCGGCTCCACCCCCACTTGTCCATGTAGAAGCAGATAATATTCTCAAACACGGCAATGACGGTGGACAGGGCGGCGAAGGACATGAGCACGAAGAACAGAGCGCCCCACAGCCGCCCCCCGCTCATGGCGTTGAACACGTTGGGCAGGGTGATGAAAATGAGGTTTGCCCCGCTGTCGGCCGCCACGTCAAAGGCGGAGCAGGCGGGGAAGATGATGAGGCCGGCGGTGAAAGCCACACAGGTGTCCAGAATACCCACCCGCAGGGCCTCCCCGGGGAGGGTGTGCTCCTTGCCGATGTAGCTGCCGAAGATGGCCAGAGCGCCAATGCCCAGAGACAAGGTAAAGAAGGCCTGGCCCATGGCGGCGTAGATGGCCTCCCAGAGGATGAAGTGGCCCTGGCTATCGTACATCAGGTTGTGGAAATTGGGCATGAGGTAGAAGGCCAGGCCCTCCATGCCCCCCTCCAGGGTGAGGGAGCGCACCGCCAGCAGCACCATCACCACCAGCAGGCAGAGCATCATGGCCTTGTTGACCTTCTCCACCCCGTTTTGCAGCCCCCGAGAGACCACCAGCATACTGCCCACCACCACCAGGGCCATGAATACCGTCATCAGCCCCGGCTGGGCAAGCATATGACTGAACTCCTGGCTCACCCCGGCGGTGTCCAGGCCGTGGAAATCCCCCTTGGCCATTTTGATGCAGTAGAAAATCAGCCAGCCGGACACGGAGGTGTAGAACATCATCAGCAGGTAATTTCCAGCCAGCCCGAACCAGCTGTACCAGTGCCAGCGGGTGCCCTTGGGCTCCAGGGCCTGGAAGGACCCGGCCATGCTCTTCTGGCTGGCCCGGCCCACAGAGAACTCCATCACCATCACGGGCAGGCCCATGATAATCAGGAACATCAGGTAGACCACCACAAAGGCGGCCCCGCCGTACTGGCCGGTGATGTAGGGAAACCTCCACACATTGCCCAGGCCGATGGCGCACCCGGCGGATATGAGCAAAAAGCCCAGCCGGGAGGAAAAACTCTCTCGTTGTTTCATGTTGACATACTTCCTTTTTCTCTTCTCCCATTCTCCCCTTGGAGAATGATGCCAAACCATTCTACTCGGATTGTCTCCTCCCGTCAAGGGCACCCCCCCCCGCCCACTCCCCGGCTTCGGCCTAAAGTCGGATGGACCAGCCGTCGTACTGGAAACGGCCCGCTCCGTGGTGCAGCTTCCCCATCTTTTTCGTCCCCCATGGTTGCCCATTTCCCCAACTTCCGCTATAATATCTCCATCTCATGCAAAAGAGGAGCCGCGTTATGTACACCCACATTTTCTTTGACCTGGATGGGACGCTCACCGATCCCAAAGAGGGCATCACCAACTCCGTGGCCTATGCCCTGGCCTCCTTCGGCATTCACGCCGACCCGGACCGGCTCACCCCCTTCATCGGCCCGCCCCTCATCGACTCCTTCCTGGAGTTCTACCACTTTGACCTGCCCACCGCCCAGAAGGCGGTGGAGAAATACCGGGAATACTTCTCCCAGAAGGGCATTTTTGAAAACAAAGTGTTTTCCGGCACCCAGCCCCTGCTGGCCCAACTGAAGGCCCAGGGCAAGACGGTGTGTCTGGCCACCTCCAAGCCGGAGGTGTTTGCCCGTCAGATTTTGGAGCACTTCCACATTGACGGCTGCTTTGACCACATTGTGGGCAGCTGTCTGGACGGGACGCGCACCAAAAAGGGTGAGGTCATCGCCGAGGTGTTCCACCGCCTGGGCCACACCGGCCCGGACAAGGGGGCGTGTGTCATGGTAGGCGACCGGCTCCACGACATCCAGGGCGCCCGGGAAAATGGCCTGAACTCCATCGGCGTCACCTTCGGCTACGGAAGCCTGGAGGAGCTCCAGCAGGCGGGAGCCACCCACATCGCCCGCAGCTTTGAAGAACTGGCCCGACTTTTGGGCTGAAAAAATCACCTCTGAGCGGTAGCTCAGAGGTGATTTTTTCAGCGATTGGCCGGCAAATGCCTGCCGCTCCTGCGTTTTTTCAGCCGGGTCAGAATGCGGCTTCCCACCTCAAAGGCGGTCTCAAAGGCGTAGATCACCGAGGGGGTGAGCAGAAGGAACACGGTGATGACCAGGGCGGACTGGAGGTCCAGGGCAGTGAGCTCGAAGATGGATCCGAATTTCAGCACCGCAATCACCATCATCACCGTCATGCACCCCAGCAGGGCCCACCGCTTTTTGTCCAACGGCCGGGCCACATAGTAGATGACCAGCAGTCCCACCGCCCCGATGGTGACGGTGGACAGGGTGGACAGGGTGGCCCGCTGGAAGGTAAAGGCGTAGGTGAACAGCTCCAGGCCCACAATGAGCACGATGTTGGTCAGGCCGCCGGGGAGAGCCCGGCGGAGCACATTGTGCATGAACCGTCCCCGCACCAACTCATGGTTGGGCTCCAGGGCCAGCACAAAGGAGGGAATGCCGATGGTCAGGGCGCTGATGAGGGTGAGCTGGATGGGCACAAAGGGGTACGGGAACCCGGCAAAGAGGGTGATGAGGGCCAGGAACACCGACATGATGTTCTTCACCAGGTAGAGGGCCGCAGCCCGCTGGATGTTGTTGATGACCCGTCGGCCCTCCTCCACCACCCGGGGCATGGCGGAGAAGTCCGAGTCCAGCAGCACCAGCTCCGCCACCTGGCAGGCGGCCTCGGCCCCCGAGGCCATGGCAATGCCGCAGTCGGCGTCTTTCAGGGCCAGCACGTCGTTGACACCGTCCCCCGTCATGGCCACGGTGTGGCCCGCTTTTTGCAGAGCCTTCACCAGCTTGCGCTTCTGATCCGGGGTCACCCGGCCAAAGACGGTGTACTCCTCCACCGCCCGGGCATAGTCTCCCGGCTCTTTCAGGGTGGCGGCGTCCACAAAGCGCTCCGCGCCGGCAATGCCCGCCTGTTGGGCTACCCGGGAGACGGTCTGGGGGTTGTCCCCGGAGATCACCTTCACCTGCACCCCGTACTTGGCAAAGTAGCGGAAGGTCTCGGGAGCCTCGGGGCGGATGGGGTTGGCCACCACCACCAGAGCCACGGGGATCACAATTCCCCGCAGCCCCTGCTCCTGGCTGGGCGGGGTGTCGCACTGGGCCAGCAGCAGCACCCGGCAGCCCGCCTGCTGATAGGGGGCCACCTGGTCTTCAATGGCCTTATAATCCTCCTTGAGGATAAACTCCGGAGCCCCCACCACATAGGCGCCCCGGCCTTGGAACACCACCGCCGACCACTTGTTGGCAGAGGTGAAGGGAATGACCTCCTGGACCGGCCATCGGGTCTCCGACTGGAACCGGCTGGCCAGCGCCCGGGCGGTGTCGTTGTCGGCGTCCATCACCTGGTAGTAGGCCCCCAGCACCTGCTCCACCTGGGGAGCGGGAAAGGCCTGCTGGTCCAGACACACCAGCTCCTGCACCGACATCTCGGGCATGGTGACGGTGCCCGTCTTGTCCACGCACAGCACGTCCACCCGGGCCAGGGTCTCAATGGCGCTCATCTGGTGCACCAGGGTCTTGCGCCGGGCCAGCCGCATCACCGACACCGCCAGGGCCACACTGGTGAGCAGATACAGCCCCTCGGGAATCATGCCGATGAGGGCGGCCACCATAGAGGTGATGGCGGTGGAAAAACTCTGCTCCTGGACAAAAAATTCGTTGCAGAACAGGGCAATGCCCATGGGGATCAGGGCAAAGCCGATGACGTGGATGAGCCGGTCCAGAGACTTCATCATCTCCGACTGGCCCACCCCCCGGTCCGCCCTGGCCTCGTGGGCCAGTCGGGCGGCGTAGCTGGCCGCCCCCACATGGTCCATTCTGGCCCGGCACCGGCCGGAGATGACAAAGCTGCCTGAGAGCAGGTCATCCCCCGGGTTTTTCACAATGGGGTCGGCCTCGCCGGTGATGAGTGCCTCATTCACCGTCACCTGCCCCGCCATCACCGGGCCGTCGGCGGGGATCTGGTCCCCGGCCCCCAGCTCCACGATGTCCTCCCGCACCAGCTTGTCCACCGGCACGGTGCCCAGCTGTCCGCCCCGCACCACCTTCACCCGGGCCTGGGCCACCAGAGCCAGTTTGCTCAGGGTGGCCCGGGAGCGCAGCTGCTGGACGATGCCGATGAGGGAGTTGATGGCGGCAATGAGCAAAAAGAACATATCCCGGAAGCTGCCTGCCAGCACCAGCAGCCCGGCCAGCACCACAAACACCAGGTTGAAGAAGGTCAGGGTGTTCTCCCGGACGATCTCCCCGGTGCTCTTCCGATTGGTCTCCTCCACGGCGTTGCTCCACCCCGCAGCTGCAAGATGGGCCACCTGTTCGTTGCTCAGCCCCTCCTGGGGATTGGGAAAACAGCGTTCCACGGGCTGGGGCTGTGCCTGGTGGAGGTCAGCCCCCTGTTTCTTTCTTCCATTCATGCGCAATATTTCCTCATTGATCTTGAGATGTCACGTGAAATCCGCCAACGTCATGGCGTATTCGAACCGGGAATCCCCCTCTGCTCCCACACCGCGGGCGTAGAGGTGCTCCCCTTCCACCGCCGTCTCCATGGCCAGCTCCTCACCGGCCTTGCACTCGCCGATGTAGGAGATCTGAAACTCCCGGACGAATTTGCCCTGGCCGTGCCGCTCCAGGTGGAGGGCATCACAGGCAAAGTCAGCGTAGTGGATGTTGTTGATGTGGCCGTTGATGTCGGTGTCCGAGTAGCCCAGGTAGCGGTGCCCCGTCTCCTGGAAGGTTTGGGGCATGGGCACCCGGTGGAGCTTCATGGTCTTCTTGCGCTCCCCGCCGTCGGTGCCCTGGAACTCCACCACATCCCGCAGGCGGTACAGCTTGTGGGTGTCGGCATCCACCATCACCCACTGGGATACCCCCTGACCGATGCGCACCCCGTCCCGGAAAATGTCAAAGTCCCGGTAGGTGGCCACCCCGCTGCCGCCCCGGTGCCAGGTCTGGATGGTCACTTCTTCGTTCCAACGCAGGGGGGCATCCAGCTCCACCCAGTTGCGGGACACCATCCACAGGCAGTTGTACTTCTCCAAAATCTCAGGCCCCGAGGCCCCCAGCTGGATGGCCGCCTGGGTGGCCGCCTCCTGCAAATAACCCAGCAGCGCCGAGGGGCGGCACTGGTTGAACATATCCACGTCCCGGGAATCCACCCGGAAGGTGGTCTCACAAATGGTGCTCATGCTTCTTCCTTCTTTCCAGGGATAGTGAGGGTATAACGGGCGCAGATCTCGTCCACGTCGTCCAGGGTGGCCGCCGGCAGGCGCAGGGTGGCGCCGCATCCCGCACACACCACATCCACGGAGGAATACCCCACCTTGATGCCATATTGGTCACAGCCGCAGCCGCAGGAAATCCCGCCCCGGCTCGCTATGTCCTTGAGCTCCGCCAGCACCTCTCCCATGACAATCTCGTCCAGGAAGGTGCCACGGGTCTCCTCCTGGTCGTCCAGGCGCAGCTTGTCCACCGCTCGCTCCAGCTTTTCCATCTCGGCAAACACCGCCTCCTCTTCCCCGATGAAGCAGCAGCCCAGCCCCGAGGCGGAGCAGGAGAGCACCAACAGCTTCTCCCCCATCATGGCCCGGGTGGCGCACACCGTGTGGTGATCCTTGGCGCAGAAAAGGCAGGGCACCGTCACCTGACAGTGCTCCCCCTGCTGGTGAAACTCCAGCTGAGACTTTCCGCAGGGGCAGGGGATGATCTGGTCGCCGGCAGCCAGGGCAAAGGCGGTGCGCTCCACCACCACGGCCTTACCGCACACGGGACAGATGTAACCGATGTATCTGGTCTGTTCCGACATAAAAGGACTCCTCCCATAGGTTTTACCAATCATTTGTCAACAGTGTGCATTATACCACCCCTTTGTGAATTTTTCTAGCACCGTCCGGCTTTTGTGATAAATTCCTTGGGGCGGTACATACTAGGGGTATGACACCATCTCAAAGGAGTCCTGTCCATGCCCCGCACATCCCAAACCTATCTCCTCTCCCACCCTCCTGTCCTGGTGGGCTACGGCAGCGCCGGAGGCCGCAAGGAGTCGGAGGGCCCTCTGGGCCGTTTTTTTGACCATACCTGCGAAGACGACACCTTCCAGCAGTCCAGCTGGGAGATGGCGGAGACCACCATGCAGCAGCTGGCCCTGGAGACGGCCCTGAAGCGGGCCCAGCTCACCCCCCAGCAGCTGGATTACCTCCTGGCAGGGGACCTGCTCAACCAGTGCATCAGCTCCGCCTTCGCCGCCCGGTGGGCCCAGGTGCCCTACCTGGGGCTGTACGGGGCCTGCTCCACCATGGGGGAGAGCCTGGCGGTGGCCAGTCTGCTCCTCTCCGGCGGCTGGGGCACCTACGCCGCCGCCATGACCTCCTCCCACTTCTGCTCCGCCGAGCGGCAATACCGCACCCCTCTGGAGTACGGCTGTCAGCGGCCCCCCACCGCCCAGTGGACCGCCACCGCCGCCGGGGCGGTGATCCTGTCCGCCTCCGGCGGTCAGGGCCCCCGGATCACGGGGGTGACCTTGGGCAAGGTCATGGACAAGGGCATCAAGGACCCCGCCAACATGGGAGCTGCCATGGCTCCCGCCGCCTACGACACCCTGCGGGCCCACTTCTCTGACACCGGCCGCAGCCCGGAGGACTACGACCTCATCCTCACCGGGGACCTGGGTCAGCTGGGGTGGCAGATCATCTCCGACTTTTTCTCCCGGGACGGCAGTCCCCTGTCCAACTACAACGACTGCGGCCTGATCCTCTTTGAGCGGGAGGCCCAGGACGTCCACTGCGGCGGCTCTGGCTGCGGATGCAGCGCCGCCGTGCTCACCACCATGGTCCTTCCCGGCCTCCAGGCCGGGCGGTGGAAGCGGGTGCTGTTCTGCCCCACCGGGGCGCTGCTCTCCCCCGTGTCCACCATGCAGGGGGAGTCCATCCCCGGCATCTGCCACGCCATTGTGCTGGAAGGAGGTACAACCTGATGGAATACTTCAACGCCTTTTTGCTGGGCGGCATTCTCTGTGCCATCGGCCAGGTGCTGCTGGACAAGACCAGCCTCACCCCCGCCCGCATTCTGGTGTGCTATGTGGTGGCCGGGGTCATCCTCAGCGGTGTGGGACTCTACCAACCCCTGGTGGACTGGGCGGGCGCCGGGGCCACCGTCCCCCTCACCGGGTTTGGACACACCCTGGCCCAGGGGGTGCGCAAGGCGGTGGAGGAACAGGGCTGGCTGGGGGTGCTCACCGGCGGGCTCACCGCCACCGCCGGGGGCATTGCCCTGGCCATTACCCTGGGCCTGGTGGCGTCCTTCCTCTTTCGTCCTCGACCCAAAAAGTGATTTTCCCCGTTTCTTCCATTGACAAGGGGCGGCTGCCCGGATATAATGTTTACCGCAATAGAAGATTGCCTTATCGAGAGTGGCGGAGGGATCGGCCCAATGAAGCCACGGCAACCTGCACACAAGGTGCAAGGTGCCAAATCCGGCGGAGACGGGTGTTGCACTCGCACGCAAGATGAGGACGCTGCTGTCTCCATCCGCCGGTTTGCCCGGCGGATTTTTTTGCGCTTTTTACTGTATGACGAAAGGAAGGTTACTTATGGCAAGACGTTTCTTCACCTCGGAGTCTGTCACCGAGGGACATCCCGACAAAATCTGCGACCAGATTTCCGACGCCGTTCTGGACGCCATCCTCACCCAGGACCCCATGGCCCGGGTGGCCTGTGAGACCACCGTGTCCACCGGCCTGGTGCACATCATGGGAGAGATCACCACCTCCTGCTACGTGGACATCGCCAAAATCGCCCGGGAGGTCATCCGAGACATCGGCTACGACCGGGCCAAGTACGGCTTTGACTGCGACACCTGCGGCGTGGTGCTCAACATCGACGAGCAGTCCCCCGACATCGCCATGGGGGTGGACAAGGCTCTGGAGGCCCGGGAGGGCGAGATGAC
The DNA here is from genome assembly GCA_018715985.1 of Candidatus Enterenecus avicola. Lineage (GTDB taxonomy): Bacteria > Bacillota > Clostridia > Oscillospirales > Oscillospiraceae > Enterenecus > Enterenecus avicola. Next base: position 16,142 of record DVKO01000109.1, read on the forward strand.
CGACGAGCTGGACGGCGGCGC
>DVKO01000110.1 GCA_018715985.1 Candidatus Enterenecus avicola
CCCACCCCCACGGTCCAGCCCTCTCAGGGCCCCATCACTCCCTACCAGTTCGGCGCCTATGTGGAGGAGTCCGACCCGGTGGAGGACAGCTGGTTTGAGACCGCCGCGTTTCTGGGCGACTCCCGCACCGAGGGTCTCAAGGCCTTCAGCGGCCTGAAATACGGGGACTTTTTCTTCTCCCGGGGCATGAATGTGTTTCGGGTGGACAACGAGGACTACAAGGTGGTGAACATCGACGGGCAGGACTACACCATCCTGGGGGCGCTGGCCCAGAAACAATATCAGAGCGTGTACATCATGATGGGCATCAACGAGCTGGGCTACCCCGTGGAGAGCTACCGCTCCGGGCTGTCCAAGCTGTTGGAGCGGGTCATTGAGATCCAGCCCAACGCCGTCATCTATTTGCAGACCCTTCCCCCCGTCAACGAGGAGACGGCCCAGAAAAACAAGCTGGACGCCTCCATCAACAATGACAATGTGGCCGCCTTCAACCAGGTGATTGTGGAGCTGGCCACCCAATACAAGGTGGCATTGGTGGACACCGGCGCCGCCTATCGGGACGAAAACGGCTCCCTGCCCGCAGATCTGGCCTCGGACGGCGTCCACTTCACCCCCGGCGCCTACCGGCGTTGGGTGGACTATATGGCCAGCCACACCATGAGCTTCCAGCGGTTTGACCAGAGCCGGAAGCAGGGATGACCACCAGACAGATAAGAGGAAGTGCATCAATATGAAACGTAAATTGGCTCTGCTCCTGGCCGGGCTGCTGGCGGTGGGGCTGGTGGGCTGCTCTTCCAAGCCTGCAGCCAACCACAAGCCCTCCGCCTACACCGTGGAGGACGCCCAGGTGCTGCTGGACTCCGGCGTATTCAACGGGGAGATGGCGGAGATCGACCTGGACACTGCGGCCATGCTCTACGGCATTGACCGGGACACCGTGGAGGGCGGGGTGAGCTATCTGGCCTCCAACGCCTCGGTGAGCGCCGACGAGCTGACCATCCTCATTCTCCAGGATGAGGAGGCCGCCCAGGCCGCTGAGACCGCCTGTGAGAAGCGGCTGGACAACCAGCTGAAAACCTATCAGGACTACGGCCCCGCCGCCATTCCCCGGCTGGAGAGCGCGGTGATCCGCCGGGCTGGCAACACGGTGCTGCTGGCGGTGGGCGACCCCTCCACCCTGCCCGGTGTGGTGGATCAGCTGGGGAATTGAACCGCAACGACGCAAAAAACAGGTGGAAGCAGATTGAATTCTGCTTCCACCTGTTTCTTTTATGCCGGTTGGCTGGAGTCCGTTCTTTTCCTGCGCCTCTGGCACAGTCCTGCCAGCCGGGTAACGCTCCGCTGGGGTCTCTTTCTCAGCGATGAGAAAGAGACGAAAGAATCGCCAAAGGAGGGGCCTTCCCCCTCCTTGTGGAATCCACCCCGCTTTCCTGGGCTGTCAGGAGCTGCTTCCCAGGCCGGGCCGAAGGGCGAGCACCATACCAGGAGGAAAAGCGGCTCTTCTCTTTTTGGTCGCTGCTGGGGTGGTGCGCCATTCTCTTGTTTTCGGCCCTACCTGTGGCGCACCCCGGCCGACAGCGGCCGGGCGAGGCCGCTCCCCCAGACCTGAGGCCCTGGTGGAAGGAGCGGAAACTGCCAGCGGAGTAGAAATTGCCCAGAGATGTGCCCAGCCACCCAACCAGCCCCACCAGGCCCAGGGCCGACTTGGGCCCCAACCCGGTACAAACATAAAAATATGGGGTTTCCAAAGGGATCTCCCTTTGGTGGGTCTTTGGTGACTTTCTGCCCATCAGAAAGTCACCCTGCGGAGCAAAGGGGCGATCATGCTTGCGCTGCGTGCACAGAAAACGAACCCCTTTTCTTCGGCTAAAGCAAATCCCTTACCGGATTTGCCCCGTCCCCCGGACGATGTACTTGTAAGTACACAGCTCCTCCAGCCCCATGGGCCCCCGGGCGTGGAGGCGCTGGGTGGAGATGCCCATCTCACACCCCAGCCCGAACTGACCGCCGTCGGTAAAGCGGGTGGAGGCGTTCCAGTACACCGACGAGCTGTCCACCTGGGTGGTGAAGGCCCGGGCGGCGGCTTCATCCGCCGTGATGATGGCCTCACTGTGGCCGGTGGAGTGGGTGTTGATGTGGTCGATGGCCTCGTCCAGGCTGTCCACCACCCCAACGGCCAGGATGTAGTCGAGAAACTCCGTGTCAAAATCCCGCTCCCCTGCGGGCGTGCCCGGGATGATGGCCGCCGCCCGCCGGTCCAGCCGCAGCTGCACCGGATGCTCCTTCTGCTCCTCCACCAGACGGCGGCGGAGCATGGGGAGAAAGCGCTCTGCCACGTCCTGGTGCACCAGGCACACCTCGCAGGCGTTGCACACCGAGGGACGGGAGCACTTGGCGTTTTCCAGGATGTTCAAAGCCATGTCCAGATCGGCGGCTTTGTCCACGTACACGTGACAGATGCCGGTGCCCGTCTCAATGACCGGCACCGTGGCCTGCTCCACACAGGCCCGGATGAGCCCCGCCCCGCCCCGGGGAATGAGCAGATCCACCAGGCCGTTGGCCTGCATCAGTTCGGTGGAGGAAGCCCGGGTGGTATCCTCCACCAGCACCACAGCGTCGGCAGGCAGCCCGGCCTGGGCCAGTCCCTCCCGCAGCGCCGCCACAATGGCGGCGGCGGACTGGTGGGCCTCCTTGCCGCAGCGCAGCACACAGGCGGAGCCCGCCTTCAGGGCCAGGGCGGCGGCGTCCGAGGTGACGTTGGGGCGGCTCTCATAGATGATGGCAATGACCCCCATGGGGCTGGCGGTCTTTTCAATCACCAGTCCGTTGGGCCGCTCCTCCCTTCTCAGCACCCGTCCCACCGGGTCGGGCAGCTGGGCCACCTCCCGCATCCCGGCAGCCATGTCCCGGATGCGCTGCGGGTTGAGCAGCAGCCGATCCACCATCACCGGGGCAATCACCCCCTGCGCCCGCTCCACATCCTGGGCATTGGCAGCCAGAATGTCGTCCATGTGGGCCTCCAGACGGTCCGCCATACACAGCAGCGCCTGATTTTTCTCCTCCGTGGCGGCCCCCGCCACCTGTTTTTTGGCCCCTTTGGCCCGGCGGAGCAATTCTTGGGTGGTCATAGCGGTCTCCTCCTCTCAGCCCGGCAGGCCGTTTTCCTGGCGTTCCATGTTCTCAACCACAATGTCGTAAATATCCCCCTGGGAGGCGCAGTACTCCAGCACCTTCCACGGCTCGTTGGTGTGGAAATGCAGCTTCATCACCTCTTCATCCCCCACCACCAGCAGGCAGTCCCCTGCAAAATGCTCCTTGATGTAGGCGTCCACCTGGTCCTCGCTGGCCTTGCAGCCCTCCACCAGCAGCTGGGTGTCAAACCGATACTCTAACATAGTGATCCTCCTTACTTACCGCTTTTGTCCTACAAACCGGGTTCCCACCGGCTTGCCCTCTACCAAATCATACAGCAGTTCCGGGTGCTCCCCGTGGGAAATGACCATGTCACACCCCTGGGCCATGACCATCTCAGCGGCCTGCAGCTTGGTGGCCATGCCGCCGGTGCCCAGCGCGCTGCCCGGGCTTCCGGCCAGGGCCATTATTTCCGGGGAAATATGGTCTACCCTGTCAATCAGTTGGGCATCCGGGTTTTTATGGGGGTCTGCGGTGTACAGGCCCCGGATGTCGCTGAGCAGCACCAGCACATCCGCCCCCACGCTGCAGGCCACGATGGCCCCCAGGGTGTCGTTGTCCCCCACCTTGATCTCAGCGGTGGCCACGGTGTCATTTTCATTGATGATGGGCAGCACTCCCATCTCCAGCAGCCGCTCCAGGGTGTTCTGGAAGTTGCGCCGCCGGTCCGGGTGGTCGATGTCCTCCCCGGTCAGGAGGATCTGGGCCACCGTGTGGTTGTACATGGCAAACAGCCGGTCATAGGTATACATCAGCTCGCACTGGCCCACGGCGGCCGCGGCCTGCTTGGTGGGCATATCCTGGGGCTTGCCGGGCAAATTCAGCTTGCCCACCCCCATGCCAATGGCGCCGGAGGAGACCAAAATGGTCTCATGCCCTGCATTTTTCAGATCGGACAGCACCTTTACCAGGCTCTCCACGTGGCGGATATTCAGCCGCCCGGTGGGGTGAGCCAGGGTGGAGGTGCCGATTTTCACCACAATTCTCATAAGTACCCCTCTCGCTTTAACGTGCTAGATTATAGGTATCATATCACGGGAAGGCAAAAAAAGAAAGCCCCTTTTGGGGGGCTTTCAGGACTTGTCCGTGGACAACAATTTAATGAAGAATGAATAGTGAATAATGAATAACTATGGTGTGCCTGCGGCACGGATTTTATAAGGGGTGGGGCCTGGGGGACTGGAAAAATGGCTCCCTCCGGGAGGGAGCTGGCTGCCCGTAAGGGCAGTCTGAGGGAGCAAGCGGGCGGCTGAACCTACAAGTCAGCGCAACGCAAAGATCTCCACCAGTCTTCCCGGTCACTCTGGCACATTCCGCCCATTGCATCAGTGCCCTTCGGTGCCTATTACAGGCTCCCTCCGTCACCGCCTACGGCGGCGCCACCTCCCTCCCAGAGGGAGGCTTTTGGTCTGGCGGAGACCTGAGGGCCTGCATTCTTCATTTTTCATTCTTCATTATTCATTTAATAGCGGCGAATCACAGCCACCACCCGGCCCAGGATGGAGCACCCCTCGCCGTCAATGGGCTGGTACTCCCCGCTGGAGTTCTCCGGGTAGAGCCACACATGGCCGTTTTCCCGCCGGAAGGTCTTCACCGTGGCCTCGTCGTCAAAGAGGGCCACCACAATGTCCCCGCTCTTGACCTCCTGCTGCTGGTGCACCACCACAAGGTCCCCGGGCAGGATGCCAGCCTCCAGCATGGACTCCCCCCGCACCCGCAGGGCAAAGTGCTCCCCCACCCGGCCGCCGGTGTCAAAGGTCAGATAGTCCTCGATGCACTCCTCGGCCAAGATGGGGCTGCCGGCGGCCACCGAGCCCACCACAGGCACCTGGTCCCGGCGGTTGTGGCAGCCGTCGGTGATGGTGATGGCCCGGGTCTTTCCCTCCGCCTGGCTGATGAGCCCCGCCTCCCGCAGGCCCTTGAGGTGGAAGTGGACGGTGGAGGGGGACTTGAGCCCCACGTGCTGGGCGATCTCCCGCACCGAGGGGGGGTACCCATTCTCCTGGGCAAAGGACAAGATGTAGTCGTAGATCTCCTGTTGCTTTTGGCTGAGTTTGCTCATTCCGCCCAGCTCCTTTCCCGGGTTTTTCATCCTTTTTTCCCATTTTACCACGGCCGCCCGCCAATGTCAAACATTTGTTCCATTTATTCAAATTCCCGTCCCGGTTCTCCCGGGGCAGATGTTGAAAAACTTCCATAAGTTTGATATAATTGAAGATAATTTTTTCTTAAGGAATGAACCATATGAAATATGATCGGTGGAATCTCCGTCCACCCGGCAGGCCGGGGGTGCGCACGGAGCTGGAGCAGGCGGGGCTGCCCCCTTTGTGCGCCGCCGTCCTCTGCGCCCGGGGGGTGGACACCACCCAACAGGCCTCGGCCTTTTTGGCCCACGGCCCCGACCTGCTCCACGACCCCTTCCTGCTGCGGGATATGGATCGGGCGGTGGCCCGCATCTCCCAGGCCCTGCGGGAGGGAGAGACGGTGGCCGTCTACGGCGACTATGACGTGGACGGCATCACCTCCACCTGTCTGCTCACCCAGTTTCTCCGCTCTCTGGGCGGGCAGGTGGTCAGCTACATCCCCGACCGCACCGAAGAGGGGTACGGTCTCAACAACCACGCCGTGGACACCCTGGCAGGCCAGGGGGTGACCCTGATCGTCACGGTGGACTGCGGCATCACCGCCGTGCGGGAGGTGGAGTACGCCCAGAGCCTGGGGGTGGATGTGGTGGTCACCGACCACCACCAGTGCAAGGAAACCCTGCCCGGGGCGGTGGCGGTGGTGGACCCCCGCCGGGCCGACTGCCCCTACCCCTTCCCCGACCTGGCCGGGGTGGGGGTGGCTTTGAAGCTGGCCCTGGCCCTGACCCCCCCTGCCCAGCGCCACCAGGTGGTGAAGGACTACGGGGAACTGGCCGCCATCGGCACGGTGGCGGATGTGATGCTCCTCCAGGGGGAAAACCGGGCCCTGGTCCACCTGGGCCTGGAGCGGCTGGCCCAGACGTCCCGCCCCGGCCTCCAGGCCCTGCTGCGGGAGGCGGGCTGTCCCCGGGGGGAGGTCCCCTCCACCGTGACGGTGGGCTACGGCCTGGCCCCCCGCATCAACGCCGCCGGGCGCATGGAACAGGCAGGGGTGGCCCTGGAGCTGCTGCTCACCCAGGACCCGGCCCGGGGCGTGGAGCTGGCCCAACAGCTGTGCCAGCTCAACCGGCTGCGTCAGGCCATCGAATTGGAAATTTTTCAGCACTGCGACCAGCTGCTCTCCCACACCCCCGCCCTCTCCGCCCCGGTGATCGTACTGGCGGGGGAGGGTTGGCACCAGGGGGTCATCGGCATTGTGGCCTCCCGGCTGGCGGAAAAATACGCCTGCCCCGCGTTCATGATCAGTCTGGACGGGGACAAGGGCAAGGGCTCCTGCCGCTCCTTTGGGGGCCTCAATCTCTTTGCCGCCCTGGAGCGGTGCGCCCCCCTGCTGGAGGGGTACGGGGGCCACGAGCTGGCCGCCGGGTTCTCGGTGCGCCGGGACAACATCCCCGCCCTGCGGGCCGCCCTGGCCGGGCTGGTGGAGGAGTACGCCGGGCACCAGCCCATGGAGTCGTCCCTGGATGTGGACTGTGAGATCCAAACCTGCACCCTGCTGTCCACCCAGAATGTGGAGTCCCTGTCCCTGCTGGAGCCCTTCGGGTCGGGCAACCCCAAGCCGGTGTTTCTGCTGCGCTCGGTGTGCGTGCTCTCCCACACGGATGTGGGCGGCGGACGGCACCTGAAGCTGAAGCTGCGCCGGGACGGTGTGGTGATGGACGCCATCTTCTTCTCCGCCAACACCGCCCAGTGCGGCATTGAAAACGGCCAGCGGCTGGACGTGGTCTTTTCCCTTCAGATCAACCAGTTTCGGGGGGTGCGCTCGGTACAGCTTCAGCTGTGCGATCTGCGCCCTGCCCCCACCCGCTCCCAGCTGGAGCGCACCCTGTTCCACCGCCTGCGGGCGGGGGAGGCCCTCTCCCCCTGGGAGGCGTCGGTGATGCTCCCCCAGCGCCGGGACTTCGCCCATCTGTGGCGGTACTTGGAGCAGCTGTGCGCCGCCGGGCCCGCCCAGGCCCCTGTGGATCAGCTGGTCCGTCAGGCCACCCGCAGCTTTTCCGGCCACTGCTCCTATGGCAAGACCCTGGTGTGCCTCCACGTGATGGATGAGCGGGGGCTCATTGAGGTGGCCGTGGATCACCAGCTGGCCACCGTACGCCTGTGCCGTCCCCAGGAAAAGGTGGATCTGGAGCAGGCCGGGATGCTGCGGCAGCTGCGGCATGATTTGGGCTATATTTGAGAACACTAAGTAAGAGAGAGAGTATGTGGGGCAGCCCACACATCCCCCGCCCTTTGTGGGGGGAAAGGAGGCACTACCATGGAATCCATTGAGAAACGCTATCAGGCTCTGGAACACAACGTACTCCAGCGCAACCCCAACGCCGACGTGGCCCGGCTGCGCTCCGCCTTTGAATACGCCAACGCCCACCACGGCCCCCAGCTGCGCAAGAGTGGGGAGCCCTACATCACCCACCCCATTGCGGTGGCGGAGATTGTCAACGAGCTGGATCTGGACCTGGACTCCATCATCGCCGCTCTGCTCCACGACTGCATTGAGGACACCGACGCCTCCCACGACGAGATCGCCAAGCTCTTCGGCGCCTCGGTGGCAGACCTGGTGGAGGGGGTCACCAAGCTGACCCGGATGCAGTACACCTCCAAGGAGGAGGAGCAGATGGAGAACCTGCGCAAGATGTTCATGGCCATGGCCCAGGACGTGCGGGTGATCCTCATCAAGCTGTGCGACCGGCTGCACAATATGCGCACCCTCCAGTTCCAGTCGGAGAAGAAGCAGCGGGAAAAGGCCCTGGAGACCATGGAGATCTACGCTCCCATCGCCCACCGCCTTGGTATGCAGCGCATCAAGTGGGAGCTGGAGGACATCTCCCTGCGCTATCTGGACCCCATCGGGTACGAGGAGGTGGAGAAGGAGCTGGAGAGCATCACCACCCGCAATGCCCAGTTCTTCTCCAACATCCAGCAGCAGCTGGAGCAGCGCCTGGCCGCCGACGGCATCCAGTGCAAGGTGTACGGGCGGGTCAAGCACATCTACTCCCTGTACCGGAAGATGTACACTCAGAACAAAAATTTCAAAGAAATTTTTGATTTATATGCCTTCCGCGTCATTGTCCCGGACATTCCAAGCTGCTATAATGTGCTGGGCTCCATCCACGATATGTACAACCCGGTGCTGGGCCGGTTCAAGGACTACATCGGCACCCCCAAGCCCAACGGCTACCAGTCCCTGCACACCACCGTCATCGGCCGGGACGGCATCCCCTTTGAGGTGCAGATCCGCACCTGGGAGATGCACCAGACCGCCGAATACGGCGTGGCCGCCCACTGGAAGTACAAGCAGGGCCTGGCCAACGACAAGCTGGGCAGTGAGAAGGAGTTTGAGTGGGTGCGCAAGCTGCTGGAGAGCCAGCAGGACACCGACGCCGAGGAGTTCGTCAGCACCCTGAAGGTGGATATGTTCGCCGACGAGGTGTTCGTGTTCACCCCCAATGGGGACGTGAAGAGTCTGCCCGCCGGGGCCACCCCCATCGACTTCGCCTACTCCATCCACTCCGCCGTTGGCAACTCCATGACGGGGGCCCGGGTCAACGGGCGCATCGTCACCTACGACACCCCCCTGAAAAACGGAGACATTGTGGAGATCATCACCTCCAAGGCCGCCCGGGGCCCCAGCCGGGACTGGATGAAGATCTGCAAATCCAACGAGGCCCGGAACAAAATCCGCCAGTGGTTCAAAAAGGAGCGCCGGGAGGAGAACATTGTCACCGGACGGGCCGCCTTTGAAACCGAGCTCAAGCATATGGGCCTGACCATGGCCCAGGTCACCGCCTCCTCCGAGGTCACCGACGCTCTGCTGCGCCGGCTGCGCTACGGCTCCCTGGACGAGGTGTACGCCGCCATCGGCTACGGCGGAATGTCCGCCCAGAAGGCGGTGGCCCGCATCAAGGAGGAGCTGCTGCGCCTGAGCCGGGAGGATCAGCACAAGGCAGAGCAGAAGGCGCTGCAAACCTCTCTGAGCAAGGGGGAGACCATCTTCCCCGCCGCGGCCAAGGTCTCCACCCCCTCGGGGCAAAAGCCCCGCCACTCCTCCAGCGGCATTCTGGTGGAGGGGCTGGACAACTGCACCGTGAAATTCTCCAAATGCTGCACCCCCGTCCCCGGCGACCCGGTGGTGGGCTTCATCACCCGGGGCTATGGGGTGTCCATCCACCGCAAGGACTGCCCCAACGCCGACCCCCTGCGCCGCAAGCCGGAGGAGGCGGGCCGCTGGGTGGCGGTGTCCTGGGTGGACAGCGATCAGATCAACTACCGCACCTCCCTGGAGATCTCCGCCAAGGACCGGGACGGCCTGGCCCTGGACGTGGCCATGGCCCTGTCCACCCAGAAGGTGAAGGTGAACAACCTCTCCGCCCGGGCCCAGCCCGACGGCTACGCCATCATCTTCCTGGAGCTGTCGGTGAAGGACCGCAATGAGCTCAACGGCGTCATCAACAAGCTCTCCCAGATCCAGGGCGTGTTCCTGGTGCAGAGAGCCAAAGGATAGATCTTTCCCGTCAATCCCTCCGACCCGGCTTTCGCCGGGCCACCTCCCTTTCCACAAGGGAGGCTTGGGGTGCGGCGTGGCCCTAAGGCTCCCCTGTGTAAGGGGAGCTGTCAGCCGTCAGGCTGACTGAGGGGTTGACCCTCCTCAGATTCAACACATAAAGGAGTTCTCTTTGAAATGGAAACCCATTCCTTCCAGCCCCTCCTCTTTGGCGGGGACATCAACGTATACAGTGTGGCCCGGGCCTTCCACGAGGCCTACGGGGTGAAAAGCATCGCCTTCGGCAAGTTCGCCGCCACCTTCCCCTGCGCTTTTTCCTCCATCATCGACTACCGCCCCTGCCTGGACAATGAGGACGCCGACGCCTTTTTGAAAAATGTCACCGACGTGGCCCGGGAGGTCTCCCCCAAGACGGTGCTGGTGGTGGGGTGCGGAGACAGCTATGTGAAGCTGGCCGCCCACCTGAAAGACCGGTTCCCCGAAAACGTCAAGTGCAACTACATCTCGGGGGAAATGCTGGACCGGCTCACCGACAAAGAGCAGTTCTACGCCCTGTGCGACCAGTACGGCATCGACCACCCCACCACCTTCGTCTACGACCAGGAGATGGGCCACGACTTTGCTCCACCCTTCGGGGCCCCCTACATCGCCAAGCCCGCCGACGGGGTGGCCTACTGGGCCACTGGCCACTCCGAGCTGAAGAAGGTGTACCTGTGCGACACCTGGGAGGAACTCCTCTCCGCCCTGGACGAGGTGTATGCCGCCGGGTATCCGGGCAAAATGATCCTCCAGGAGTTCATCCCCGGGGACGACACCTATATGCGGGTGCTGACCAACTACTCCGACCAGCACGGCAAGGTGAAGCTCATGTGCCTGGGCCATGTGCTGCTGGAGGAGCACTCCCCCCACGGCATCGGCAACCACGCCGTCATCATCACCGAGCACCAGCAGGAGCTGTGCGACAAGATCCGGGGGATGCTGGAGGACCTGGGCTATGTGGGCTTCTCCAACTTCGACATCAAATACGACCAGCGGGACGGCAAGTACAAGGCCTTTGAGATCAACTGCCGCCAGGGCCGCTCCAACTACTATGTCACCGGCTCGGGGCACAACATCGCCACCTACCTGGTTGGGGATCTGTTGGAGGGCAAAGACCTGCCCCTGACGGTGGTGAAAAATCAGAGCCTGTGGCGGATGATCCCCCGCCGCCTGGCCTATGAGTTCATCCCCAAAAACTACCACCCCCAGATGAAGGCCCTCATCCGGGCCGGGGCAGACCACCACTCCATGGAGTACCGCCCCGACTACACCCCGGGCCGGGTGTGGCGCATCTGGAAAAACCACATCGGCAACATGGTCCGCTTCCGCAAGTACTGCAAAAAGCCCCAGAACTAAGGGAGATTTCACACTATGACTGAACAAAAGCTGGGCATTTTGGGGGGCATGGGCCCCCAGGCCACCCAGGTCTTTTACCAATATGTGCTGGACCGCACCGAGGCCAGCTGTGACCAGGAGCACCTGCCCACCCTCATTTTGTCCGACACCAAAATGCCCGACCGCACCACCGCCATCCTCTCCGGCCACACCGAGGAGCTGTACGGGCGGCTGCTGGGGGACGCCCGGCTGCTGGAGCGCTGCGGCTGCACCGCCATTGCCATCCCCTGCAACACCTCCCACTACTTTGTGGATCGGCTCCAGGGGGACATCCACATTCCCATCCTCCACATGATCCGCTCCACCGCCGCCGCCATTGCCGCCCAGGGCCGCCGCCGTCCCGCCATTCTGGCCACCGACGGCACCATCCGGTCCGGGCTGTACCAGGCCGCCTGCGCCCAGCAGGGCCTGGAGGCCGTGGCCCCCGACCCGGACACCCAGAAGCTGGTGATGTCCATCATCTACGACGAGATCAAGCAGGGAGAGCGGGGCAGCCGGGAGAAGTTTGCCGCCATTGACAAGGCCATCCGCAAGCTGGGCTGTGACTGCGGCATTCTGGCCTGCACCGAGCTGTCCGTGTTCCGCACCTACCACAACCTGCCCCCCTTCTATGTGGATGCCATGGAGGTGCTGGCGGAGACCGCCGTCACCCGCTGCGGCTACCAGCTGCGCACCATCTGAGCGAAAAAAGGCGACGACAACCCGGGGCACCGTCAATCCCTCCGTCACGGCCTCAGCGGCCGTGCCACCTCCCTTTGCACAAGGGAGGCTTTCCACTGGCGCTGCCCTTTGGCCCCCTTGTGTAAAGGGGGCTGGCTGCCCGTAGGGCAGACTGAGGGATTGTCATCTCGCTTCCTTGATACCTGCACATTTCAACTCTAAATTGAGGTGTCTACCATGAATTTGACCATGTACCGCCTGGATGACTACTGTCATCTCCTCACCACCAAAAACCTCCTGGCCGCTCCCCTGCCCGCCGGGCTGGACTTGTCCAGGACGGTGGAGCTGGTGTCCTACGACTCCAAGAATGTCGTCCCCGGCACCCTCTTTTTGTGTAAGGGCGCCCACTTCCGCCCCGAATACCTGCAACAGGCCGCTGACCGGGGCGCCTTTGCCTATGTCAGCCAGACCCCCTACCCGGAGGTGGACCTGCCCTGCATCCAGGTCACCGATATGCGCCAGGTCATCGCCCCCTTTGCCGTTCTGTACTACAACGACCCCTCCCGGCTGCTGAACGTCATCGGCATCACCGGCACCAAGGGCAAGTCCTCCACCACCTATTATCTCAAGTACATTCTGGACGAATACCTGTCCAGCCGCGGGGTGCGCTGCGGGGTCATCTCCTCCATTGACACCTACGACGGGGTGGAGGAGTTTGAGTCCCACCTCACCACCCCCGAGCCCCTGGAACTGCAAAAGCACTTTGCCAACGCACTCTGCTCCGGGCTGGGCTACTTGACCATGGAGGTGTCCTCCCAGGCCCTCAAATACCACCGCACCCTGGGCACCCGGTTTGCCGCCGCCTGCTTTTTGAACATCGGCACCGACCACATCTCCCCCATTGAGCACCCCGACTTTGAGGACTACTTCCAGTCCAAGCTGAAGATCTTCGCCCAGGCGGAGGTGTCCTGCATCAACCTGGACTGCGACCACGCCGATCGGGTGGAGGAGGCCGCCCGCCGGGACTGCCGCCGGGTGGTCACCTTCTCCCGCACCAACCCCAAGGCGGACGTGTACGGCTCCCACATCCGCAAGCGGGGCAACGACATCATCTTCCGGGTCACCATCGCCGGGGGCCAGTCCCGGGAGTTCCAGCTGACCATGCCGGGCCTCTTTAACACGGAAAACGCCCTGGCCGCCATTGCCGTGTGCCACGCCCTGGGCATCCCCCAGCAGTGCATCTATGTGGGGCTGATGAAGGCCCGGGTGCCGGGGCGCATGGAGGTGTACACCAACGCCAACGACCACATTACCGCCATTGTGGACTACGCCCACAACCGCATGAGCTTTGAGACCCTGTTCCAGTCGGTGCTGAAAGAATATCCGGGAAAACGCATTGTCACCGTGTTCGGCTGTCCCGGCAAAAAGGCCCTGGACCGCCGGCAGGACCTGGGGGAGGTGTCGGGGAAATACTCCGACCTGGTGGTACTCACCGAGGAGGACTCGGGCGAAGAGGACACCGTGTCCATCTGCAACGAGATTGCCCGGTATGTGGCCGCCCAGGGCTGCCCCTATGAGATCCAGCCCAACCGGGGCGAGGCCATTCGCCAGGCCATCCTGGGCTGTGGAGACAAGCCCACCGTCATCCTCATCACCGGCAAGGGGGCGGAGACCCGGCAGAAGCGGGGTCTGGAGTACATCGACACCCCGTCGGATGTGGACTACACCAAGACCTTTTTGCAGGAATACGATGTGACCCACGGCCTGGACGGGCTGGAGAAGGTGCGCTCCATCTCCTCCGTCCTCCCCGCCCTGAAAGAGATGGCGGGCCAGACCGTGGTGGTGAAATACGGCGGCTCCGCCCTGGGGCCCGACGGGGCGGTGGACTCCATCCTCCAGGATGTGGCCACCCTCCAAATGGCGGGGCTGCGGGTGGTGCTGGTCCACGGGGGCGGGAAAAACATCACCGCCCTGCTGGAGCGGCTCCAGGTGCCCACCCACTTTGAAAATGGCTACCGGGTCACCGACGACGCCGCCCTGGGGGTGGCGGAGATGGCCCTGTCCGCCCAGGTGAACAAGGCCATTGTCACCGCCCTCCACGGCCTGGACGTGTCCGCCGTGGGCATCTCCGGCAAGGACGGCGGGCTCATTACCGCCCAGTGCAAGGACCCCGCCCTGGGCCGGGTGGGACGCATCACCCAGGTGGACACCCGCCTGCTGGAGACCCTGCTGGGCGCCGGCTTCCTCCCCGTCATCTCCCCCATCGCCGGAGGGGACGGGGCCGGGTACAACTGCAACGCCGACGACGCCGCCCAGGCCATCGCTGAGGCCCTCCACGCCCACCGTCTGGTGTTTCTCACCGACGTGGGAGGCATCCTCATTGACAGCCACAACACCAAGACCGCCGTGGCCCACATGGACGCCCAGCGGGCAAAGGAGCTTATGGACGCCGGCCTCATTGCCGGGGGCATGGTACCCAAAGTCCAGGGCTGTCTCCACGCCCTGGCGGCCGGGGTGGGGGAGGTGTCCATCCTGGACGGACACTGCGAGCACGTGCTGCTGCTGGATGTGCTGCATCAGCGGGTGTCTGGCACCATTCTCACTCCCTGAGAAAATAAATCAAACATGAACCGGAGATGCAGAGCAGTCTGCATCTCCGGTTTTTTGTTTGTCTTGATTTTCACCATTTCCCTGGCGAAAACCAGCGCCCCAGCCGGGGACGCTCCGCTGGGCCCAGGTTTCTGCCATACCCAAAGGCTCCCCTGTGTAAGGGGAGCTGGCAGCCCGTAGGGCTGACTGAGGGGTTGACGGACCCAGGTGCCAACAATCCCTCCGTCACGGCTTACGCCGTGCCACCTCCCTTTGCACAAGGGAGGCTTTTGGCCTGGCAGAGACCTGAACGACCTACTTCCGGCGGCGTTTCCGCCGCTGGGAGCCAGGCCCTGATAGCTGGGAACAGCGGCTCACCAGGGTAAGGTCCTGGGAATAGAAGTACCATCATACAGAGGAGCAGGCACGACCCACAGAATGTCTACGCCATCTATGTGACATGAACCAGTCCAGGGCCGAAAAGCGGAGGACGCAGGCACACCCCGTACCGCGGGGTGGATTCCACAAGGCGGGGGAAGGCCCCGCCTTTGGCGATTCTTTGGTGACTTTCTCATCGGGGAGAAAGTCACCCTGCGGAGCAAACCCTGGCTGGCAAGCCTGATACCAGGCTGTTTAGAAGAACAATCTTTGAGCGTGGGAACCACGCCCATCAACCCTGCATAGACTGGGTCAAAATCTCTCGTTTCGAGGTGTTGACCCATGAAATTGTCCCAGTTGTTGGCCGCCATTGGACATACCTGTGAGGACGAGGTGGACATTTCCACCCTCACCTGCGACTCCCGCACCGTCACCCCCGGGGCCCTCTTTGCAGCCATCCCCGGCACCCACACCGATGGAGTGCAGTACATAGACCAGGCCGTGGCTCAGGGGGCCGCCGCCGTGGTCTCCCCCGTGTCCCGTCCCTGTCCCGTCCCCCTCTTTGTGGTGGAGGACCCCCGCACCGCCCTGGCCCACCTGGCCGCCGCCTTCTACGACTACCCCGCCAAAGGATTGACCCTCATGGGCATCACCGGCACCAAGGGCAAGACCACCACCGCCCACATGGTGCGGGACATTCTCCTCTGCGCCGGGCATCCCACCGGCATGATCGGCACCATGGGGGCCTATGTGGGCAAGGCAAAGTGGGCGGACTGCCCCAACACCACCCCGGAGCCTCTGCTCCTCCACCGGCTCCTCCGGGACATGGCGGACCAGGGGTGCACCCATGTGGTGATGGAGGTGTCCTCCCAGGCCATGAAGCACCACCGTCTGGCGGGGCTGACCTTTGCCGGAGGGGTGTTTCTCAACCTCTCCCCCGACCACATCGGCCCGGGAGAGCACGCCGACTACGCGGAGTACGCCGCCTGTAAGGCCGCCTTCTTTTCCCAGTGCGCCATGGCCTCGGGGAACGGAGAGGACATGGCATGGCCTCAAATGGCCGCCCAGCTGCCTCCCAATGCCCCCACCGCCACCTTTGGCTTTTCCCCCGGCTGTGATGTGCAGGCCGCAGGCGTGGCCCCGGAGGAGACCCCGGACGCCCTGTGTACCCGGTTTACCCTGGCTGGGGAGGAGGAGCCCTACTCCATCCCCCTGCCCGGCCGCCACCACGTTCAGGACGCCCTGGCCGCCGTGGCCCTGTGCCGCCAGCTGGGGCTGCCGGAGGGGGCCATCCGCCGGGGTCTGGAGGGGGCCAAGGTCCCGGGCCGGGCCCAGGTGTTTCCCAATGACCGGGGGGTCCGGGCGGTGGTGGACTATGCCCACAACGCCGCCAGCTTCCGGGCCATTTTGAGCTGCCTCCACTGTTACCCCCACGGGAACATCATCGTGGTGTTCGGGGCGGGGGGCAACCGCCCCCCCATGCGGCGGCTGGATATGGCCCAGGTGGCGGCGGAACTGGCGGATTACGCCATTGTCACCACCGACAACCCCCGGTGGGAGCCGGTGGAGGGAATTTGTCGCCAAATTACCCAGGCACTGGGCCGTCAAATTCCCTGGGAGGTGATCTACGACCGGAAAGCGGCCATTTTCCGGGCTTTGGATCTGGCCCAGCCCGGGGACATGGTGGCCCTGTTGGGCAAGGGCCACGAGACATACATCGAGACCTGCGGGGTGCGGGAGCCCTTCTCCGAGTGGGAAGTGTTGGAGGAATACTTCCACACCCATCTTTAAGGCTGTGGAAGTTTTCACGCAAAAACACAGCGCCGGCGTATTCAATTCCGTCGGCGCTGTGTTTTTGCCTACTCAGTAACCAAAGCTGCTGTAATCAATGATGGCCAGGTCAATGGCGTCAAAGTCGTCCTGAGAGGGGGTCCAGATGTCCCCGTCGTCGGTGATCTGCACGGTGTAGGACTCCTCCTCCCCGTTGCCGATGTTGGCCATCTGGCTCTCCACCAGGTCCAGCACCTTCTCGGCATACAGGTTATCCGCCTTCTGGTAGTCCTCCTCACTCATGGCCTCCAGCTGCTCCTGGCTGGTGACTCCCATATCCGCCATCACCTGCTCAAAAATCTCCTGGAAATCGTCGGAGGTGAAGTTGGTCATGATGTCAATGGGGCGGACGGTGACCTCCACCACATAGTTGCCGCTGTCCATCTTGTTGGCGGACACCACGGTGTAGTCGCTGTGGCTGTAAATCTCCTTGTACAGGTCGGTGAGGCGCTGGGTGATCTCGTCGGTGGGATAGTCGAAGATGCCAATGGCATTCTCAAAGAACTCCACCTCCACCTGCAAGCCCTGCTCATACCGCTCCTGGGCCTCCTCCTCGGTCAGGTCCATCTCCTGGAGATAGTCGTCATTGGCCTGCCCCAGGTAGGTCAGATCCAGGTAGCCCTGGACATAGTTTTTCATCCGGTCCGCCTCGCCGCCGCCCAGGTTCAGGCTGAGACTGCCGCAGCCGCACAGCACACCGGCCAGCACGCCCACTGCCACCACGGTTGTCAGGACGCTCCTCTTTTTCATGGTTTCTCCCCCTTTTCCATTCTTCATCCGGGGACGCTCCACTTGCTGTCGTCCCCCATATATGGTGAGTGTATCACAACGGGAGCAATTTGTATAGACTCCCAGCCCACTTTTTCACTCTTCACTATTCTCTATTCCCTATTCACTCAAAAAGGAAGTGCCCCAGAAGTAAAACTTCTGAGGCACTTCTTTTTTGCATTACACCAGCTGGATGATGGCCATCTCGGCGGCGTCGCCGCGACGGGGGCCCATCTTCAGCACTCGGGTATAGCCGCCATTGCGGTCAGCATACTTGGGGCCGATCTGGTCGAAGAGCTTCTTGGCCACGTCTTCCTTGGTGACGTAGCTGAGCACCTGACGGTAAGCAGCCAGGTTGTTCTTCTTGGCCAGAGTGATCATCTTCTCGGCAATGGGGGCGACCTCCTTGGCGCGGGCGTAGGTGGTCTTGATCTGACCATTCTCCAACAGGTAGGTGGTCATGGCGCGCAGCATGGCGCGGCGCTGGTCGCTGGTCTTACCCAGTTTACGGTTCTGAGCCATTTTTAACACTCCTCCGACCTCGCGTTGCGAGATCTTACATAAATTCGTTCTGGCACCCCGGAATGGGGACACCGTTGGGTGTGGGTGAGGCGGAACGTTACATACCCTCCCCCTGCCTGAGTGGGAGCCACACGGGGAAAGCCGTGTGGTTATCCTCGCACTTCCATGTTGTCATGCTCGCCTATGCATCTAGGCTCGCACTTCTTAGTTCTCTTCACTGGCCAGGGAGAGACCCATCATGGCCAGCTTGTTGATGACCTCTTCCAGGGACTTGCGGCCCAGGTTGCGCACCTTCATCATCTCGTCCTCGGTCTTGGAGATCAAGTCCTCCACGGTGTTGATGTTGGCCCGCTTGAGGCAGTTGAAGGAACGGACGGACAGGTCCAGCTCCTCGATGGTCAGCTCCAGCACCTTATCCCGCTGGGTCTCGGCCTTCTCCACCACCGTGGACTTGGAGCCCATGGTCTCAGAGAGATCGGTGAAGAGGGTAAAGTGGTCCAGCAGAATGCGGGCGCCCAGGGACACGGCGTCCCGGGCGGAGATGGTGCCGTTGGTCCAGACCTCCAGGGTCAGCTTGTCATAGTCGGTGGCGTCTCCCACGCGGGTGTTCTCCACGGTGTAGTTGACCTTGCGCACGGGGGTGTACACAGAGTCCACAGGAATGACGCCGATGACCGTCTGCGCGTTCTTGTTCCGGTCCGCGGTGACGTAGCCGCGGCCCTGAGACAAGGTCAGCTCCATGTTCAGGGTGGCGTCAGGGCCCAGGGTGGCGATGTGGTGCTCGGGGTTGAGAATCTCCACATCGCTGTCGGCCTTGATGTCACCGGCCGTCACGACCCCCTCGCCGGAGGCCTCGATATAGACGGTTTTGACCCCTTCGCTGTACAGCTTGGCGATGATGCCCTTGATGTTCAGAACGATCTGGGTCACGTCCTCCTTCACCCCGGGGATGGTGGAGAACTCGTGCTGGACGCCGGCGATTTTCACCGTGGTCACTGCGGTGCCGGGCAGAGAGGAGAGAAGAATGCGGCGCAGGGAGTTGCCAATGGTGGTGCCGTAGCCCCGCTCCAGAGGCTCTACGACGTACTTGCCGTAGGACTCCTCACCCATGTTCTCAATGCACTCAATGCGCGGCTTCTGAATTTCTACCATATCGTGAATACCCTCCTTTTACTGTGGCGTAGCTTCCAAAAACGGTTGCGAACTGCTTGAGGGTGACGATTACTTGGAGTACAACTCCACGATCAGGTTGACAGCCACATCGAAGTCGATGTCCTCGCGGGTGGGCATGGCCACGACCTTGCCCTGGAGAGGAGCGTTCTTGGTCTTCTCCAGCCAGGCGGGAGCGGCCACGAACTTGTCCTCCTCCACCAGCTTCTTGAACTTGGCGGAGGAACGGCTCTTCTCACAAACGGCGATCTCCTCGCCCACCTTCACCAGGTAGGAGGGGATGTTCACCCGCTTGCCGTTGACGGTGAAATGGCCGTGGTTGACCAGCTGACGGGCCTCGCGGCGGGTGTTGGCCAGGCCCAGACGGTACACCACGTTGTCCAGACGGCGCTCCAGCAGGGTCATCAGCTCGTCGCCGGTGTTGCCCTTCATGCGGGCGGCCTTCTCATAGTAGGAGCGGAACTGCTTCTCCAGCACGCCGTAGATGAACTTTACCTTCTGCTTCTCGGTCAGCTGCAGAGCATACTCGCTCTTCTTGCTCCGACGCTGGGGGCCGGGATTCCGGTTGGACTCCTTGTTCACGCCCATGACAGCGGGAGAAATGCCCAGGGTTCTGCAACGCTTCAGATAGGGCTGCATATTCTTAGCCATATTGCTTTTCCTCCTTCCAGATTACACGCGGCGGCGCTTGGGGGGACGGCAGCCGTTGTGGGGAACGGGAGTCACGTCCTTGATGAGGGTGACTTCCAGGCCCACGGCCTGCAGAGCCCGGATGGCGGCCTCACGGCCCTGGCCGGGACCCTTCACGTACACCTCAACGCTCTTGAGGCCGCACTGCTCGATGGCAGCGTTGGCGGCAGTCTCAGCAGCGGTCTGGGCGGCGAAGGGGGTGGACTTCCGGGAACCACGGAAGCCCATCTCGCCGGAGGAAGCCCAGGACAGGGCGTTGCCCTGCATATCGGTCACAGTAACCATGGTGTTGTTGAAGGAGGAACGGATGTGCACCTGACCCTTCTCCACGTTCTTGCGCTCACGACGGCGCTTGATCACTTTCTTAGCAGTAGCCATGTGTCTTATCCCTCCTTACTTCTTCTTGTTGGCCACGGTGCGCTTGGGACCCTTGCGGGTGCGCGCGTTGGTCTTGGAACGCTGGCCACGGACGGGCAAGCCCTTGCGGTGACGGACGCCGCGGTAGCAGCCGATCTCGGTCAGACGCTTGATGTCCATCGCCACATTCCGGCGCAGATCGCCCTCCACCACATACTCGTGGCCGATGATCTCACGCAGCTTGGCCTCGTCGGCGTCGGTGAGGTCCTTCACGCGGGTGTCGGGGTTGATGCCGGCCTTCTCCAAAATCTTGTTGGCGCTGGTGCGGCCAATGCCGTAGATATAGGTGAGTCCGATCTCGACTCGCTTCTCCTTAGGCAGATCAATACCTGCAATACGTGCCATATTCTTCTTGCCCCTCCTTTAACCTTGTCTCTGCTTGTGCTTGGGGTTTTCACAAATGACCATAACTTTGCCCTTGCGCTTGATGATCTTGCACTTCTCGCACATGGGCTTGACAGACGGTCTTACTTTCATATCGGTAACCTCCTGTAAATGCCTGATGGCCCCGAGTCGGGCGGAGGCAAGGCCCCGGCCCTTCCCGGTCGTGTTTTTACTTACTTCTCCAGGTAATGCGACCCCTGGTCAGGTCGTAGGGCGACATCTGTACGGTGACCTTGTCGCCGGGCAGGATGCGGATGAAGTTCATGCGCAGCTTGCCGGAAATGTGGGCCAGGATGATGTGTCCGTTCCCGATGTCCACATTAAAGGTTGTATTGGGCAGGGCCTCGGTGACGACGCCCTCCAGCTCGATCATATCGTCCTTCGCCAAAGCTTCATACCTCCATTTCGTCCCGGATGGCCGCCAGGGCTGCCCGCAGCGCGCGGTTGCCTATCTTCTGGCCGGCCCGGACTTTTTCGATGGTTGGGTGGCGGAACTCTCCCACCGCTTGAATGTGCTTGACGTTCTTGCGCTTGGGATGTTCCAGCCGACGCCGCTTCCCGTCAGCCAGCAGCACATAGCTGCCGTCCACGGCCACAACCAGGAACAGCTGATCCCTGTCATGGCCGGCGCGGGAGCGCACGATTTGGGCTGGTTGGAAACTCATGTCACATCTCTCCGCACTGGGTGAGAATTTCAACCTCTCCGTCGGTGATGAGTACGGTGTTTTCGTAATGGGCCGCCAGAGAGCCGTCCACCGTCACGGTGGTCCAGCCATCCTTCAGCACCTTTACCTGCCAGTCTCCGGCGCACACCATGGGCTCCACGGCAATGGTCATGCCGGGCAGGAGCCGGGGGCCGTGGCCGGCGGGGCCGTAGTTGGGCACCTCGGGGGCCTCGTGGAGTTTCGCGCCCACACCGTGGCCAACGAAGTCCCGCACGACCGAATAGCCGTAGCTCTCCACATACTTCTGAACCGCATGGGAGATGTCGGACACCCGTTGACCCACCTTGGCGAACTTCATGCCCTCCCAGAAGCTCTGCTGGGTGACCTCGATGAGCCGCTTGGCCTCGTCGGAGATCGCCCCGCAGGGGAAGGTAGCGGCACAGTCGCCGTGAAAACCATCGATGCAGGCACCCACGTCTACGCTGACAATGTCACCCTCGTGGAGCACCACCTTTTTGGAGGGGATGCCGTGGATGACCACCTGGTTGACCGAGATGCACGCCGAGCCGCTAAACCCGGCATAGCCCAGGAAGGAAGGCTTCGCTCCCTGGCTCTCGATGAACTTGCGTACCGCGGTATCAATGTCTAGGGTCGTCACGCCGGGGGCCACCATGCGCCCGGCCAGTGCTCTGGCCTGGGCGGCGATGCGGCCTGCCTTGCGCATTGCGTCCAGCTCTCTGGACGACTTGAGCGTAATCAGCTCCATGGTTAGATCCCCAGAGCTTTCTCGATGACCTCTGTGGTGGCCTCAATGGTGGACTGATTGTCCACAGAGCAGAGGAGATTCCGCTCGGCATAGAAGGCCTTGAGAGGCTCGGTCTCGGCATGGTAGACCTCCAGGCGGTGCTGGACGGTCTCGGGCTTGTCGTCGTCCCGCAGCTCCAGCACGCCGCCGCACTTGTCGCACACGCCCTCCACCTTGGAAGGTGCGTTGACCACGTGGTAGGTGGCGCCGCAGGAGGCGCAGAAGCGGCGGCCGCTCATGCGCTGCTTGATCTCCTCGTCGGAGATCTCAATGGACAAAACGTGGTCGAACACCACGCCGGCCTTCTCCAGGGCCTCCGCCTGGGCGATGGTGCGGGGCACGCCGTCCAGAATGTAGCCCTTGGAGCAGTCGTCTTGGGCCAAGCGCTCGGCTACGATGTCGATGATGACCTGGTCGGGGACCAGTTTCCCGGCATCCATGTAGCTCTTGGCCTGCAATCCCACGGGAGTGCCGTTCTTCACGGCAGAGCGCAGGATGTTACCAGTGGAAATGGTGGGGATCCCCAGCTTCTCGCTCAAGATGGCGGCCTGAGTTCCCTTGCCGGCACCGGGGGCGCCCAGCATAATCAGCTTCATCTTGTTCACCTTCTCCAATTACTCAAGGAAGCCCTTGTAGTGGCGCATCATCAGCTGGGCCTCCAGGGCCTTCACCGTCTCCAGAGCGACACCCACCACGATGATGATGGAAGTACCGCCGATGGCCAGACCGCGGCCGGCAGTGCTGCCGAAGGCCTGCATGATGTTGCCGGTAATGGCGGGCAGCAGAGCCACCACAGCCAGGTAGATGGCGCCAAACATGGTCAGGCGGTTGATGACCTTGGCCAGGAAGTCGGCGGTGGGCTTGCCGGGACGGAACCCGGGCACGAAGCCGCCGTTCTTCTTCAGGTTGTTGGAGATCTCCACGGGGTTGAACTGGATGGTGTTGTAGAAGTAGCTGAAGAGGATGATCAGCAGGAAGTACACCACGCAGTAAATGATGCCGTTGGAGTCAAACACCTTCAGGAAGGTGTTCCAGCCGGAACCATCCACCTGCGCAGAGGGCACAAACATACCGATGGTGGCGGGGATGGAGGCGATGGCTTGAGCAAAGATGATGGGCATGACGCCGGACATATTCACCTTGATGGGAATATGGCTGGACTGACCGCCGTACATCTTGCGGCCCACCACCCGCTTGGCGTACTGCACCGGCACCCGGCGCTCGGAGTTGGTGATGAACACGATGAACACCACCAGCAGCAGCATACCCACCAGGATCAGGGGGATAAAGGCGGGGTGCAGAGAGGAATAAGTGGAGCTGTCCGCGCCGGTCATCCACACCCGGACGCCCATGATCATGCTGTATACCATGTTGGGGCCGCGGGCAATGATGCCGCCGAACAGGATGATGGAAATACCGTTGCCCACACCGAACTCGGTGATCTGCTCGCCCAGCCACATCAGGAAGGCGGAGCCGGCAGTAAAGGCAAAGATGATGACAAAGGCGGGCCAGATTCCCTCAACAGCCACCAGGTTGTTGGCCTTGATGAGGGTGTAGTAGCCAAAGGCCTGAAGCAGGGCAATGGCCACAGTGGCATAGCGGGTGATGGCGGCGATCTTCTTCTTGCCCTCCTCGCCCTCGTCCTTGGCCATCTTCTCCAGAGCGGGGATGGCGATGGTCAACAGCTGGATGATGATGGAGCTGTTGATGTAGGGCTGGATGGACAGAGCAAAGACGGTGGCCTGTGCAAAGGCGTCGCCGCTCATGACGTTGAGCAGACTGAAGATGCTCAGAGACTGGGAGTTGATATAACTGCTCAGGGTCTGAGCGTCAATGAAGGGGACGGGAATGGCGGAGCCAACCCGGAAAATCAGCAGAGCAAAGACGGTAAACAGCAGCTTGTTGCGCAGCTCTTGCACCTTCCAGGCACTACGGATGGTCTGAATCATCTCAGATCACCTCCGCTGTACCGCCTGCCTTTTCGATCTTCTCTTTCGCGGAGGCGGAGAAAGCGGAAGCACGCACGGTGAGCTTCTTGGTGATCTCGCCGTTGCCCAGCACCTTAACGCCGTACTCACACTTGGAGAGGATGCCCTGTTCCAGCAGGTCGCAGACGTTGACGGTGGCGCCATCCTCAAACTTGTTCAGAGCGGAGACGTTGATGGTCTCCAGACGCTTGGCAAAGATGTTGTTGAAGCCGCGCTTGGGCAGACGGCGCACCAGAGGCATCTGGCCGCCCTCGAAGCCGGGACGGACACCGCCGCCGGAACGAGCCCACTGACCCTTGTGACCACGGCCGGCAGTCTTGCCGTTGCCGGAGCCGGGGCCGCGGCCCTTGCGCTTGCCCACCTGAGTGGAGCCAGCGGCGGGAGAGAGAGTATGCAGATTCATATCGGGCACCTCCTTAGGCGTTCTCGGTGACCTGGAGCAGGTAACCGATGGCGGCAATCTTGCCGCGGGTGGCAGCGTTGTCGGGCTGCACGGTCACATCGCCGATGTGACGCAGGCCCAGAGCCTCGGCAGTGGCCTTGTGCTTGGCCAGACGGCCGTTCAGGCTCTTGACGAGCTTGATCTCAATGTTAGCCATAGTCGTGAGCCTCCTTAACCGATGATTTCTTCCACGCTCTTGCCGCGGATACGAGCGACTTCAGCGGGGCTGCGCAGCGCCTTCAGACCAGCCATGGTGGCAGCCACCACGTTCTGGGGGTTGTTGGTGCGCAGGCACTTGGCACGGATGTCGGACACACCAGCGGCCTCCATCACAGCACGCACGGGGCCGCCGGCGATGATGCCGGTACCCTTGGAAGCGGGCTTGAGGAGCACGCGGCCGGCGCCGAACTCACCGATGACCTCGTGGGGAATGGTGGTGCCGGACAGGGTCACGGTCACCATGTTCTTCTTGGCATCCTCGATGCCCTTGCGGATGGCCTCGGCCACCTCAGCGGCCTTGCCCAGGCCGTAGCCGACCTTGCCCTTCTCGTCGCCCACCACAACCAGGGCGGAGAACTTGGCCACACGGCCGCCCTTGACGGTCTTGGAGACACGGTTCAGGTAGACAACCTTCTCCACGTACTCCTTGGGTTCTTTCTCAAAACGAGCCATACTTTCTTCCTCCTCCCTTAGAACTGCAGGCCGCCCTCACGGGCGCCCTCGGCCAGAGCCTTCACGCGGCCGTGGTACAGATAGCCACCACGGTCAAACACAACGGTCTCAATGCCCTTGGCACGGGCGCGCTCGGCAATGGCCTCGCCCACCTTCTTGGCAGCTTCGCAGTTGCTGCCGGAGCCTTCAAAGCCCTTCTCCAGGGAAGAAGCAGAAACCAGGGTCACACCCTTGGTGTCGTCGATGATCTGAGCATAGATGTTGGTCTCGCTGCGGAACACATTCAGACGGGGACGCTCGGAGGTGCCGGACACCTTACCACGAACGCGCTTATGACGATGCAGGCGCTGAGCCTTAGTGTTGGGTCTGTTAATCATAATCGGCACACCTCCTTAATTACTTCTTAGCACCGGTCTTACCAACCTTGCGGCGGATAACCTCGTCAGAGTACTTAATACCCTTGCCCTTGTAGGGCTCGGGGGGACGCTTCTCGCGGACTTCGGCAGCAAACTGGCCCACCAGCTGCTTGTCATAGCCGGAGATGACGATCTGGTTCTGGTTGGGAACCTCAATGGTGATGCCCTCGGGGGCTTCCATGGTCACCTGGTGAGAGAAGCCCAGGTTCATCACCAGCTTGCCGCCCTCCAGCGCCACACGGTAACCTACGCCGTTGACGTCCAGGGACTTCTTGTAGCCCTCGGTGACACCCACGATCATGTTGTGGATCAGGGTGCGGGTCAGGCCGTGAAGGGAGCGGTTCTCCTTCAGGTCGTTGGGACGGGTGACCGTCACCACGCCGTCAGCCAGGGTGATGGTCATGTTGGGGTGGAACTGCTCCACCAGGGTGCCCTTGGGACCCTTGACGGTGACAACGTTGTTGTCAGCAATGCTGACCTCCACGCCGGCGGGGACGGCGATAGGAGCTCTACCAATTCTAGACATTCCTATACCCTCCTTACCAAACGAAAGCCAGGACTTCGCCGCCGACATGAGCCTCGCGGGCCTTCTTGTCGGTCATGACGCCCTTGGAAGTGGACACGATGGCAATGCCCAGGCCACGGAGCACGCGGGGCAGCTCCTCGGCGCCGGCGTACACACGCAGGCCGGGCTTGGACACCCGGCGCAGGCCGCTGATGGCCTTCTCCTTGCCGGGCTGCAGATACTTCAGAGTGATGCGGATGACACCCTGGGTCCCATCATTGATGGTCTGGAAGTTCTTGATATAGCCCTCGTCCAGCAGGATCTGAGCGATGGCCTTCTTCATGTTAGAAGCAGGAACGTCCACGGTGTCATGCTTTGCGTTGTTCGCGTTGCGGATGCGAGTGAGCATATCCGCAATGGGATCGGTGATTTGCATGATTTTTACCTCCTATAAAATTTACGGGCTCTCGCCCGTACAGGCGGAAAGGTATCGAAGGCTAGGTTGGTTCCTCCGACCTTTTATCCGTCTTTTCCCACGCTGGGGGCCTCTTTTACCCGTTGGCACAGTGGCCAACGATTTATTATAACACGCCCATAGGCGGGGGTGCAACCCCCCGCCTGGGACTTGTTATCCAAATTTTTCTCCGGTTTTCTGCCGTTACGGGGCAAATTACCAGGAGGCCTTCTTCACGCCGGGGATCTGACCCTTGTAGGCCAGCTCGCGGAAGCAGATACGGCAGATGCCGTAGTCCCGCAGGTAGGCGTGGGGGCGGCCGCAGATCTTGCAGCGGTTGTAGCGGCGGCTGGAGAACTTGGGCTCAGCCTGCTGCTTGAGAATCATAGACTTCTTAGCCATAGCTGGTTCCTCCTTCGATTAACCGTTGGTGGTGAAGGGGGCACCCAGGAGAGTCAGCAGCTCCTTGGCCTCCTCGTCGGTCTTGGCAGTGGTGCAGATGACGACGTCCATGCCGCGGATCTTGTCGATCTTATCGTACTCGATCTCGGGGAAGATCAGCTGCTCCTTCAGGCCCAGGGCATAGTTGCCGCGGCCGTCAAAGGCGTTGGGGTTGATGCCGCGGAAGTCACGCACACGGGGCAGGGCCACGTTGAACAGACGATCCATGAACTCCCACATCTTGTCCTGGCGCAGGGTCACCTTAGCGCCGATGGGCATACCCTCACGGAGCTTAAAGTTAGCCACGGACTTCTTGGCCCGGGTAATGACGGGCTTCTGGCCGGTGATGGCGGCCAGATCGGACACCACGGACTCCAGCACCTTGGCGTTGTCGCGGGCCTCACCGCAGCCCACGTTCACCACGATCTTGTGGATGCGGGGGATCTCCATGGTGGACTTGTAGCCGAACTTCTGCATCAGAGCAGGAGCGATCTCGGCGTTGTACTTAGCCTTCAAATTGGGGTTAGCCATTTTCTATACTCCTCCTCTTTCTCAGATTTCAGCGCCGCAGTGCTTGCACACGCGCACCTTCTTGCCGTCCACGATCTTGTGGGCGACGCGGGTGGCCTTGGAGCACTTGGGGCACACGGTCATCACCTTGCTGGCGTAGATGGGGGTCTCCTTCTTGACGATGCCACCCTCCTCGCCCTGACGGCGGGGCTTCTGGTGACGGGTGGCCACGCTGACGCCCTCCACCACGACCTTACCGGCCTGGGGGTTGACGGACAGGACCTTGCCCTGCTTGCCCTTGTCCTTGCCGGACAGGACAACCACGGTATCGTTCTTCTTTACGTTCATACTCATACCTCGTAACCCCCCTCTTACAGCACTTCGGGAGCCAGGGACAGGATCTTCATGTAGTCCTTGTCGCGCAGCTCACGGGCCACTGGGCCAAAGATACGGGTGCCCCGGGGGTTCTTGTCGTCACGGATGATGACGGCGGCGTTGTCGTCGAAACGCACATAGCTGCCGTCGGCACGGCGCACGCCGCGCTTGGAGCGGACGATAACGGCCTTGACCACTTCGCCCTTCTTCACAGTGCCGCCGGGAGCGGCCTTGCGTACGGAGGCAACCACCACGTCGCCGATGTTACCAAACTTGCGCTTGGAGCCGCCCAGTACGCGGATGGTCTTGATCTCCTTGGCGCCGGTGTTGTCGGCAACCTTCAGATAGCTTTCTTCCTGAATCATACTGGCACCTCCTTCTTACTTCGCCTTCTCGAGGATCTCGACCACGCGCCAGCGCTTGTCCTTGGACAGGGGGCGGGTCTCCATCACACGAACACGGTCACCTACGCCGCACTGGTTCAGCTCGTCGTGAGCCTTCAGCTTGTAGGTGCGCTTGACAATCTTCTTATACAGAGGGTGGGCCACGCGGTCGGCGATGGCGACCACCACGGTCTTATCCATCTTATCCGAAACCACCAGGCCGACTCTGGTCTTACGAGAAGAGGTTCTCACTTCGCTCATCGTTTACTCCTCCTTATCGGCCCTGCTGCTCACGCAGGATGGTCTTGACTCGGGCAATGTCTTTCTTAACCTCTGCGATGCGGATGGGATTCTCCAACTGATTGGTGGCGTGCTGAAGACGGAGGTTGAACAGGTCCTTCTTCAGCTCCACCAGCTTGGTCTCCAGCTCGGTTGCGCTCATCTT
This sequence comes from Candidatus Enterenecus avicola, assembly GCA_018715985.1. GTDB lineage: Bacteria > Bacillota > Clostridia > Oscillospirales > Oscillospiraceae > Enterenecus > Enterenecus avicola. The sequence continues at coordinate 28,781 of DVKO01000110.1, forward strand.
ACGGACTTCGTTAGCTTTCATCTTCATTCACCACCATTCGTCTCTTTCTTGATAATCTTGCACTTGACGGGCAGCTTGTGGCTGGCCAGACGGAGGGCCTCACGGGCCACCTCCTCGGAAACGCCGGCGATCTCAAACATGACACGGCCGGGCTTGACAACGGCAACCCAGTACTCGGGAGCGCCCTTACCGGAACCCATACGGGTACCCAGGGCCTTCTTGGTCACGGGCTTGTCGGGGAAGATCTTGATCCAGACCTTACCGCCACGCTTGGTGTAACGGGTCATGGCCACACGGGCGGCCTCGATCTGGTTACCGGTGATCCAGGCGGGCTCGGTGGTCACCAGGCCGAACTCACCGTAGGCGATGGTGTTGCCACGGGTGGCGACGCCGGTCATACGACCACGGTGCACGCGGCGATACTTAACTCTCTTAGGCAGCAGCATTACTGGGCGCCTCCTTCCTTAGCAGCGGGACGGCCCTGACGGTTGCCGCCATTGCGGTTGAAGCCGCCCTGGCGACGATCGCCACCGTTGCGGCGGTCGCCGCTGCGGCGATCGCGGCGGGGACGCTGCTCGCGCTCTTTGTAGTTCTTGGTGTCGATGGTGCGGGGAGTGGTGCGCAGGGTCTGAGTGAGAACCTCGCCCTTGTAGATCCACACCTTGATGCCGATGCGGCCATAGGTGGTGGCAGCCTCAGCAAAGCCGTACTCGATGTCGGCACGCAGGGTCTGCAGGGGGATGGTGCCGTCGTGGTACTGCTCGGTGCGGGCGATCTCAGCGCCGTTGAGACGGCCGGAGGCCTGCACCTTGATGCCCAGAGCGCCCATGCGCATGGCGCGGCCCATGGCGTTCTTCATGGCGCGGCGGAAGGCAATGCGCTTCTCCAGCTGCTGAGCGATGTTCTCAGCCACCAGCTGAGCGTTGGTGTCCACGTTCTTGACCTCAACGATGTTGAGAGCCACGGGCTTGCCCAGCTTCTTCTCCAGCTCCACGCGCAGCTTCTCGATCTCCTCTCCGCCCTTGCCGATGACCACACCGGGACGGGCGCAGTGCACATAGATGCGGATCTTGGCGTTGTCGCGCTCGATCTCGATCTTGGGCACGCCGGCGGAGTAGAGCCGCTTCTTCAGGTCGCGGCGGAGATTGTAGTCCTCAACCAGGAGGTCGCCCACTTTCTCATTGCGGGCATACCAACGGGAGTCCCAGTCTTTGATGACGCCCACGCGAAGGCCGTGGGGGTTAACTTTCTGTCCCATTACTCTTTGACCTCCTTACTTAGCGCTCTTTGACCACAACGGTCACGTGAGAAGTTCTCTTGTTGATGCGGTAGGCACGACCCCGGGCCCGGGGCATGAAGCGCTTGATGATGGGGCCGGGGGTGGCGTAGGTGGCAGCAACGTACAGCTTCTCGGGGTCCATGCCGTGGTTGTTCTCGGCATTGGCGGCGGCGCTGTTGACCAGCTTCATCAGGGGCTCAGCAGCGGCCTTGGGGGTCAGAGCCAGGATGGCGTTGGCCTGAGCGATGCTCTTGCCGCGGATCAGGTCGCACAGGATGCCGACCTTGCGGGGAGAGATACGAATGTATCTCAGTGTTGCTTTAGCTTCCATTCTATCTCTCCTCCTTACTTACCAGTCTTGCTGCCCGCGTGACCCTTGAAGGTGCGGGTGGGAGCAAACTCGCCCAGCTTGTGGCCAACCATATCCTCGGTGACATACACGGGGACGTGCTTGCGGCCGTCGTGGACGGCAAAGGTGTGGCCCACGAAGGAGGGGAAGATGGTGGAGGCGCGGCTCCAGGTCTTCAGCACCTTCTTCTCGTTGGCCTTGTTCATTTCGTCGACCCGCTTCAGCAGCTCGGGAGCGCAAAAGGGGCCTTTCTTGATACTTCTGCTCATCTTTTACTGCCTCCTTACTTACCGTTACGACGCTTGACGATGAACTTATCCGTGGGGTTCTTCTTCTTGCGGGTCTTGTAACCCATCGCAGGCTTGCCCCAGGGAGTGACAGGGCCGGGACGACCCACGGGGCTCTTGCCCTCACCACCGCCGTGGGGGTGGTCATTGGGGTTCATGACAGAGCCGCGCACGGTGGGGCGCCAACCCATGTGGCGCTTGCGGCCGGCCTTACCGATGTGGATGTTGGCCCAATCGGTGTTGCCCACCTGGCCGATGGTGGCCTGGCACTCCTCACGGATGAGGCGGACCTCACCGGAGGGCAGACGCACCTGAGCCATGCCGTTCTCCTTGGCCATCAGCTGAGCGGCCACGCCGGCGGAACGCACCAGCTGGGCGCCCTTGCCGGGGTGCAGCTCGATGCAGTGGATCATTTCACCCACGGGGATGTTGGCGATGGGCAGGCAGTTGCCGGGCAGGATGTCGGCCTCGGGACCGGTCATGATGATGTGGCCGGCCTTCAGACCCACGGGAGCCAGGATATAGCGGCGCTCGCCGTCCTCATACTCGATGAGGGCGATGTTGGCGGAGCGGTTGGGGTCGTACTGCAGGTTGATGACGGTAGCGCTGCCCACCTTATCGCGCTTGAAGTCGATGATGCGGTACTTGCGCTTGTTGCCGCCGCCGCGGTGGCGGACGGTGATGCGGCCGTAGCTGTTGCGGCCGGCGTGCTTCTGGAGCACCTCAGTGAGGGAGCGCTCCGGCTTGGCCTTCTTATCAATGCCCTCGAAGGCGGACACAGTCATGTGACGGCGGGAGGGCGTTGTGGGCTTGTATACGCGAATAGCCATAATTCAATCTCCTCCTCTTACACCATACCCTCGAAGAACTCGATGGTCTTGGACTCCTCGGTCAGAGTCACAACAGCCTTCTTCCAGCTGGCCCGACGGCCCTGGGGATAACGGCCCATGCGCTTGACCTTGCCCTGCATATTCAGGGTGTTGACCTTGGCCACATTCACACCGAAGATCTCCTCGACGGCCTTGGCGATCTCGATCTTGTTGGCGTCCTTGGCGACCTCGAAGGTGTACTTCTTATCGGCGGCCAGGATCATGGACTTCTCGGTGACGATGGGGCGCTTGATAATATCGTAAGCGGTCTTCATCAGGCGAACACCTCCTCGATGGTGGCCAGCGCAGCCTTGTCGATGATGAGCTGGTTGGCATTGACAATGTCATAGACATTGATCAGGTTGGCGGGAGTGGTGACCACGCCGGGGATGTTGCGGGCGGACTTGACCACGTTGGCGCAGCTGGTGACAACCACGGCCTTGTCGGCCTCCACGGCGTTGAGGAAGCCCTGGAAGGTACGGGTCTTGATCTGGTCCATGCCCAGGCCGTCCACCACCAGCAGGTTGCCCTCGGCAGCCTTGGCGGACAGAACGGACTTGAGCGCCAGGCGCTTCACCTTCTTGTTGAGGGTGTAGCTGTAATCCCGGGGCTTGGGGGCGAACACGATGCCGCCGTGGGTCCACTGAGGAGCACGGGTGGAACCCTGACGGGCGTGACCGGTGCCCTTCTGGCGCCAGGGCTTGCGGCCGCCGCCGGAAACCTCGGCGCGGGTCAGAGCGCTCTGTGTGCCCTGACGGCAGTTGGCCAGGTGATTCTTGACCACATCATGAACGACGTACTGGTTGGGCTCGATGCCGAAGATGGACTCGGAGAGCTCGACCTCGCCGATCTGCTTACCGGCCATATCATAAAGGTTAGCTTTAGGCATTTGTCATTCTCTCCTTTCTTACTTGTTACGCGCAGAGGCCTTCTGGGGATTGACACGAGCGGAAGCCTTCTGAGGATTGACGCGTCCGGCCTCGGCGATTTTCTTCTCCATGACCTTCTTGACGGAGCTGCGCAGAGCCACCACGCCGCCCTTGGGGCCGGGGATGGCGCCGCGCACGGCGATGAGGCCCAGCTCCTCGTCCACCTGAACCACGTCCAGGTTCATGACGGTGACCTGCTCGTTGCCCATCTGTCCGGCGCCGATCTTGCCCTTGAAGATGCGGGAGGGATCGGTGCTGGAGCCCATGGAGCCGGCGTGACGGTGCACAGGGCCGGTACCGTGGGTGTTCTTCAGGGTGTGAGCGCCCCAGCGCTTGATGACGCCCTGGTAGCCGTGGCCCTTGCTGATGCCGGTCACGTCCACCCGGTCGCCGGCGGCAAACACGGTGGCGTTGATCTCATCGCCCACATTGAGCTCAGCGGCGTTGTCCAGCTTGAACTCCTTGAGGACGCGGAGCACCTTGCCGGACTTCTTGCTGTGGCCCAGCTCGGGCTTGGAGAGCTTGCGCTCGGGGACTTCTTCAAATCCCAGCTGAACGGCGGTGTAGCCGTCCTTTTCCTCGGTCTTCTTCTGCACCACGGTGCAGGGGCCTGCCTGGATGACAGTGACCGGGATGACCTTGCCGGCTTCATCGAAGATCTGGGTCATGCCCACCTTCTTGCCGATAATGGCCTTTTCCATGTGTATTCCTCCTTAAATAAGGTTATTGGTTGAAAAACGTGAGACATTGGGTGCTCATTGGTTTTCCAACATGACCCGCTCACCTCAATGGATCGGTGAGCTGCGGGTACAACAAAGTTGTGTGAAATCAGTTGTAATGTTGTCACGCTCCAAAGCCTTCGCGACGGTCGCTTTCCCTTCGACTCGCTTCTCAAACAGAAGTGTTTCCCACTTCTTGGTTTGACGTCCAAGCTCCCTGCTCCCGGCTTTTCCACGCTTCGTTACAGCTTGATTTCAATGTCCACGCCAGCGGGCAGATCCAGGCTCATCAGAGCCTCCACAGTCTTGGCAGAGGGCTTCACCACGTCGATGAGACGCTTGTGGGTGCGACGCTCAAACTGCTCACGGCTGTCCTTGTACTTGTGGACGGCGCGCAGGATGGTGACCACTTCCTTCTTAGTGGGCAGGGGGATGGGGCCGGAGACGGTGGCGCCGGAGCGCTTGGCGGTCTCCACGATCTTCTCGGCGGCCTGGTCGATCAGCTGATGATCGTAAGCCTTGAGCCGAATGCGAATCATTTCTTTCTGAGCTGCCATTTGGGTTTTCCTCCTTAATAACATACGAAGTGATGATTGGTCGTCCCTTCGTACGGTGAAAAACTTCATCCACGTTTCCGTGCGTATCACTCCGGGCCATGAATAAAACCGGCGCAAAAGCTGGCCGGTTTCACCCATTCCCGGCGATATACGCCGTGAACAAGTCTCTCAGCCGCCCGATTTCCGGACATACTCCGCGGAAGTTACCTCGTTTCCACGAGCAATCTCCCACATCATCGCATATGCGCGCTTTTCACGCGCTCAATCATTGTACTATATTCATTTTGCAAAGTCAAGGGAAAATTCGAGATTTTCTCCCCTGAAACTCCACCAGTTTGGGGCGGAAATCTTCTGGGTTTTGTGTGCAGTTTGACCTTCTCCATGCTCTCCGGTTCAGGCTTGCCAGCCTGGTGGGGACGCTTCCCGCTGGGGGTTTCTTTTGATCGGGCAAAAGAAACCAAAACCCGCTTAGGGCGTTCCCCCCTAAGAACCTCCCCGGGGTACGAGGCTGGCCCTGCGTCAGTTCTACGGTCGGCCCTGGCACCGGTGGGGTCACATGGATGGTCTGGCAAGTCTATGGACAGTGCCCCCTTCTCTGTGAGACGGCCCCTCTCCTTCCAGGGCCTTACCCTGGTGTGCGGCGTTCCCGCCGCCGTCAGGTCTCCACCAGGCCAAAAAGCCTCCCTTGTGTAAAGGGAGGTGGCGCCGCCCTAGGCGGCGACGGAGGGATTGACGGGACAGAGCATCCTTATATCGGACATTTCCCGTTATCTGGCACAGACAACCCCTCAGTCAGCTTACGCTGACAGCTCCCCTTACACAGGGGAGCCTTTGGCGCTCAGCCGCAGCAGCCGCCAGAGCAGCCACAGCCGCTCCCCGGCGTTTCCCGCAGGTGATCAGGCAGAGAGTCGTCCTCCTCGATCCACTCCTTCTCCACGTCCACGATGCGGTATTCCCAGGCACCTGCGAAGCAGGGACGGCCTTTGGCCGCACAAGTGTTTTGCCCCGTGGGCAAAACCTTGGCGCAGGCGGAATTCACTTCCGCCGAGCATTAAAAATCATGGGTCCCCACGGAATACCGCCCACAGGGTCGCTGTCAGCCGCAGCAGCCGCCAGAGCAGCCACAGCCGCTCCCCGGCGTTTCCCGCAGGTGATCAGGCAGAGAGTCGTCCTCCTCGATCCACTCCTTCTCCACGTCCACGATGCGGTATTCC
>DVKO01000111.1 GCA_018715985.1 Candidatus Enterenecus avicola
AAACACTTCTGGAGCCCGCCAGTGTGGAATCGGGTCGTCCTTTGACCCGATTCTGCGCGCAGCGGGCTGCATCCCCTCGAAAAAATGCTTGCATTTTTGAGAAGCGTGTCGAACTTTTTCGACACGCTCCAAGGCCAGACACGGCGATAAACCGTGTCTGGCCTTTTTGCTGTCATGGGGCGGCGGTGAGGGTGGCGTTGAGCTGCACTTTGCCCGCACTGTACCAGGTCTCCGGGGTGTAGGCCACCACCTGCATCACCACCGGGGTGTCCTGGGTGATGGGCTGGGTGAGGGAGAGCTGCTCCACGTACTCCCCGCTGCGCACCACGCCGCTCTCCCCCAACAGCTCCCCGGTCTGGGTGAACAGTTGGAGCCGAACCCACACCTGGTTGTCCTGGGCAGCGGTGAAGTATACTACCGCCCGGTCCCCCTCCGCCACCGGCTTGGCGCACAGGGAGACGGTGTACCCGTCGGTGACCTCCAGGGGTGTCCACTGATATGCTGCCGCCACGGTGGGGGTACCAGTGCGGGCGGTGGGGTCAAAGGCAGGGGGCTGGAAGGAGGGGGTCTGGCTGCGGGTGTACCACACCACCCCCAGCGCCAAAAGGGAGAGGGCACACAGCACTCCGGCCGCTGCAACCCAGCGTTTTTCTCTGCCTGTCATGGTAAGCCTCCTTTGGGTGTCTCTCTCCAAAAGGCAGCACCCGGCGGGTGCTGTCCTTTGGAAAGAGGCAGGGCGTTGTGTCCTGCCTCACGGAATGTTGCGGCGGATGGATCAGTCCACAGCGGCGATGGTGACGGTGGCAGTGCCCAGCTTCACGTTCTCAGTCTGGGTGCTGGCCAGGTTGCCGCCGGTCAGGGTGAGGGTGGCGGTCTTGTTGGGGGCCTCCTCCTTGGTGGTGCCCACGGCGGTGGCCAGCTGGAAGCTGTCGTTGGCAAAGCTGCCGGAGATGTCGGTGTACTTCGCCTCTGCGTTGTAGGCCACAGCCACGTTGACGGCGGCGTTGGAGTGGTTGGTGACCTTGACGGTGTTGCTGGAGCTGTTCCAGGAACCGCCCTCGTAGGTGTGGGTGTCCGGGTTCCAGGTGCCGCTGTTGGCGTTGTAGGTGAACTCCATGGCGCCCCACTCCACATCCACGCTGTACGTGACCTGGGAGCCGGTGCCGGTGCCAGCGGTGTCGAACTTGCCCACCACGTCATGGGAGTCGCTGCCGCCTGCGCTGGTGACGGGGCTGGCGGCGAAAGCGGCGCTGGAGACGGCCAGGGTACAGGCCAGGGCCATGAGGGCGATTACAGGTTTCTTCATGTTGATTTCCTCCTAGTTTTCACTCTTGGTTGGATTTATTGCAATGCGGACAGGGCCCGCACAACAACCTTAGGGCTGGACGGTGATGTCCACAGGGATGACGGTGTTGACCACCGCCTTCTCCCCGCTGCCGGGGTCGTAGCACAGCACCCGGAACTCCCCGTGGTAGCCGCCCTGGGTGAGGAGCACAGGCTCCTCCAGCTCCATGCGGTCCAGGGAATAGCCGACGGGAATGAGCTGGGACTGGGCCACCAGGGTCTCCTGGTCATCCTCCCCCACCACCAGCTGGAGCACCACGTCCTGGGTGGAGCGGGCGGGGTTTTGGAAGAGCAGGCTGGCCTGGCCGTCGCTCAGATCCACCGTCACTTGGGTGGAGTAGGTCAGGCTGACGGCGCCGCCGCCCTCCTGGGTGGCCAGCTTGTCCGCATCCCCCTGGGACGGCAGCTTTTCCGCATTACCGTCCACCGACTGGGGGGCGTATTCCGGCGCCATCACCGTGGATGGCTTGAGGAGGGTGGCCACCGTCATGATGACAGAGGCCAGGGTGATGAGGAGCAGGAGCAAGAGCAGGAGCATCCACTTCTTTTTGGACTCCTTTTGCTGGGTTTGTGGTTGAGGCATTAGGACTCATCTCCAATCGTAAGGGTTATGGTGCCGATCTTCTGGGTTTCAAAGGACTCTGCCACCGGGTCCCCGGTGGGGAGGAAGGAGAAGGTGAGGGTGCTGGAGGCGTCGGAAGTGGGAGCGGGCAGCCTCTGGGGGGTGTCTGCCGCTTGGGCTCCCACCCGGAAGGTGCCGCCACGGGTGTAGTCCTCCACGGGGGTGTAGTCGGCGGAGACCGTGACATCGGCCGCGCCTCGGTTTTCCACCACAATCTGGTCCCCGCCGGACTGGTCCACCGTCCAGCCCCGGCCATCGAACTGGTGGGTGTCGGGGTTCCACGTGCCGGGGTGGTAGGTGTAGGCCAGGCTGCCCCAGGTCACATCCACCGACACGGTGGGGGTCCAGGACAGGGCGTAGGCCCCGGAGGTAAAGTGGGGGATGGTGAGCAACAGCCCGTTTTCCAGGGCCTGCACCCGGTCGGAGTCCTGGGCGTCGGTCTGGGAGAGTTGGGTCACCGTCACACCGGCCATCTGCTCCAGATAGCTCTCATCTCCGCCCAGCCCGTACTGGCGGTTCAGCCCGTCATAGCGCAGCAGGGTGAAGGGGGTATTTTGGTCGGTACCGTCTGGATAGGGCCAGAATACGGTGATTGCGTCCGAGGCGCTGACCCAGGCGTTGTCGCTGGTGGCGTCTACCAGATCCAGGTAGCGGAACTGGGTGTGGGCCGGGTCCAGAGAGAACCCCCGTTCCAGGGCCTTGTCCACCAGATCCTGCTGGGGATTGGCGTCCTCCGTCTGGGGAAGGATCTGGTCAAAGAGGAGGGCCACGTGGTCAAAGGCGGTCTCCCGTTCCTCCTGGCCGTTGACGTAGAACTGGGTGTCGGCCTGAGCGGCGGCGAAGGCCTCCTGTGTGGGGGCCTGCTGGGCCTGCTGGGGGGTGTACACCTGGTAGTGGTCGTTGGTGGGGTCCTCCATGTAGCGCAGCACCAACTCCCCGGGGGAGACGGTGTAGGTCAACTCCCGGCCCTGGTAGGTGAGGGTCAGCTGATCCACCGGGGTTCCGTTTACCGTCAGCTTGGACACATAGGTGCCGGGGGTGTTGTCACCCGGTGCCAGGGGGGTGTCGCTGCCCTCTGGGTAGTAGGCGATGGACAGCGTGTCCTGGGCGGGCAGCATGGAGTCCAGCTGGTCCAGCGGGTAGATGTGGTACATCCCCGTCTCGATGTAGGGGGTGGGCAACTGGTCGCCGCCGGGGTAGATCTCCGTTCGCGCCGGGCGCAGGGTGAGACACACCACCTCCCAGGTCAGGTGGGCCTGGGCCCCATCCAGCAGAGAGAATGTGCCGGTGTCGGGGCTGCACACCAGGGTGACGGCGACGGTGTCCTGGGCGTCCTCCATGAAATAGTGGGTGCCGCAGCTCTGGCCATAGGCGTCCAGATAGGGCTTGCGGCTGAGGGTGACCACCATGTGGTAGTCGCCGCCCGCCAACTGGGGCTGACCCACGGTGTAGCTGCCGGGGAGCACGTTGGAGAAGGTCTGGTCCTGGTGTTCGCCCTCCACCATGGTGTTGACATCGGTGAGGGTGATGTCCAGCAGGCGGCTGAGGGTCTCGTCCGTCACCGTCATGCCGATGACCACGTCTTGGGTGGCCTGGATGCCGGTGGGCTTGTCGTCCAGGTACACCTCAGCTGTCACTTTGGTGGTGCCGATGCCAAGGGGGGTCAGGGCTCCGCTCTGGTCGATGGCGGCCACGGTTCCGTCGCTCACCGACCAGTGGATGGTCAGCGGATCGTCTGCGCCGGGGGTCCACCCCAGAGAGGCGGAGTACCGGCCTGTTGTGTCGTCCAGCTCCAGGGTATCGGGCCCGGTCAGGGTGGGAGTGACGGCGTAGAGGGTCATCTGGTCGGTGAGGTCAGGATAGGCCTGAGCGCGCAGAGTGATGACGGTCTTGCCCACCCCGGTCAGGGATACCATGCCGCTCTGGCCGATGGTGGCCACGTCCCCGTTGCCGGACTCCCACACCAGGGCATTGTCAAAGGCGTTGGCGGGGATGACCATGCCCTGGAGGAGCAGGCTGCCCCCCTCCTGATAGGCCACCACCCGAGTCTCATCCCCCACGATCTCCACCCGGGTGACCGGGTAGTTTTCCACGGTGCGGGTGGGGCCGTACACAATGGCCTCCGCCGACCCGCCGGTGCCTGTCATTCCAGTGGGAGCGGATTTCCCATCTCCCACCAGATAGTACTTGCCGTACACGGTGTGGGTGCCGCTGTCCAGGGCGGCGGACATGGCGGCCTGGGCCGACCCGTCGTTGCTGAGCTGGGTGTTCAGCCGGGTGCCGCCCACTCCAGCCATACCCTGGGGGGTGTTGGCGGCGGTGTCCGTCTCATAGATGCCGTCGCTGCCGCTGCTGCCGTTGCTCTGGCGGTAGGAGATGGTGATGTCCCGATAATTGTCCGTCTCCACCTGACCCACATAGGGCTTGTAGTCCCCAATGACCACCTTGCCCCAGGTGTCGGTGAGAATGTACATCTTGCCAGTGTTTCGCAGGTCGATGGTACGGCCACCCCGGTTGAGAATGGTGCCTCCGGTGAGGTAGGAGGTGCTTTTGGCGGTGACGGGGTAGCGCTGGGTGCCCTCCACCTCAGTGCCGATGGTGCCGCCGTTGAGGGTGAAGGTGCCGGCCACAAACACATCGGAGATCTCGCCGCCGTTGACCTCCACCGAGCCGTTGGTGTCAATGGCGGGGTGATTGTCGTTTTTGCGGTCCAGGGTGCCGGCGTTGACCACGATTTTGGAGTTGGAGGGGGAGGAGAACATGGCCCCTTCCGCACCCCAGCAGCTGCCGGTGCTGTTCCAGTACACGGTGCCGCCCTCTTCAAATTTGACGCCAAAGCCGTCGGAGGAGCCGCTCCTTCCGTATTCGGTGCGCAGCTGCACTGAGCCCTTGGTCACCAGGGTGGAGTTGCCGTAGATCTCAATGGGGTTGAGGGAGCCGTAGGTGGAGCCCTGGGTTCGGGTGTCGTCGATGTAGATGCTGCCGTCCAAAATGAGGGTGGCGCCGTTGGTGATGTGAAACTCCACAAATTTCAGGGTGGCGGAGCCGGTGATGCGCAGATTCCGGTTGATGGTGTATTCCCGCTCATTTCCCCAGAAATTTTCAAATTCAATGGTGCCGCTGGCCACGATCTCGGTGACGGAGCTGTCGTTGAGGGCCTCAACGAACTGACTTTTGCTGTTGACGGTGCGGCTTTGCCCGCCGGCAATGCTCTGGAGGGCACGGAGCATCTGCTCGGCCTGCTCCAACGAGGCGTAGTTGCTCACCAGGGCCTGGTCCTGGGCGGACAGGGCGTCATAGGCGCTGCGGGCCTGGGTGATGACCCCCTCGTGGGCGGTGGTGATGTCGGAGGGCTTGGGCAGGGCGCTGATTTGGTCCACCACCTGCTGCCAGGCGGGGGCCTCCACGTCACTCTCCTTGTCTATGGCGAAGCTGTCAATGAGTTCCGACACCCCGTCCTCCGTCACCCGGTAGGCCCGGTAGTACAGGCGGTCCCCCGCCACCTCAATGCCGGTGTACACCGGGGAGTTTTGATCCAGACCGGCCTGCACCGCACTGGGCACGGTGTCCAGGGTCTCCTGTTGGTAATTTTTCACCCCGGCGGTGCCGGCAATGAGAAAGAGGGTGCCGTGGGGCTGCTGGGCCATCTGGTAGTTGATGCCACCGTGGGAGACGGTCTGTGTGGTCACGGTCTGCTCCTCCCCGTAGGCCAGGTAGGGGGTGCGGTTGTACACATGGTCGTGGCCGGAGAGCACCAGGTCGATGTCGCAGGCGGCGCACAGCTGATCGAGCTGTTCCCGGATGGCCACCACGTCGCTGTCCTCCCCGTGGGGGCCGTTGGAGTAGGGGGATTTGTGCATGAGGATGATTTTCCACTGGGTGTCCGCGTTCTGGGCCGTCTCATAGGCCCAGTTGTACTGCTGGGGGGAGAGGGTCTCCTCCTGGGTCAGGTCATTGGTGTTGAGCACGATAAAGGTGGCGTTTTCGTATACAAAGGAGTAGTAGACCCCGGTGGAGGTGTCCTGCTGGGGCAGGTTTTGGAGGTTGAAGTGGCTCATCAGGGCGTTGTCCACCGTCACCCCCTCCACCGAGGAGCGGTCCTCGTGGTTGCCTGCGGCGGGGGCGGTGGCCAAGGAGGCGGACACATCCCCGTTCAGTACCCAGGTCCAGTAGTCCTCATTGCTGCCGTCGTCCACAAAGTCTCCGCTGTGGAGCAGAAAGGAGGCGTCGGGGAAGGTGGCGTCTGCCTGGGCCAGGGTGTTCAGGTAGGTCTGGTAGTCCGAGAGCACCATGCCCTGGGAGTCGTTGACATAGAGGAAGGAGAAGGTGTCGTCTCCGGCCTCGTCCAGTTCAAAGGACACCGGATCGCTCCAGTAGCCCTCCTCCTGGCAGCCCAGGCGGTAGTAGTAGGTCTTGCCCGGCTCCAGACCGGTGACCAGGGCGGTGTGCCGGTTTCTCTCCTGAGTGGTGTAGTTGGTGAGGAGCCCCAGGTTGAGCAGAGTCTTGGGGGTGGTGACGGTCTGGGTGGTGGCTGTGGCCTCCGCTACCACGTGGGAGAAGTCCGGGCTGTCGCTGACCTGTACCACGCCGCTGGTGACCGTCTTGCCCGTGTACCAACTAAATGCCCGGGAGGTCTGGGGGTCTTGCCCCAGGGTCATGGTGATCTGGTCGGGCAGCAGTCCGTTTTCCACCGAGGGGGCCTGGGGGTGCCTGGTGCCGTCGAAGGTAATGGTCCGGCTGCGGGAGGGGTCCCCTTCCACGTCGTCCTGGGTGTCGTCGTAGAGAAAGGCGGCCAAAATGTCATCCACCAGGCTGCCCATGCCGGTGAGAAAGCTCTCGCTCATGTACTCGCTGACCAGGTCGTTGATGGTCCCGTTGATGTCCAGCCCCACCAAATCCAGGGTGGCTTTGACGTTGCCGTTGTCGGTTTGGCTGTCAATGGCGGTTTTCCACAGGCCGCTGAAGGCGATGCCGGTGTCCACAGACAGGTTGGAGGTTATCTCCTCTGCCAGTTGGGACACATCACCCACCAGCAGGTCCACCAGGTCCTTTACCACCACCCCGCTGCGGATGTATTCCCGGGCGCTCTCCACCCACTGGGGCGGATCCTCAGCTCCCTGGTAGTGGCCGGTGAGGAGGAGCACCACCAGGTCGTACAGGCTCTTTTCCTCGGGCGTGTCCAGGGAGGCCACCCCGGTGGCGGAGATCTTCGTAACCAGCTGATCCACCTGACCCAGGAGGTAGTCGGGGTTTTGAATGTACTGCTGCTCCACTTTGCCCAGCAGGTCGTCCACCATGCGGATGATCTGCTCGTCGGTGATGGTCATGGGGTCGATCAACCATCCCGCCGTGCCGCTGGGCTCCAGCTGGATGCCGCCGTTGCGGTAGGAGACGTGGACACGGCCAATGCCGTTGCCCAGCTCGATCTCCATGCCTCCCACCAGATACTCTCGGGCCATGTCCAGGATCATGCCGTCCAAGTCCAGCTCCGGGGCCAGCTGGGCCACATAGGCCCGGATGCCCACCTGTCCGATCTCCTGGAGCATGGGGGTGAGCATTCCGTTGGCCATGTTGTTGAACAGCTCCTGGGGGTAGAGCTTGTCCAGGGTGTAGGCGGAAAAGTCCTCGATGGTCTGGCCGTCGTAGACAATGGACGTCACGCTCTGACTGGTGACGGTAAGGGTCTCATGGGTGCGGGCTGTGCCGTCGTCCAAGGCGGCCCCCTTTTCCAGGGTCACCTGGCGCACCGGAGAGCCCCAGGAGGCCAGAGAGCCGGTCTCCAGGTCGTAGATGGTGTTTCCCGCCACGGTGGTGAACTCCGCCACGTCGTTGGCGTGCATATGGCCGGTGAAGATGTAGCGCAGACCCGCATCGGCCAGGGTGGTGGCGCACTCCTGCCAGTTCTCCACCACATACTCGTGGACAATCTTGTCCTCGTTTTCAAAGTGAGGGAGGAGGCCGTGGTGCATCAGACCGATGACGGTCTTGCCCTGGGCCTCCGCCGCCTGGATCTGATCCACCGCCCACACCATCAGATCCTCGTCCAGACGGCCGGCGGTGATGTGCTCGTTGGTGTCCATTCCGGTGGCGTCGGGGCTGTACATGGCAGAGTCCATGGCCAGGATCACATAGTCCCCGTAGGTCACCGTATAGGACAGGCCGCCGGCCTGCTTTCCCTCCGGCGGGGTGTAGTACTGGGCGTCGAAGTCGCCGTTATACCCAAAATTGCTGTAAATCTCTCTGAATTGGTCTGGAGTGACGGTGTCCGCAGGCTCCTTTTTCCCGTTTTCAAAGGTGCAGGCGTCGGTGTAGTTGTACACATCGTGGTTGCCATTGATGACAAAGACCTGGGCGCCTGTCTCATCCTCCAGCTGCTGGAGCTTGGCGGATACGTCCAGATGCCCCTGCCGCTCCCCGTCTTTGGTCAGGTCGCCGGAGATGAGCACAATGTCCGGCTGGTCCGCCTCAATGATGTCCACCGCCGCGTCAAAGATGGAGCCGGACTCGGCCAGCATCTTGGGGTCCCCGTTGACGTAAGTGGTGTAGTCCTCACAGTCGCTGACGTAGTTGAGGGGGTAGTAGTGGGTGTCGGACATGACACAGATCTTCAATTCCTCGCCCTCCGGCTGGGCCTGGGCCACAGGCAACAGCCCCAGCCCCAGCGCACCCGCCAGGCATAAACTCCAGATTCTCGTGGCCGCTTGTTTTTTTCTTGCCATATACCATCCCTCAACTTCGCTGATTTCTTGGGCGCTCTCCCGGGGGAGGGGCGTTCCACCGGACAAGTATACGATGCGGGGGGACGGTTGTTCGACCATGCTTTCGTATGGCTTTTGTAAAGAATTCAGGAAATTACCCCAATCAATGGAATGAAAATGAGCCGGTGCCCGGCGGAAGGATGGGGAAAAACGGGCGCAAAAAGGCCAGACACGGTGTATCGCCGTGTCTGGCTCTTTCATTTCGTCACCACCACCGCCCGGCGGCCCATGGCGTCAAAGGCAGACCAAAATTGGTCCTCGTCCACCCACTGCCAGCCGGTCAAGGGGTTGGCGGTGAGGTAGCCCTCCTCCAGATCGGCGTCCAGATCCCGGCGGGACAGGCCGGACACCGCCTCCAACGCCCGGGCGCTGCACCGGTGGAGCAGCAGCCCCAGGGCCCACACCAAGAGCAGGGCGCACACGCCCATGCACACGGCGGGAGTGTAGTTGGGATGTCTGGTTCTCTTTCGTCTCATAAAAGCGCCCCCTTGGGTTGGATTGGCTCTATTTTCCGTCCCAAGGGGGCAACAAGTCACCCATAAAGTTGTATCAGACCTGTAACAGATCAGTAGCCGTAGCCGTAGCCGGCCCGGCTGTTGATGGCAATGCCGCTGTACTGCTCCAGCCCCACATCGTAGTACAGCCCCACGATGTTCCAGCTGTCATACTCAGGCTGGGAGCAGGTGAACACCACCACCACCTGCCGCTGGGTGGTCACCAGCTGCACATAGCAGTTGGCCTCCTCCTGGGCCACGGTACAGATCTGCTCCAGCCGCTGCTGGACGCTGAGATTGGGGTCTGGTTCCTGGTCATACAGGCGTTGCCGCACCTGCTCCAGGGGGCCCAGCACCCCATCCAGAGCCGTGGCCCCGAGGGTCTCGTACCAGACGCCTCCGGAGTCCAGGTAGGGGGAGGTGGCCAGGTAGGTCCAGACGCTGGAGAGCAGAGAGCCAATGGGAGACTGCTCCGCGGGCTGGGTGAGGAACTGGCACACATCCTCCTGCACCACCGCCAGCGCCGCGTCCCGCTGGGCCCGGGTGGGCAGCTCTCCGGTGGAGCGGGCCACCCAGGTCATGCCGAAGTCCTGATAATCCTGGCCAAAGGCCACGTCCAGCAGGGCCGTCTGGCCGTCCCGGGTGTTCACCGGGCAGTCCGTCCAGTACCCGGAGTAGTTGCGCACCCGGCCCTTCTCCAGGGAGGCGGACATACCGGAGAAGCCCATGGTGATGGGCACCCCTTCCAGGTTGTAGACGTACCAGGGCATTCGCTCCGCTTTCAGCTCCTCTGAGATGTTGGTCTCAAAGTGCTCTTCGTCGTAGAGATTCCAGGGGTAAAACACCACCTCGTCCACACTCTGGCCCATGGCCGTGGGCAGAGAGGCGGTGTCCACCTCCACCGTCTCCCCGGCCTGGGGGGCCACCACCAGCCGGGCGGCCAGCCCCACCGCCGTACCTCCCGCCAGGAGAATGAGGGCGGTGAGCAGCCCAAACAGCCAGGGCAGCCTACGATTGCGCTTCACAGGCATCCACCTCCTCTCTCAGGGGGAAGGTGAGGGTCACCTGGGTGCCCTCTCCCACCTGGCTCCAAAATTCCATGCTGCCGCCATGGGCGGAGACGATGGCCTGGCACAGGGCCAGACCCAGCCCTGCGCCCCCAGCCTTTCGGCTGCGGCTCTTGTCCACCATGTAGAAGGGCTGGCAGATCTTGTCCAGCTCCTGGGGGGGAATGCCCTGACCCCAGTCCCGCACCCGCAGCACCGCCCGGTCCCCCTCCGCCTGGGCGGTGAAGGACAGCTTGCCCCCGGTTGGGCTGGCCTTGCGCGCGTTGTCCAGCAGGTTGTAGAGCAGGGATTTGAACAACTCCACGTCCATGTTCAGGAGCAGGGGAGGACAGTGGCAGGTCAGGGTCAGAGCCGCCTGTTCCAGCAGCGGCTCCAGGCTCACCGCCACCTCCTGTACCACCTGATCCAGGGGAGTGGGCACAAAGGCGAGGTTGACGCTGCCCACCGTCAAAAGCTCCAGCAGCTTGGCAGACAGAGAGCGCAGCCGCCGGGCCTCGTCCAGGATGATGCAGGAGTACTCCACCCGCTGCTCCTCAGATACCTCCCGGGGGAGATAGAGCAGATCCGCATATCCCATAATGCTGGTCAGGGGGGTTTT
>DVKO01000112.1 GCA_018715985.1 Candidatus Enterenecus avicola
AAACACTTCTGGAGCCCGCCAGTGTGGAATCGGGTCGTCCTTTGACCCGATTATGCGCGCAGCGGGCTGCATCCCCTCGAAAAAATGCTTGCATTTTTGAGAAGCGTGTCGAACTTTTTCGACACGCTCAAGGGAGATGCAAGACAGCACTTGCATCTCCCTTTGTCCTATTTTGTCACCCCACAAAGGCGTCCAGCAGCTTCAAGGTGCTGAGCACGCCCTTTTTGTGGCTGCGCTCATAGCCGTGGGAGGCAAACACCCCGGGGCCGATGAGGCCGTGGCGGATGTCATACCCGGCGGTGAGGGTGGCGTCGGCATCCGAGCCGTAGTTGGTGAAGATGTCCACGGCGTAGTCCGCCCCGCTCTTCTGGGCCGCGGCAATCAGCTGGCTGGTGAGGGAGTAGTCGTAGGGGGAGCGGCCATCCTTGGCGCAGATGGACACCTTGCGCTCCTCGCCCTCCAGGTTGTCGCCCACGCAGCCCATGTCCACCGCCACCACATCGGTGATGCCCTGGGGCACGGAGGTGGAGCCGCCGTGGCCCACCTCCTCATAGCCGGTGAGGTGGAGCCACAGGGGACGGGAGGGGATCACCTCCCCTGTGGACACCTGGCGGGCCAGGGCCAGCAGGATGCCGGCGGACAGCTTGTCGTCCAGATAGCGGCTCTTGATGTACCCCGAGGGGGTGACGGTGGTGCGGGGGTCAAAGCACACCACATCCCCGTTGGAGATGCCCAGGGCCTCCACCTCTTCCTTGGAGGACACCTCTTCGTCCAGCACGATCTCCATGGTCTCGAAGGTGCGGGGGGTGTCGGCGTAGTCGGGGTTGACGTGGGCGGAGGGGTTGTGGAGCTGGAAGGTGCCGGTATACACCTGTCCCGCCCGGGTGTGGATGCGCACATTCTCCCCCTCGCAGTTGTGGGGGCGCAGGCCGCCCACGTTGATGATGTGGATGCGGCCATCCCCGGTGATGCGGGTAACCATGCCGCCCAGGGTGTCCAGGTGGGCCAGCAGCAGCAGGCCGTCCTCCTGGGGCAGGTGGGGGGTGAGGTTCACCAGAACCGCACCCTTTCGGCTGTATTGAGGGTCAAACCCCAGCTCTTTGAGCTGATTATATGCATATTCTGCCGCCTTTCCGGTGTACCCGGAGGGACTGTCGATGGCCAGCAGGGCCAGAGCCTGGTGGACGGCGTCATTTACCACGTGTTCCACAGTGTATCGCTTCCTTTATCGGTAGTTGGGCGGAGAAACCCGCCGGACTTTAGTATAGCATAGCAGCCCGGAGATGCGCAAGCTCACATATGGGTCTGCTCCAGCAGCTGGCGCAGTTGGGCGCAGCGTTTGGCCCCAGCCTGGGCCAGCTGGGCATAGAGCTGGGCCAGATCCTGGGTGGCGGCATGGGAGCGGCAGCTGTGGAACTCCTCGGTGAGGGCCTGACCGCGCTGGTAGAGCTGGCGCAGTCCCCCCACATAGGTGGTCATTCGGGGCCGGGTGAGCTGGGCCACCGGCCAGTACCGCACCCCGGACTGGAGAAAGTAGGCGGTGGACAGCTGCTTGGCCTGCTGGTGGAGCTGGGCGGCAATGTTGGACATCTGGCGGCTCTGCGTGCCTGCCCGGCGGGCCAGCAGCCGGGCCATCTGCCACTGCTCCAGGCTGCTGAGCACCTGTTGGCGCAGACAGCAGGGCTGGGGCTTGGGGGGTGTGGGCTGAGGCCCCGGCTGGGGCCGATGGGGAGCGGGCCGGGCGGGGGCCATGACAGGCTGGGCCTGGGGGGCGGGAGCGGTCACCGGGGCGGGCTCCGGGGCCGCCGCAGACACAGTGGCCGGGGCGGCTTCGGGGGCGGCAGCGGTCTGCTGAGCCGCGGGGGCGGCGCCCATCACCCGGGCCCACACCCGCTGGAACACCTCTTGACTGTCAGAACGGGAATTCATGATCTCATCCATGGGAAAACACCTCCTAAATACCCCATTCTATGCCCATACCCAGGGTTTGCCACGGTTGACAAATGGGTATCATCATGATATACTAGGCAAACCATAGAAGAGAACTATGAATTACAGGCCGCCCCTTTGGGGGCGGCTTCATACGGGAGATTTGTACTATGTTGGAATTGAAGCATTTGTCCTTCTCTGTGGAGGGAGAGGGCAATCAGAAGGAGATTTTGAAGGACGTCTCTCTGGATGTGAAGGACGGCACCTTTCTGGTGGTCACCGGCCCCAACGGCGGCGGCAAGACCACCCTGGCCAAGACCATTATGGGCCTCAATCAGCCCACCTCGGGCCAGATCATCTGGAACGGGGAGGATGTGACCAACCTGTCCATCACCGAGCGGGCCCGCCGGGGCATCAGCTACGGCTTCCAGCAGCCTCCCCGGTTCAAGGGGCTGCGGGTGTGGGATCTGCTGAGCCTGGCCTCGGGCAATCCCCAGCTCACCCACACCGACGGCTGTCAGCTGCTCACCCAGGTGGGGCTGTGCGCGGCCGACTATATCGACCGGGAGGTGGACAGTTCCCTGTCCGGCGGCGAGGTCAAGCGCATTGAGATCGCCAGCATCCTGGCCCGCAAGTCCCCCCTGATGATTTTTGACGAGCCCGAGGCGGGCATCGACCTGTGGAGCTTTGCCAAGCTCACCGAGACCTTCCGCTACATCCACGACAAGCGGCAGGCCACCATCATTATCATCTCCCACCAGGAGCGCATCATCAACCTGGCCGACGAGATCGTCATGATCGCCGGGGGCGAGGTGGTGGAGCGGGGGGCCAAAGAGGAGATGTTCCCCAAAATTCTGGAAAACACCCAGTCCGGGTGCGCCTTTATGAAGGGAGGAGCCCAGGCATGAATTCCATCGACACCCATCTGCTCCGGGAGATCGCCGACCTGGAGCGTGTGCCCCAGGGGGCGTACAACATTCGCAAAAACGGCAAGCTGGAGGGGCGCAGCAACTCCGCCAACATTGTCATCGACACCAAGCAGGACAAGCCGGGCATCGACATCCACATCGCCCCCGGAACCGTCAACGAGTCGGTGCACATCCCGGTCATCGTCACCCAGACCGGACTCACCGACCTGGTGTACAACGACTTCTACATTGGAGAGGGCAGCGATGTGAGCATTGTGGCCGGCTGCGGCATCCACAACTCCGGCTGTGAGACCGCCCAGCACGACGGCGTCCACACCTTCTATGTGGGCAAAAACGCCAAGGTGCGCTATGTGGAAAAGCACTACGGCGAGGGAGAGGGCACCGGCAAGCGCATTCTCAACCCCCACACCATCATCTACCTGGAGGAGGGGGCCCACATCGACCTGGAGACGGTGCAGATCCGGGGGGTGGACTCCACCCGCCGCTACACCAAGGTGGAGATGGAGGCCAACGCCGAGGCGGTGGTCACCGAGCGCCTGCTTACCCACGGCGACCAGTTCGCCGAGAGCAAGATGGAGGTCATCATGAAGGGGGAGGGTGCCCGCACCCAGGTCATCTCCCGGTCTGTGGCCCAGGACAACTCGGTGCAGGTGTTCTATCCCCAGGTGCAGGGGGAGGCCCCCTGCTTCGGCCATGTCCAGTGCGACTCCATCATCATGGACCATGCCAAGGTCAGCTCCATCCCCGCCATTGTGGCGGGCCACACGGACGCCCAGCTCATCCACGAGGCCGCCATCGGCAAGATCGCCGGGGATCAGCTCTTGAAGCTCATGACCCTGGGGCTCACCGAGGAGGAGGCCGAGCAGAAGATCCTGGACGGATTTTTGCGGTAAAAGTAAATGCGGGGCATATACCGCCCCGTAACGGGCAGAACCTGTTGCAACATAGCGCTTTGCAACAGGTTCTGCCATTTCTGTCAATCCCTCCGTCACGGCTTACGCCGTGCCACCTCCCTTTGCACAAGGAAGGCTTTTGGCCTGGAAAAGCCCTGTGCGTTTCTACTTTACAGAAGAAGCTCGACTAATTCCACACAGAAAGTGATAACAGAAACTCCGCAGTACAAAGGCCCCCTTGTGTAAAGGGGGCTGAGCGTGTCGAAAAAGTTCGACACGCTTCTCAAAAATGCAAGCATTTTTTCGAGGGGAT
>DVKO01000113.1 GCA_018715985.1 Candidatus Enterenecus avicola
AAAACACTTCTGGAGCCCGCCAGTGTGGAATCGGGTCGTCCTTTGACCCGATTCTGCGCGCAGCGGGCTGCATCCCCTCGAAAAAATGCTTGCATTTTTGAGAAGCGTGTCGAACTTTTTCGACACGCTCACGGCCCCGGAACGTAATGTTCCGGGGCCGTGTTTTACTCGTATATGGGTGTCTCTCAGGGTGCCACCAGGTTGAACAGTCCGGCGTTGGAGTCCCACCGCTCCACCCTGGCCTCAAACTCGTCTCCGATGGCCGGGGCAAACTGGGGGCCGAACCCGGAGAGCATCATCTTGGAGATGCCCGCCGGATAGTTGTACCCTTTGATGACCCCACGGAGGTTCCCCTTGGGTTTTTTCTTCTCACGGTAGCAGAACACGATGGTGCCGGGGTGGTTGAGAAGCTCCTGAATCTGCTGCAGCGAGGGCATGGCAGGCGAGGCGGGCAGATCCTCCTGGGGCGCAACCTGGGCCGTCTCCGCCGCCGGCTCCCCGCTCTCCCCCCGCTGGTAATCCTCGATCAGGGCCGAGCACAGATTTCTCAGCCGGGAACAGCTGCGCTCGTCCAGGATCTTGGCGTTGTTGTGGGCAAAGCAATTTCTGCAATCGTTCAGGTACTGGAATGCGGTCTCCAGCTGCTCCAGGCTGACAAAGGAGCGGAAGTAGGGCTGCATCTGGGGCCAATACGCTGCAATGATTTTGAAATAGTCATTGTATGCCAGCACGTCCAGATTGGTGTAGGTGACGTTGCGGATGTCTGCGTCATTTTGATACGCGATCAGATCCAGCTTCACCCGGTAGTGCTGCTTGCTGGTGGAGGTGTACTGCTCCAGCACGCTCTCCCAGGTGTCGGGGAACATAGCCTTCAAAACGGCCAAAATTCCCGCCCGGACGTCCTGCTCGGCGGTGGTCATCAGCCTGGTCAGGGCGTCCATGTCCTCGGGGAGCACCCGGGCCTTGAAAAACTCGATGTAGTAGGGGGACATGGGCTCGTAGTCAAACCGCCGCTCTGCCTCGTCCTCATAGGGCAGCCCTGCCAGCTGGAAGATGTTCTTCCCGCTCTTGTCCCACTTGGACAGCAGGCCATATTTGTGCAGCTGGTCCAGGCGGCTCGTCAGGTTGACGTCGTAGGCCGGGCCGATGAACACCTGGGAGAACACCCCCACGCAGTTTCTCTTCTTCTCTCCGTCCACAAACTCGGTGCGGAGCAGGGAGTTCATGCGCTCGTAGAGCACCGTCATCTCCTGGCCGTATTCCCGGTACAGGTCGCCGGGGGTCATGCCCACCGACGGGTCGTAGTGGCGCTGGAAGAGGGCCCGCATTTTCATCAGCAGGCCGGGGTGTCTGCCGCAGAAATAGTAGATCTCCTCCCGCTGCTCCTGGGAGAGGCCCTGGGGGAGCAGCTCCTGGTAGGAGGCAAAATAATCCTCCATCTCCCGGTTGGAAAAGCCCCGGAGAATGATGAACGGCGGGAACGCCGACTCAATGTCCGAGCCGTCCGCCATGTGGTGGGCAATGGTGCTGATGCGCTTTCTGGAGATGAGCAGGATGGAGAGGTTGTACTCGCTGGAGCTCTTGGGGCTGAGCATATACAGCCTCTGGAAAAAGGAGCCGTCTCCGCCGTCCACCGGGAATGCCGTCCGGGCGTTGTCAAACTCGTCGATGGTGATGAGGATGTGGATGCCCAGCTGGGTATAGGCCAGGAAGATGAAGTTCAGGTGGTCGATGGCCTCGCTGTGGAAGGAGATGGTGCCCATGCGCTCCAGGTTGCCAGGGTCCCGGAAGAATTGGTACGCATCCAGAATCAGCTGGATGAAATCCGGGTCCGGATTGGGGGCCGCTCTCAGTTTTGCCTCGGGGATGCGGACGGCAAACATCCGAATCAGGCTGGTCCAGAACTGCCAGTAGCTGCCCTCGGCCACGATCCCGGTGGAAAAGTAGTACACGTTGGGGTGTGGGGTCTGCTCAAACTCCCTGGCCGCCTGACGGATGAGCATGGTCTTGCCGATGTCGTTGGGGCCGTTGATGGCCCCACAGAATCCCGGGCCGGGGGTGCGGACGAAGAAATTTGTCCGCAGCAGCTCCAATTCTCTCTCTCTGCCGAAAAAATATTCTCTCATATGTTCCTCCCGTTATCTGCTCTCGTACTTGTAGCGCACATACTCCAGGAAGAGCTCGGTACAGATCTTGATGCGCCCGTTGCTGGCGGTGAGCACCTTCCGCATGATGAGGGTCTCCCGGATCTCCCGGCTCTGCTCCTCCCCCAACTCGGGGCAGACCATGTTGATGTCGCAGTCCCGGTTGTTGGAGTGGAGGGATTGCAGGGCCACAAACTTGAGATACCGGTATGTGGGCAGGTTTTCAAAGAAGGTGGCGGTGTCCCCGTCCTCAATCACCATGATGTCAAAGGTGGTGGCGGTGTCCAGCACCGCCAGGTATTTGCTGAGCATCTTCCGCACGTCGTAGTGGATGATCCGGGGGTAGTCAGTGGAGATGAAGTGGATGAACATCTCGTTGCACAGCTTCATCAGCACCGAGGGGTGGCACCCGGACAGCTCCAGCAACATCTCAATGGCCCGTTTCCCCAGCTTGGAGTCGTACACATCGTAGCCGAAGCTGCGGATCATGGGCTCCCGGATCAGCTGAACCGCCTCGTCGTGCTTGAGTCCGGACAGCTCGATGCGCTTGGCAAACTCCGCGGTGTGGTTGATGATGCCCAGCACGCTCAGCGCCTTCATCATATTGGGGTGTCCAATGATGATCTGGATAAAGCCCATGCCGGAAAACAGCTTGATAAAGTTGGGGATCTGCTGGTATTCCGGGTGGTCGATGAGGGTGGTGCACAGCCGGGTGAACTCGTCCATGACCAGGATGATGCGGTGCCGTCCCTGGTCCAGGGCGGCAAACTCCAGGAAAAAGCTCTGGAACAGGGAGGCCGACAGGGGGGAGTCGGACACCCTGGGAATTTCCAGCCCGTTGTCCTGGAGCATCTGCTTGACGTCCTTGTGGTGGAGCAGCAGCTCGATGCGGAAGGCGCTGAGGATGTACTGATAGAAGTTGGGGCTGAAGTTGGGCAGCCCGGTGACCCCTCCGTTGACCTCCAGCACGTCTTTGATCTTGATAATGATGGCCTGCTGGTTGACCTGGGGGGTGTTTTTGATCCTGCCCAGGATCTGGTTGGCCAGACTGGTCTTGCCGCACTTCTTCTGCCCGTAGAGCATCACCGCTCTGCCCTCTCTCAGGCGCAGGTTCTCATCCACAATGGCGTCCCAGATCTCCCCCATCTCCTCCTGGCGTCCGAAAAACATACTGTTGTCTGCGGCGTCATTTTCCTCCAGGGGCTTGCCTTCCGAGGGGTGGAGGTAGTAGTTGACGGCGTTTTTGTTCTTGGCGATGGCCTCGCCCCGCTGGATCTGGAACTCCAGAATGCCGCAGTCCACCGTTCGGGTCTCTTTCTTCTCCCCGTTTTCAAAGCCCACGCAGCACTCATATTCCGCCGAGACAGAGATGGAGAAGGAGTCCCCCTCCAGGGCGCTGAGGGAGATGGGGATCCCGTCCAGAATGGTGTCCGGTCGACCCGGCAGCAGCTCCTTTTCCGGCAGTACGATCTCGTCGGGGATGCTGTCTCGGGCCAGGCCGCTGATGACCTCCAGCATCAGCTTCACATGGAAGGCGCTCTGGCGGTTGGTGTGGCCCTCGTCGCCGTTGGCCACCAGCAGCATGATGCTCTTCTGGGTCTCGGCCACTTCGGGGACGTTGCTGGCGCAGCGGATGTCCGGCAGATACTCGGGTCTGCTCAGCAGCTCATCCAGCAGCCCGGAGATCTCCTCCCGCACCACCTGGAACACCCCGGTGTGGACCAGCATCTCAGTGGTCTCCTGGGTGGGGTGCTGCTGGGCCAGCTGGAACAGCTCATTGATCTTGGCCCAGCCGTTGGCCAGGGCGGCCCGGTACTGGGTGAAGCCGGCGTGGCGGTGTTCCAAAATCTCCCGGCAGACCTGGTGCAGGTCGGTAAACCGCTGGGCGTCATCCTCTGTAATCAGGTGGACAAAGCGGCCCATGATGATCTCCAGCACCCGCTCCAGGGCGGTGAGCTTGCTGGGACTGCGGGCGGCGTTCTCCAGCTCCCGGGTCAGTCTGTTCTTGTCCCCCCGGTATACCGCCCGGAGGTGGTCGATGAGCACCGTGACCGAGTCAAAGTTCTGGGTCTTGTCGATTTTCTTGCCCCAGTCCACGATTTTCTCCACCAGGGCGTCGTTGCCCTCCAGGACATTTTCCGTGATGACCAGGTGCTGGATGGTGGCCTCGTCCAGGCAGACCATGTGGGCCACCAACTGCCCGGCGTGGTCTGCCAGCAGGCTGCGGCGGAACAGCCCGGGCAGGTCCACCCGGATCCGCCGGTGGTCCCGGCTTTTCAGCTGGCGCAGGTAGTCAATGACCTCAATCCGGCTGTAAAAGTCCGGCAGGAAGTACTTGTACAGCTCCACCTTCTGGCGCTCCAGGCTGTGGATGTCACACAGAATGGTGTTTTCGTAGTAGCTGTACTCCCCCCACACGCAGTTGACGCTTCGCCCGATCACCCCCACCTGCCGGTTGAGGACCTTCCAGAGCAGCCCCTCTACCGACTTGGCGCCGTTGGGCCCCACTGCGGCGAATGCGTTTTCCCGCTCCTCCTCGCTCAGCCGCTCCAGCAGGGCCACCGCCGCCATGGCCTCGTTGATGTCAAAGAACCTGCGCTTCATCAGGTACACGGCCAGCTCGGCGGTCTGTCGGCTGTCCACCGGCCAGCCCTCCTGGGTCAGCTGGATCCCAGCGGGAATTTTCATCCCCCGCAGGTCCATTTTCCCCATGAAAAACTGCACCAGGCTGGAGCGGAACAGGGTCTGGGATGCGGCCAGATCCTCGTCCTCCATGGGCTCCTCCGTCCACTCCCCCGCCGTGTCCTCTCCGTCCAGAAACGCCTGCAAGCTCCGGCCATCCTCCGAAATGCGGAAGAACACATCCGTCTCGGTGTCCACCAGGGAGGAGAGCAGGGTGTGGCTGCCCTCCACGGGGACGGCGCTGGCGGCATTTCGGGCGGCCAGGAACCGGTCCGTCACCGCATCGTAGCGGATGGTGGATTTCTCCTGCTCGCTGTGGATGTCCAGGGCATACTCCCCCATGCCGCCGGCGGCGGTGTCCGCCGGGCAGGTGACGGTCTTGACAAACACCACCGCCCCCTCAATTTCGCCGGACTTGATGAGGGTCCAGATATACCCGCCGGTGGCCACGGTGGGGAAATAGCGGATGGTGTCGTTGACCACAATGCACCGCTCCTCCGGGGAGGCGTGGTAGCCGCTGACCTTGCCCAGCTGCCACCGGGCCGGGATCTTGTCCAACAGGTCGTTGGTGATCCGCTCCACATGGGTGACCGCACCCTGGCTGCAGGTGTAGCACAGGAGCATCTTCTGCTTGGCGTTTTTGACGATGTTGAAGGTCTTGGCCTCCATATTGGCAAAGCTGAAGTAGGAGGTGCCGTTGAGGCAGCCCACGGTCAGATTGTCGTTGAAGGAGGTGAGCACTCCGAATCGGGTCACGGCGGATTCCGGGGCACACACCGTCCGCCCGTCCTCAAAGGTGATCTGCTCCCCCTCCACCGACCGGATGGAGCCGAAGAGGTACTCCTGGTCGCCGCTGCGCACCAGGACACTCTCCCCCACGCCGCAGGCGGTGGCAGAGGCGGGAACCGGGCCGGAAAACACGGGGGGCGCCGGGGGCGTGGGGGCCACGTTGGCGCCGCCCAGCTCCAGGTGGAGCACCCCGTCCCGGATCTCCATGGCCTTGACATTGTTTCTCCGATACTCTTTGAGCACCACAACGGGGTAGCGGTGGTCGTACTGGAGCTCCCCTTGCTCATCCGTCCACAGGGCGATGCGGACCAGGTAGATGCACTTGGAGGTATTCAGCTTGAGTACGTCTCCCAAGTCGAAGGAGATGCCGCCCTCCGGCACCGGCAGGGACCGGATCAGCTCCTGCTCGAAGTCGGCGGATGCCCCCTCCTTCTTTTTGTTCTGGTAATTGCGATAGATGCGAATGCAGTCAAAAACGGGAGAGTAGGCGGAGATGATGCCGTACTCCCACTGCACCCCGTCCAGATCCTCCTCTGGAAACCGCCCCTTCAGCTCGATGTCCCGGATCTCCACCGGGGCGGGCGCCGGGGCAGCCCCGCCCGCCGGCTTGACGGCAGCGGCCTGGGGCGAAGGGGCCTCCGCTTTTTTCCGCTCCGTCTTGCCCAAAACCCAGATGTTCTTGGCAGAGGGCCTGGGCCGGTTGTTGTCCAGGGTGTAGCAGACCTTGAATATGGTTTTCCCGTTGGCCAGCTCACTCAGGTCCGGCGGGTCCACCAGCGCCCCGGGTCGGAAATACACCCCGTAGTTTTTGGGCCTGGCCTTGACGTGGAGATACTCCTCCGGCGTGAGGAAGCCGTACTCCTCCCCGTCCCGATAGCTCTCCAGGTAGCCGATGTAGCGCTTGTCATGAATGTGCTTCAAATCCACCCAGGCGATGGTGGCTGTGCGCATCCCCTCCTGCATCTGCGTGGCGTAGAGCACCTCGTAGTCCTTTTCCTCCGGGCGGGTGATGCGTTCACTCTCCCCCTGGGTCGAGAGGGGATAGGTGCGGGTATTGGAGTTTTGTCCATAGTCTGCCAGGGACATGATGGTCACCGTCCGGGCAGTTTTGTCCATGCCGGTCACCACCCCCGCCCGCAGCTTGGCCCGGCCGTCCAGGGTGCGGATGCTCACGCACTCCTGGACGCCGTATCTCCTCTGAAGGGTCAAAATGGCATGGTAATCCTCGTTGTCCAGGTCCCGGAATTGGTTGTAGGAGGAGTAGGGGATCTCGTAGGCCTCGTCGAAGAAGTGGACGTCCTTCCCGTATTTTTCCGCGTCCACCACCAGGTAGCACTGGTCGTGATAGTCCAGCACGTACACATCCACCCGTTCCTCCGGCAGCACGCGGATGAAGCCGCAGTCGATGTGATTGCCCTTTCTGGCGTTGCGCAGGGCAAAGGACAGGCGGGCGCCCCGGTGTACATACTGGGCATCCACCGACTGCTCCATCTCATTGATGTGGAAGAAGAAGGCGTTGTCCACATATCCGGTGCCGTTGGAGTAATACTGGGTCACGGTTCCGATGATGCGCACATCTGCGATGTCGCAAAAGGGCACGTATGTGCCGCTCTCCGGGGCATTTTGACCTGCCACAATGGTCATGCCGTCCCGGTCATGGCCGCACAGGCGCCCGGAGAGGAGCCTCCCATCCCTGCACTGGACATCCACATCCCGGTTTTCAAAGTAGGTGATGCCCTCCTGATACAGGGGCGTCACGGTCACCTCCCCGCTGTCTGTGACCTCAAGGCTGCCGCACCGGGTGAAGTCCAGCACCTGGTGGAGGGTGAGCTGTTCCACCGTTCTCAGGCGGCTGTCCGGGGCAGCACTGGCGGTGTATTTGACCACATACGCCTTGTTGTACTCCATGGCAAAGTCCATCTGGCTGCGGAAGAACCGGGCATTCCCCGGGGCCAGCTTGCCGCAGGCTTTGGAGACATAGCGGTTGCCGATGTAGCCCACGCCGTTTTCCTTGGAAAAGTCCAGGTTGAGGATGATGCCAAAATACTCCCCCAGGGGGGCGGCCTTCTCATCCCGGGCGGCTGCTTGCTCCAGGGCCACATCTTTGGCAATGAGAGACCTGTCGTTGATGCCGATCTCAAAGGACACCTGGTCCCCGTCCTGCATCCGACGCATCTCGTCCGGGTTGCGGCAGGATTGGGGCAGGCACGGAAAATCCCCATCGTCACCGGGGGCCCCGGCAGAGATCACCACATCTCTCTCCCTGTTCCCGTCCACCGCCCCACGGCGGATGCGCAGGGTGCCGTAATGCCGGATTTTCTCCGCCTTTTTCAAATCAATTTGGGCCACCCCGCCGTTTTCGCTGACCAGAATGACCATGGAGCCGTTGACCGCCGACACCAGGCCGCTGTGCCGGGAACCGTCGGAGGCGAGGGTGAGGGAGATGTTGTCATTCTCCTCCGGGGCCTTTGTGATGTCCTCCACCCGCTCCAGGTCCAGCGGCACCGTTTCCCCGGCCTGGGTGAGAAGTTCCGGGCAGGAGGCATCTCCCCGCACCGTGCCCAGCTCCACCCTGCCGTCGTCAAACCGGAAGATCAGGGTCTGGGTTCTGGCACAGTCGAAGTTGAGCTTGTGGCGCTTGCTCACCAGGGCCAGGTCTTTGGCGCTGATTTTCCCGTTTTTCACATACAGGTGGCAGGAAACCGTGCACACATACTCCCCGTAGAGCAGGTCGGTGAGCCGGAAATCCGGGCCCAGATCGTCCACGGTAAACCGGATTTTCCCCATCTCGCCATACCCTTTTTCCCCGTGGAAGTCATCCACCACCGCCAGATAGGCAATGTCCCGGATGGACGAGAGGGGGTACGCCTTGTCGTCCAGCTGGAACTGTCCCTGATCCAGGTTCAGCCCGGACAGCGTCCCGCTCCGGACCTCCCCGTGGTCAAATTTCACCTGCACCTTTTTGTAAATGTACAGGGCCAGATTGAAACTGTCAAAGCTATGTTCCATGTCCCTCACCTCTCATGCCCCTCCGGGCAGACTCTCCTGGGGGCGTTGTCCGCCCCGGTGTCGTCCCATCGCAATATTTCCATCATTATACACCAAAGTTGTCGGTTCTTTCAATGTCCATCTTGATCTGTCCCCATACCTTGGCGGTTTTCACAGAAAAATTTGGCCGTGGACACTTTCGCGCAAACGAAAAAAGGCCGGTGTCACGAAGACACCGGCCTTTTGAAACCATATTGAGGCGATTTCTTAGTACATACCGCCCATGTCGGGAGCGGGAGCAGCGGGAGCGGGAGGCTCGGGCTTGTCGGCCACCAGGGCCTCGGTGGTCAGCAGGGTGGCGGCCACGGAGGCGGCGTTCTCCAGCGCGGAACGGGTCACCTTGGTGGGATCCACGATGCCGCTGGAAATCATGTCGCAGTACTCCTCCTTGTAGGCGTCGAAGCCATAGCCCACCTTGTCGGCGGTCTTGACCTTCTCCAGCACCACGGAGCCGTCGATGCCGGCGTTGGTGGCGATCTGCTTCATGGGCTCGGCCAGAGCCTTGGCCACGATCTTCACACCGGTCTTTTCGTCACCCTCCACGGTGTCCAGCAGGGCCTCCACGGCGGCGATGGCGTTGACGTAGGCGGTACCGCCGCCGGCCACGATGCCTTCTTCCACGGCGGCACGGGTGGCGTTGAGGGCATCCTCAATGCGCAGCTTCTTCTCCTTCATCTCGGTCTCGGTGGCAGCGCCCACACGGATGATGGCCACGCCGCCGGCCAGCTTGGCCAGGCGCTCCTGGAGCTTCTCCTTGTCGTACTCGGAGGTGGTGTTCTCGATCATGTGGCGGATCTGGGAGACACGGGCGGCGATGTTCTCGGAGGAACCGGCGCCGTCCACGATGATGGTGTTCTCCTTGGACACCTTCACCTGGCGGGCAGTGCCCAGCATCGCCAGGGTGGTCTCCTTCAGATCCATGCCCATGTCGGTGGACACCACGGTGCCGCCGGTGAGGATGGCGATGTCCTCCAGCATCTCCTTGCGGCGATCGCCGAAGCCGGGGGCCTTGATGCAGCAGACATTCAGGGTGCCGCGCAGCTTGTTGACCAGCAGGGTGGACAGGGCATCGCCCTCCACGTCCTCAGCGATGATCAGCAGCTTCTTGCCGCTCTGCACCACCTGCTCCAGCAGGGGCAGCAGCTCCTGGATGGAGGAGATCTTCTTATCGGTGATAAGGATATAGGGGTCGTCCAGCACGGCCTCCATCTTCTCGGTGTCGGTGACCATGTAGGGGGTGATATAGCCGCGGTCCAGCTGCATACCCTCTACCACCTCGGAGTAGGTCTCGGCGGTCTTGGACTCCTCCACGGTGATGACGCCGTCGTGGGAGACCTTCTCCATGGCCTCGGCGATCAGGGAGCCGATGGTGTCGTCACCGGAAGAGATGGCGCCCACGCGGGCGATGTCAGAGGTGCCGGAGACGGGCTTGGAGTTCTTCTTGATCTCCTCGATGGCGGCGGCGGTGGCCTTGGCAATGCCCTTCTTCATGACCATGGGGTTGGCGCCGGCGGCCAGATTCTTCAGGCCCTCGCGGATGATGGCCTGAGCCAGCAGGGTGGCGGTGGTGGTGCCGTCGCCGGCCACGTCGTTGGTCTTGGTGGACACTTCCTTGACGATCTGGGCGCCCATGTTCTCAAAGGGGTCGTCCAGCTCGATCTCCTTGGCAATGCTCACACCGTCGTTGGTGATCAGGGGCGTGCCAAACTTCTTATCCAGCACCACGTTGCGGCCCTTGGGGCCCATGGTGATCTTCACGGTATCCGCCAGCTGGTTGACGCCCCGCTCCAGGGCGTGACGGGCTTCCTCACCGTAGCAAATAATCTTAGCCATAACTCAATTACCTCCTATTAGTCCTCGACAATGGCCAGAATGTCATTCTGACGAACGATGTTGTACTCTTCTCCGTCCACCTTGACCTGGGTGCCGGAGTACTTGCTGGTGAGCACCTTGTCGCCCACCTTCACGGTCATCACGACTTCCTTGCCGTCCACCACGCCGCCGGGGCCCACGGCCACCACTTCGGCCATCTCGGGCTTCTCCTTGGCGCTGGCGGTGAGAATGATGCCGCCCTTGGTGGTTTCCTGGGCCTCCATGGCCTTCAAGATCACGCGATCTGCCAGAGGTTTCAAAGTCATAATTGGTTCCTCCTTATATCAATCCAATGGTTTACGGTTTCATTGGGTTTAGCACTCATTTTCCCAGAGTGCTAACTCCAGATATGATAATAACCGTTTCACGCAAAAAAATCAACCCCTATTTTTCAGAAATAGAGGTTGACGGAAAAAAATTCATGTTTTGTTCACAACGTGGCAGAGAGAGTGCTAATTCGACTCCTCCACTCTGGGCTGATAGCTCAGGCCCTGAGGGTAGAAGAAGTTCACCTTCTTGTCCGACAGGCGGATGTGGTAGCGTTGGTTCTCCAACGTCTCCCCGTCCACCACGGCCACCAGGGGCTTGGGGGCGGTGATGGTGAACTCGGTGCCCTCCACAGCGGTGATGAGGTCGGGGTGCTGGCGGTATCGGCCCTTGGCATACTCCCCCACCAGGCGGAAGAAGGTGGTGCGGCTGACCTTGGGCACCACCAGCATCTCCAGCTTGCCGTCGTCGGGGAGGTTGTCCCCCACGGGCATAAAGCCGCCGCCGTAATACCGTCCGTTGCACACACATATAATGGAGGTCTGACCTTCATAGACGTACTCCCCCGCCTCCACCCGGGAGGGGCGGCTGATGCCTTTGAAGAGCACGTTGGCCACCAGGGAGAGGATGTAGGCGCCGATGCCCCGCACCAGGGGCAGGCGGCGGTACTTATGTACGTCGGCGGCAATGCGGGCGTCCACCCCGGCGCAGAAGATATCCAGGCCCAGCTTGCCGTTGCACTCCATCAGGTCCATGGCCACCTGGGGGCCACGGCTCAACTCCTCCAGCTGGGAGAATTTGTCCTTGTTCTCCGGGCCGAAGATCTTCAGAAAGTCGTTGCCGGTACCCAGGGGTACGTTGGTCACCGCCACATGGTCCAGCCCCGCCACCCCGTTGACCACCTCGTTGAGGGTGCCGTCTCCGCCGCAGGCGTAGATGCGCAGAGGCTCCCCGCTCTGGGCGGCGCTGCGTGCGATCTCACAGGCCTCCTCCTGGCGGTGGGTGTGCACCACCTGACAGTCCAGGTCCAGCTCCCGGATCTGCTCCAGCAGCTCCCCCTCGTTGCCCGCCTTTCCGGCGGCGGGGTTGATGATAAATAAATGTTTCATGCCACCCTCTCCATCACTTGACGCCGTACTGGAACAGGTCGCATTTCAGCATCCCGTTGTACAGCTTCCGCTTTTTGTCTGCCTTCTTGCCGTAGGCCCGCTCGAACTCGGTGTGGGAGGAGAGGATGGACACCTGCCAGCCGTCGGGGAACTTGTCCATGGCCCGGCCAAAGGCCCGGTACAGCTCCTCCGCCTCCCGCTTCTCCATCAGCCGCTCCCCGTAGGGGGGATTGGTGACCACCCGCCCCCGCAGACCGCCGAAGTGGAAGCGGGTGGCGTCGGCCACCTCAAAGTGCACCACGTCGTCCACCTCCGCCAGCTGGGCGTTGTGCCGGGCCAGCTCCACCGCCTGGGGGTCGATGTCCCCGCCCCAGATCTCGTACTGGCCGTCAAACTCCCCGTCCATGGCCTCGTCGGCGGCGTCCAGCCACAGCCCCGAGGGCAGCTGGGCCCACTTCTGGGCGGAAAAAGACCGGTTGAGGCCGGGGGCCCGGTTCTTGGCGATGAGGGCGGCCTCTATGGCGATGGTGCCGGAGCCACAGAAGGGGTCACAGAAGGGGTCACGCCCCTTGTACCGGGACAGGGAGACCATGGCGGCGGCCAGGGTCTCCTTCAAAGGGGCCGCCACTCCCTGGGCCCGATAGCCCCGCTTGTACAGCCCTTCCCCGGAGGTGTCCAGCATGAGAGAGGCCCGGTCTTTGAACAGGGCAAACTGCACCTGGTACAGCGCTCCCGTCTCGGGCAGGGTCTCCAGCCCGTACGCCTTGCCCAGCCGCTTGGCAATGGCCTTTTTCACCATGGCCTGGCAGGTGGGCACGGCGTGGAGGGCGGAGTTGATGGAATACCCCTTCACCGGGAACTTCCCCTCCCGGGGGATGAATTCCTCCCAGGGCAGAGCATAGGTTCCGTCAAAGAGGGCGTCAAAGGTGGGGGCCATAAACTCACCCAGCAGGATGAGCACCCGGGCGCCGCAGCGCAGGTTCAGATTCAGCCGGGGGATGTCCCGTTTGGTGCCGGTGCACAGCACCCGGCCGTTTTCCGCCCGCACCTCTCCCAGGCCCAGCTTTTTGACCTCGTAGCTCACCAGGCTCTCCACCCCCAGCAGGGTGGGAATGACAAATTGCAGTTTACCGTCCATGCTCCATCCTCTCCGGGGCGGTGCGCCCCCTGTTGACACAAAATGACCATAATCTTTTTTATTATACCCAATCCGTCCCCGCCTGACAAGGAGAATATCTTTTCTCATATTTTCTTCAAAAGTTACAAATTGTAGTGGTATGGCCTGGGCACATATGCTATACTACCCCCAAAGGAGGTTACCATGATGGACACTGTTTATCAAATCGTCTGGTTGGTGCTGCTGGTGGTCTTTGCCATTGCCGAGGCCGCCACGGTGGGCCTGACGTCTGTGTGGTTCGCCCTGGGCTCTCTGGGCGCGCTGATCTGTGCCCTGGCCGGTGGCAGCATCTGGCTGCAAGTGGGCATTTTCATCGTGCTCTCTCTGGTGTGTCTGCTGGCCCTGCGCCCCCTGGCCAAGAAGTATCTCAACAGCCGGGTGGAGGCCACCAACGCCGACCGGGTCATTGGGCAGGAGGCCCGGGTCACCCAGGCCATCGACAACATCCAGGGTACCGGCGCCGTCACCATCGGCGGTGTCGCCTGGACCGCCCGCAGTGAGCACGACACTCCCATCCCCGCCGGGGTCATGGTACGGGTTCTGCGCATAGAAGGAGTCAAAGTTATGGTTGAAAAGGTAAAGGAGGAAGTCAAATGAACGATTTGCTGGCACTGATTATCCCTGTGGCAATCATCATCATCATTCTGCTCATCATCGCCGCCAACGTCAAGGTGGTGCCTCAGTCCAAGGCCACCGTGGTGGAGCGGCTGGGTGCGTTCCGGGCCGTGTGGGGGGTGGGTCTCCACTTCAAGATCCCCTTCATTGAGCGCATTGCCAAGACCGTGTCCCTGAAGGAGCAGGTGGTGGACTTCGCTCCCCAGCCCGTCATCACCAAGGACAACGTCACCATGCAGATCGACACCGTCCTCTATTTTCAGATCACCGACCCCAAGCTGTACACCTACGGCGTGGAGCAGCCTCTGAGCGCCATTGAGAACCTCACCGCCACCACCCTGCGTAACATCATCGGCGATCTGGAGCTGGACCAGTCCCTCACCAGCCGGGACCACATCAACACCCAGATGCGCTCCATCCTGGACGAGGCCACCGACCCCTGGGGCATCAAGGTCAACCGTGTGGAGCTGAAGAACATCATGCCGCCCCGGGACATTCAGGAGTCCATGGAGAAGCAGATGCGGGCCGAGCGGGAACGCCGGGAGGCCATCCTCCAGGCCGAGGGCCAGAAGCAGTCCCAGATCCTGGTGGCTGAGGGCGAAAAGCAGTCCGCCATTCTCCGGGCCGACGCCGCCAAGCAGGCCAAGATCATGCAGGCCGAGGCGGAAAAGACCGCCCGCATCCTGGCCGCTGAGGCGGAAAGCGAGGCCATTTTGAAGGTGCAGCAGGCCACCGCCGACGCTTTGAAGCTGCTGAACGAGGCCGCCCCCAACTCCGAAGTGCTCCAGCTCAAGGCTCTGGAGGCCTTCCAGAAGGCCGCCGACGGCCGGGCCACCAAGATCATCATCCCCAGCGAGATCCAGGGACTGGCTGGCCTGTGCGCCTCTGCCAAGACGGTGTTTGACTCCGTCACCCCCAATCCCGCCGCTGCCCCCCAGAAAACCCCCGCACCCAAGCCCTGATCCCCCAGGAAACCGGGATTTTACATGAAAACATCCATGCACACGCTCCTGGAATTTCCATGATTCCAGGAGCGTTGTCTTTGCTTTTTTTCTTTCCCTGGCGCAGCGGCTGTTCCCAACTGCCGGGAGACTGGAGGATCGTCCAAACGCCTCCCCTGTGTAAAGGGAGATGGCCCGGCGCAAGCCGGGTCGGAGGGATTGACGGAACCAGCCCTCCGAATTTTTCCTGGCCCTTTTCGTCACCCTTTGCAGGCAATCCCTCAGTCAGCCTGGCGGCTGACAGCTCCCTTTACACAAGGGAGCCCCTTACCTGGCCCTCAGGTCCGTACTGTACAGCAGCACACCCCCACTCTTCATTTTCCCTATTCACCGGCGCAGCCCTGCCCCATTGAAAAAATTTTCGCTCCAGCCGTCACAAAACCGTTTCCTGAATACATGGTAGATTTGATCGGTGACAAATCCGCCCCAATCCATCCCAGAGAGAAAAGGAGGGGAACTCCCGTGAAACAACCTTCCTCCTTCCTGGCTGACCTGTACCGGCAGGAGTATTCCACCCTGTATCGGGTGGCCTACCGCCTGACCGGGTGCCAGGAGGACGCACAGGATATGATACAAAAAACCTTTCTGCTGGCCATTTCCCAGCAGGATGAACTGGGCCGCCACCCCAATCCCGGGGGCTGGCTCATGGTGACCCTGAACAATCTGGTGAAAAACGAGCGCCGCCGCATGGCCAACCGGGTGGAGGTCTCCCTGGAGGACATCGCCCGCCTCCCGGCCCAGGAACCAGGCGACCCGTTTTCTCAGGCCCTTCCCCCTGGCCTTACCCCGGAGGACCGACAGCTGCTGAGCTGGAAGTATGAACTGGAGCTGGACCACCGGGAGATGGCCCGACGGCTGGGCATCTCCCCAGGCCTGCCGGGCCCGGCTGTCCCGGCTGCTGCATAAGTGCCGGGATCTGATGCAGCCTACGGGGGTGAAAAAATGATGTATCGTTACGTCACAAATCCGCCCGCCCAATACATATCTGGGGTGAGCACGGAGAAAGGAGGAAACCATGGCTGAGAATGATGTGCGCTCCAACGGGACGCCCCAAATGCCCGATCCCAAACAGTTGGCCCAGCTCTCCCCCGAGGAACTGGCCCAGGCCATGGAGCAGGCCCTGGACGAGATGACCGAGGACACCTATGACCAGGCGGTGCTGGATGCCTATCTGGATGCCCTGGACGCCCAGGCTCCCATGCCGGAGATGCCGGACGTGGACACCTCCTACCAGCAGTTCCAGGCCATGCTGTCCGGTGCCGTGTCCCCCCAGGAAGAACCCAAGCCCCGGCGGCGGGGCAGGGTATTGCGCATGACCCTGCGGGTATTTTTGGCCGCTGCATTTCTGTTTGGCTGCCTGGTGGCGGCCCAGGCGGCAGGCTTCAACATTCTGGGTGCTGTCATCAGCTGGACGGATGACACCTTCCTGATGGAACTTCCCACCACGCCCCCCACCTCTCCTTGGTATGAAGAATATCTGGACGAGCTGGCCACGGTGGATTTGACCGCTCAGGACCTGCCCACCTGGCTGCCGGAGGGCTACCGGGTGCCGCCGATGGTGAGTATTTCCACAGGTGAAACCCCATTCGATTCCGCTTTTTTCAACATCGAAGGGCCCAACGGGGAGCGGATGTCCCTGGACATCATGACCAACTTGGACATGGATCAGATGGAATACCTCTCCATGGACAAAGACGACACCCCGGTGGAAATCTATGAGATCGACGACAAAACGGTGTATTTCTTTTCTGATGGCAATGACACAAAGGCTGTCTGCCAGTATGGCGACGTGTTCTATTTCCTGGAAGGGGATGTGACGGAGGATATGGTGGAGCCTTTCTTTGGCTCCATTGGACAGGCCCCATGACCCATATCCCCTCTGTGGGTATTTCCCCTGTATTCTTCCACACAACATTGCCAAGGAGAAACCAAACATGAAAAGAAAACAAGCATCCCGCATCCTGTGCGCTCTCTCCGCTGCCGCTGTGTGTGTCTTCTGCGCTTCTGCCCCTGGGTTTGCTGTGACCTATCATGGCGGCGAACATGGAACCTTGACCTTAAACGATTGGACGTATGATTATACCACTCGTCTGGAACCGGGCCTCATAGCCGGACAGTACCAGTCCGTTTGCACCACAGACGCCGCCGTTGTCCGGGTACACCACAACCTGTACGGCCAGTGGCTGACCACCACCCGTGGGATCGTGACGGCTTTTGGCGGCTCACGCACCACGGGACAGCCCATGTACGGCACCTCCCGCTCCAATTTCCTGGTCTGCCCCGTGGGCATCCCACAGATGGTGCGGTTTACCAGGATCGACGCCCGCATCACCATGTATGGAGATAACGCAGTCACCTCTACCATCTTCCTGAAATCGGACACTTCTTCTGCCGCACGATACTGATTTACACCGGAAAGGAGATCACGCCATGGGACGACATCTTGAAAAAATGGTGGCAGCTGGCCTTTTGTCCCTGGCCCTGCTCACCTCCCTCACCGGCTGCCTGCAAACCGTCCAGACGACTCCATCCTCCCAGCCATCCCAAGGGGAGACCACCTCCCAGGTGGAGCACGCCATCCCGCCGGAGGAAAACCGGATGTTCTCGGTGCCCAACATCTCGTGGTATTCCTCCCAGGATGGGAAAGGCTTTTATCTTCCCGGCAGTCGGCTTCTCTCCTACTATGACCCGGAATCCCAGTCAGAAATTCCCCTGTGCGCCCAGAGCGGCTGCTCCCACTCTGACGAGAGCTGTGGCGCCTATCTGGCGGACGATGTGCAAGGTTTTGTCACCTATCAGGGCCATTGGTATGTGCTGGCGGTGGAAGGATCCGACCAGGCGGTGCTGTGGAAAATCGACCCCCAGACCCACCAGCGCACCAAGCTGTGCTGCATTTCGCCCCAGCACAACCAGGAGGCCTATTACTTCTCCTCCGGCTTTGTCTCCCACGGCTACGCCTATCTGCATTTGAATCATCAGCTGATTTGGGAGGAGCAGGTGGTGGAGGAGCCCTCTCTGATCCGGGTCAATCTCACCGACGGGACGGTGGAAACCCTGGTGGAAGACGTATATGTCTCCTTCCTGGGGGCGGGCGAAGATCAGGTGCTGCTGGCAGTGGAGACCTTCGCAGTTCCCCCTCTCAGCCAAGAGGAGTATCTAAAGCAGCACCCTGACGGCAACTATTACGCCTATCTGCAAGTGCAGCTGGCGGAGAACGGCAGCGGCGGTATGGAACTGCGGGCGTACACCCCGGACATGAGCAGCTACCAGGTTCTCACCAAGGGCAACGTCTGGGTCAGCTCCACCCCATTTCTCACCCGGTACGGAGACCACACCCTCTATGCGGTGGACAACACCCTGTACGTCTACGACCTGGCCACCGGGGAGCGGCGTGAAGTGGTGAATGAGGGCATATTGCGCAACTTCATGATGATTGCCGGACAGATCATCTACCTCACCCGAAGCCAGGGCAGTTCCGCCCTGGCCATCTCCTACACAGACCTTGCGGGCGGCCCGGCCCACCGGTTGGCAAACGAAGGGGTGGAGGACGGAACCGTGTTCTCCTTCTCCGGCGAGTGCAAGGACTACATCTACGGGCTTTACAACGGGGAACATGGCGACTGCCAGGCACTTCTGACCAAAGAGGACTATTTCGCCCAGCGGTATGAGAACATCATCCCCATCTCCTGATGGAGGTGTAACCCCCCACCCATTCACAGAAAGGCGATGAGACCATGAGACGACACCTTGGAAAAACCGTGGGAGCGGGCCTGCTCTCTCTGGCCCTGCTCACCTCCCTCTCCGGCTGCCTGCAAACCGCCCAAGCCCCCCAGTCCACCCCGAGCGCTCAAACCGGGTCACAGGGGGAGAGCCAGCTGGCCAACCATGCCATCCGACCCTATGACAACCGGATGTTCTCCCTGGCGGGCCTGTCCTGGGACACCTCCGCCGACGGCAAAGGGTTTTATGTGCCCCAGACCCGGTTTTTGAACTACTACGACCCGGAGGTTGGCACTCAAGTTCCCCTGTGTTCCCAGAGCGGCTGCCGGCACGCCGATGAGAGCTGTGAGGCCTATCTGGCAGACCAGGTCACCGGATTTGTGGACTACAACGGCATCTGGTATGTGATGTCCCAGGAGAGTTACTCCGTGGCCTCTCTGTGGAAGGTGGACCCCAAAGCCCACCAACGCACCAAGGTGTGCGAGTTTGCAGGCAAGGAGGAGGGGGAGTCCTATCAGCTGCACTGCGGCTTCATCTCCCACGGGTATGTCTATCTGGATCTGAGCCATGACACCATGGCCGATGAGGAAGAAATTCGTTCGGACAACTACCTGGTGCGGGTCCGGCTGGACACCGGCGAGGTGCAGTTTCTGTTTGAAAACCAGTATGTCAAATTCCTGGGCGCCGGGGAGAACCGGGTGCTCATCTCGGTGCCCTCCTCGCTGTCCCTGCCCATGAGTGAGAAGGAGTATCTGGAGCAGAACCCCGGCGGGAACTACCTGGATTATGTCAGCGACTTTTACTCCAACAAAACCGCCTCCGACGACATTGTGGAGCTGCGGGAGTACACCGCCGATCTGTCCAGCTATCAGGTGCTGGCCAGCGGATACATCCGGGGCATGATGGATGCCGCCATGGGATGCTGGGGAGACTTGACCCTCTATGCCGTAGAGGAGGAGCTTTATCTCTACAACCTGGCCACGGGAGAACGGCGCCCGGTGGAATATTCGGGGACTTTGAGAAACTTTTTCTTCACCGATGGCCGCATCCTCCTTCTGACCCGTGACCCGGGGCTGAAGGTATCCTGGGCCGACGTGGAGGGCGGACCCACCCAGTTACTGAAAGACGAGGGTGACCGACAGAGCGTCACCTTCTCCACCCACGGAGAGAGCCAAGATTACGTCTACGGGCTCTACTCCGGTGGAGAGGATCCGGTCACCTGCATTCTCCCCAAGGAGGACTACTTTGCCCAGCGGTTTGACAACATCATCCCTGTGTCCTGACCATGGAGGTGCGCGTGTATGGCGGAACTGGAACTGCGCTTTGAGAATGTCAAGAAAAACTACGGGGACAAGCAGGCCCTGCGGGGGGTGAGTTTCACCCTGAAAGAGGGCATCTACGGCCTGCTGGGCCCCAACGGGGCGGGCAAAAGTACCCTTTTGAACATCCTCACCGGCAATCTGCCCGCCACGGAGGGTCACATTTTCCTGAATGGGGAGGATGTGGGCAGGATGGGCCGCCGTTTCCGGGCCAAGCTGGGCTATATGCCCCAGCAGCAGACCCTCTACCCCGGCTTTACCTGTGAGCGGTTTTTGTATTACATGGCCTCCCTGCGGGGGATGTCCAAAGCACGCACCAAGGAGCGGGTGGGGCAGCTGCTGGGCCTGCTGGCCCTGGAGGAGGTGCGGGGCAAGCCCACCCGGGCCCTGTCCGGCGGCATGAAGCAGCGGCTGCTCCTGGCCCAGGCCATGCTGGACGACCCGGACATTCTGGTGCTGGACGAGCCCACGGCGGGGCTGGACCCCCGGCAGCGCATTGTGGTGCGCAACCTCATCGCCAGTGTGGCCCTGCACAAGATCGTCCTGCTCTCCACCCATGTGGTGCCCGACGTGGAGTACATCGCCCGGGAGCTGGTTTTGATCGGCGACGGCACAGTGGTCTGCCAGGACACCCCGCAAAACCTGTGCGGGGCCATGGAGGGCAAGGTGTGGGACGTGGAAGTGGAGGAGCAGGACCTGGATCAAATGGGCCAGTATGGCCTGGTCAGCTCCCTGCGCCGCAGCGGAGACGGTGTGGCGGTGCGGCTCATCGCCGACGCCCCGCCCCCCTACCCCAGCCACAACGTGGAGCCCACCCTGGAGGACGTGTACCTGCACACCTTTGGAGATGAGGGCGGCTTATGAGATGGGAATTGCGAAAAATTTGGGGCAATCGTGTCCTCATGGTCCTGGCCCTGCTGTTGTGCCTGGCCAACGGCTGGCTGTTCTACGATCACGCCACGGCCGGGAACTTTGCCCAGATGCAAGTGCTCTACTCCCGCACCCAGGAGCTGGAGGAGATGGAGGAGGCGCTGTCGGAGCGCACCATGACCGATACGGAGATCTATGACGACACCCTGCTCACCGGGGACATCTACCGGGAGTCCCGATTGGTGGGAGATACCCTGGCCCGCATCCGGGCGGTGGAGGAGTTCCCCCAGACCATGGCCCAGCTCCAGGCCCAGGCCCGGGCCAAGCTGAACACCGGCCTGTTTGGCACCGGGGACAACTTTGAGACCCGCTCTCTGCGCCTCACCGGCGGGGTGTATGAGACGGTGCGGCAGGTGCAGCCCCAGGTGTGCTTTTTCGGCGGCGTGGAAACCCTGCTGGACTACCGGCTGGCCGACGTCTTTGGGGTGCTGCTGGCCCTGGCCGCCGCCCTGGTGCTCTTTGCCCAGGAGCGGGAGAGCGGCACTCTGTGCCTGCTCCACCCCACTCTGCGGGGCCGTGAGGCGCTGTACCGCAGCAAGTGTCTGGCCCTGGCCGCGGCGGTGCTCCTCCCCGCCCTGGTGCTGTACGGCACCTGCCTGGGCATCTCCGCCGGGCTCTACGGACTGGGTGACTGGAGTTTGCCGGTGCAGTCGGTATACGGCCTCACCGCCTGCCCCTACCTGCTGTCGGTGGGGGGCTTTCTGGCCCTGTTCCTGGCTGTGAAGCTGCTGTGGCTGCTGGCCCTGGCGGCGGTGTTTGCCCTGCTGGCAAACGCCCTGCGCTCTGCCGCCGCCCTGGTGGGGACAGCGGTGCTCTTTGGCCTCTCCCTGGGGCTGGGAACGCTGCCCTTCAACCTGTTCCGCTGCCTGAACCTGCTGGGACTGGGGGAGAGCTTCCAACTCTTTGACGGGCTGCTCTTTCTCAACTTCTTTGGCCTGCCGGTGGCCCGGCTCCACGCCACCCTGGGGATGTGCCTGGTGCTGCTGGCGGGCGGCTTGGCGGCATCCGGAGTGCTCTTTGTCCGGCGCAGCCCGGTGACGGCGGCCCGCCGGGCCCGGTTCACCCTCTCCCTGGGCCGCCACGTCCACCCCATCCGCCACGAGGGGTACAAGCTGCTCCTGTCCAACGCCGCTCTGGGGGTGCTCATTCTCCTGCTGGCGGTGCAGGTACTGGCCTACCGGGACTTCTCCGGGCCCCAGGGCATCGAAGAGGTGTACTACCGGCAGTACAGCACCCAGCTCTCCGGGCAGCCCAGCGCAGATAAGGCAGCCTACCTGGATCAGGTGGAGCAGCAGCTGGAGGAGGCCCGGGAGGAGATGCTGCA
This sequence comes from Candidatus Enterenecus avicola, assembly GCA_018715985.1. Taxonomy (GTDB): domain Bacteria; phylum Bacillota; class Clostridia; order Oscillospirales; family Oscillospiraceae; genus Enterenecus; species Enterenecus avicola. Next base: position 21,998 of record DVKO01000113.1, read on the forward strand.
GCTTCTGTCCCAGGGCGAAACCTCCATCTGGAAAACCCAGCGCATGGCGGAGCTGGGGCAGAAGCTCCAGGCCCAGCTCCCCCTGGAAAAGACCCGGACCCAATATGAAGCCCTGGAGCCGGGACAGAGCTACATCTACACCACCCCCTACGAGCTGCTGTACGACGCCAGCGGCCAGGCGGCCAACCGCATCGACCTGGCCAAGCTGCTGCTGAGCCTGTCCCTGTGCCTGCCCTTCTTCTTTTCCATGGAGCGGGAGACCGGCGTGGGGGTGCTGGTGGAATCGGCAGGGGCTGCGGGGGATGTGAGACGGCGCAAGCGCCTGGTGGCCTGGCTCTTTGCCGTGGCGTGCACCGCCGCCGCCTTTCTGCCCCGGATGGCGGCGGTGTACCAAACCTACGGCCTGCCCCAGCTCACCGCCCGGGCCAACAGCCTGGCCCGGTTTGCCGCCCTGCCCGACCTTCTCCCCCTGTGGGGGGTGCTGGCCCTGACCCTGGTGGGCTGGTGCGTGCTGGCCTGGGTGGGGTGCGCGGTGGCGGAAGTGGTGTCCGCCAAGGTGCGTTTCCCCCTGGCAGCCGCCCTGATCTGCGTGCTGCTGCTCCCCGGCCTCTCCCTGCTGCTCACCCTGTGACACGGTTCAAGGCTCCCCTTGTTGCAAGGGGAGCTGTCACCGCAGGTGACTGAGGGGATAAACCGAGAGACGGACAATCCCTCCGTCACGGCTTGCGCCGTGCCACCTTCCTTGCAAGGAGCCAACCCATAAAAAATGTGGAAGCAGCAATGCTTCCACATTTTTTATCCTGTAAATTTCATGGGTTTAGCCTTCGTAGTACACCTCTTGCAGCACCAGGCCCTGGGCCGGGGCGGTCTTGCCCGCCGCCGTGCGCTCCCGGGCCTCTAAAATGTCCACCATACTCTCGGGGGTGCGCTCTCCCAGCCCCACCTCCAGCAGGGTGCCGGTCAAAATCCGCACCATGTGGTAGAGAAAGCCGTCCCCTCGGTAGATAAGGGTCAAATCATTTCCACACACTTCAATTCCAATGTGGAAAACTTCTCGCACCGTGGATTTTTTGAATCGGCGGTTGCCGCAGAAGGAGCGGAAGTCGTGCTTCCCGATGAGATACCCCGCCGCCTGCTCCATGGCTTCCACATCCAGGGGTTTCTCCACCCGGTACTGGTATTTCCGGGCGAACACGTCGGGCACCGTGCCCATGCGGATGTGGTAGCGGTACTCCTTGCCCTTGGCGGACAGCCGGGCGTGGAACCGCTCCCCCACCTGCTCCACGGCCACCACCGCCACGTCCTCGGGGAGGTAGTGGTTGAGGTAGTCCTGGATTTCCTGGGGGGTGTACCCATCGGGCAGGTGGACGGAGGCCACTTGGCCCCGGGCATGAACTCCGGCATCGGTGCGGCCCGCCCCCTGGATTTCCACAGGGCTATCCACCATACGGGACAACACACCCTCCAGGCGGCCCTGGAGGGTGTTGTCGGTGTTGCCCTGACGCTGCCAGCCGTCGTAGCGGGTGCCGTCGTACTGTATCGTCAGCTTAACATTCATATCTTACTTCTTGGCCTTGGACTCCACCACGTCGGTGAGCAGAGCCACAAAATCCTCAAAGGGCATGGCGCCCAGGTCGCCCTCGGCCCGGTGACGGGGGGAGACGGTGCCGTTCTCCATATCCCGGTCGCCGATGACCAGCATATAGGGCACCTTGTCCATCTGGGCCTCCCGGATCTTCTTGCCGATCTTCTCGTTGCGGTAGTCCACGTCCACCCGGAAGCCCTTGTCCTCCAGCTGGCGGGCCAGGTCGGCGCAGTAGTCGGCGGCCCGGTCGGTGACGGGGAGGAAGCGCACCTGCTCGGGGGCCATCCAGGTGGGCAGAGCGCCGGCGTACTTCTCAATGAGCAGGGCCAGGGTGCGCTCGTAGCAGCCCATGGAGGTGCGGTGGATGATATAGGGGGTCTTCTTGGAGCCGTCGGCGTCCACATACTCCATGCCGAACTTCTCCGCCAGCAGCATATCGATCTGGATGGTGATGAGGGTGTCCTCCTTGCCGAACACATTCTTGCACTGGATGTCCAGCTTGGGGCCATAGAAGGCGGCCTCGTCGATGCCCACCTCGTAGTCGATGCCCAGATCGTCCAGAATGTGCTTCATGACTCCCTGGGCGTGCTCCCACTGCTCTGCGGTGCCCTCATACTTGTTGTTGGGGTTGGCGGGATCCCACTGGGAGAAGCGGAAGGTGCAGTCCTCTTTCAGACCCAAAGTCTCCATGCAGTAGTTGGCCAGCTCGAAGCAGCCCCGGAACTCGTCCTCCAGCTGGTCGGGGCGCAGCACAATGTGGCCCTCGGAGATGGTGAACTGGCGCACCCGGATGAGGCCGTGCATCTCGCCGGAGTCCTCATTGCGGAACAGGGTGGACGTCTCGCCCAGGCGCATGGGCAGCTCCCGGTAGGAGCGCTGACGGTTGAGGTAGACCTGGTACTGGAAGGGGCAGGTCATGGGGCGCAGGGCAAAGCACTCACGGGTCTCGTCGTAGGGGTCGCCCAGGATGAACATGCCGTCCAGGTAGTGGTCCCAGTGGCCGGAGATCTTGTACAGGTCCCGCTTGGCCATCAGGGGGGTCTTGGTCAGCAGGTAGCCCCGCTTCTGCTCGGTGTCCTCGATCCAGCGCTGGAGCAGCTGGACCACCCGGGCCCCCTTGGGCAGCAGCACAGGCAGGCCCTGGCCGATGACGTCCACGGTGGTGAAGTACTCCAGCTCCCGGCCCAGCTTGTTGTGGTCCCGCTTCAAAGCCTCGGCCTGCTGCTCCAGATAGGCGTCCAGCTCGTCCTTCTTGGGGAAGGCCACGCCGTAGATGCGCTGGAGCATCTTGCGGTTGGAGTCGCCCCGCCAGTAGGCGCCGGTGGCGGAGGTCAGCTTGATGGCGTTGCCCTTGATGCGGCCGGTGGAGTCCAGGTGGGGGCCGGCGCACAGGTCGGTGAAGTCCCCCTGCTTGTAAAAGCTGATGTCCTCGCCCTTGCCGGCGTGCTCCTCGATGAGCTCCTCCTTATAGGGCTGGCCGGCCATCAGCTCCTTGGCCTTTTCGGCGGGCAGGGCAAAGCGCTCCAGGGGCAGGTCCTCCTTGATGATTTTCTTCATCTCGGCCTCGATTTTGGGCAGGTCCTCGGTGGAGAGGGGCTGCTCCATGTCAAAGTCGTAATAGAAGCCGTTCTCAATAGC
>DVKO01000114.1 GCA_018715985.1 Candidatus Enterenecus avicola
CCGCAGGGCGGCAATCGCTCCCTGCGGTGGGGACAGACCAAAACTCCCGCGCCTCTGTCTCAGGGGCGCGTTTTTTGATGCCCGCTGTATCCTTTTTCCCTTTACCGGCTATACTAGCTATGCAGGCCAACCGGCGGGAGGTGATACGATGGCGTATATAGATCCGGCGATCCGGCCCCAGTTTGATTCCATGCCGCCCCACCTGCGGGAGCATATTCTCAATATGGGCGTCCGTCTGGAAACCATGGCCGATCTGATGGGCTGCCTGGAGCGCATCATCGCGGAAGAGGGCAAGAAATAAGTCCTCTGAAATTTTTTGAAAAAATTTTAAAAAAACTCTTGCATTCTGTCTGAAGCTGTGCTAATATAACTAAGCTGTCAGCGAGAGATAAACGCTTAAGCTGATATGCGGCTGTAGCTCAGTTGGATAGAGTGTTTGGCTACGAACCAAAAGGTCGGGGGTTCGAATCCCTTCAGCCGTACCAAAAAGAAAGACACGCTGGAAAGCGTGTCTTTCTTTTTGGTTGCCATGAGTCATTTCTATGCTCGGAGAAGAACCACATGGTGATGATGCCCAAGACCCGCTGCCTGGAAATCACCCCCAACAGCGTAAAGGTGGAGAACGCCGACGGCGTGCAAACCCTGGAGGCCGATACCGTCATCTACGCTCTGGGTATGCGCAGCGTGGACATCTCCGCTTTGAAGGAGGCCGCTGAGACTAAGGGCCTGAAGACCTGGGTCATCGGCGACGCCATCGCTCCCGGAAAAGTAGATCAGGCCACCCGTTCTGGCTATCTGGCCGGCATCGAGGTAGGCAAGTAATCTCTCACACCTCTCATACTGCACATATTTCCCCCCGGGGAGATATGTGCAGTATTTTCATCTTTTGCTTCCATTATTTTACTCCCTTCCGCTGACCTACGGGCTTCTCCCATTAGATTTTGTATAATACCCTGTCGAATCCAATATTTTTGTGCAATTAAGAATTGCGCAATAGATGGTTTTCGGGTATAATGTAACGAATGTATTCCAATGACTTGTAACATTTTAGGAGTGATGAACTTGAAATTACTGGTGAAAGGTGGACACGTGGTGGACCCCTCCTCTGGCCTGGATCAAGTCTGCGATGTTCTCGTGGACCATGGCCGCATTGTGGCAGTAGGAGAGTCCCTCCCCGCACCAGAAGATAACGGCTCGGTGCTGGATGCCAGCGGTCTGGTGGTGGCTCCCGGTCTGGTGGATCTCCACGTCCATTTGAGAGAGCCGGGTTTTGAGGATAAGGAGACCATCGCCACCGGATGCGCTGCCGCCGCCCGGGGCGGCGTGACCACTCTGGTGGCCATGCCCAACACCCGTCCTGCCACCGACTGTCCGGAGATGGTGGCCCGTGTCAAAGAGAAAGCGGCCCATACCGGCATCAACGTCTATCCAGCCGGCGCCGTGACCCAGGGACAGAAGGGGGAAGCCCTCACCGATTTTCAGGCGCTGTGGAAGGCCGGAGTCCCCGCCCTCACCGACGACGGGGTGCCCATTCAGAACTTGGCCCTGCTGCGCCAGGCCATGCAGCAGGCCCGCACGCTGGGGCTTCCCATTCTGGATCACTGTGAGGATCGGGACATGGTGCGCAATTATGCCGTCAATGAGGGCATGGTTTCCCAGCAGCTGGGCCTCCCCGGCCGCCCTGCCATCGCCGAAGAGCTGCAGGTGATGCGGGATGTGATGCTCTCCAAAGATACAGGGGCTCGGGTACACATCTGCCACATCTCCACCGCCGGTACTGTGGACATCATCCGCCGGGCCAAGGCGCAGGGGATCGCTGTGACCTGTGAGACCTGTCCCCAATATTTCACCCTGACCGAGGAGGAGATTCTGCGCCAGGGCACTATGGCTCGGGTGAATCCCCCCCTGCGCACCGAGGCGGACCGAGCCGCCATTTTAGAGGGGCTGAAGGACGGCACCATTGATGCCATTGTCACCGACCACGCCCCCCACTGTGCCTGGGAAAAGGCCCAGCCGCTGGAAAAGGCGCCCAGCGGCATGGTGGGGCTGGAGACCTCTCTGGGCCTGGCCCTGACCTACCTCTACCACGCCGGACACATGAGCCTGATGGAGGTCATCCGGCGTATGAGCACCGCCCCCGCCGCCCTGCTGCGCCTGCCCAAAGGCACCCTTCAGGTGGGACAGCACGCAGACCTGGTGCTCTTCGATCCCAACCAGACCTGGACGGTGGACAAGGAGGCCTTTGCCTCCAAGGGGCGCAACACCCCCTTCCACGGGTTCCAGCTCAAAGGCAAAGTGAAATACACCATTTCCATGGGTCAGATCATTTATCAGGAGGATTGAGCGATGTCATTTGATGTTTTACAGGAGAAGATCAGAGAAAAAGCAAACCCCACTGTGGCCGGTCTGGATGCCCGGGTGGAATATGTTCCCCCCCACATTCTGAAAAAGCACACCGACCGCCTGGGCGAAACCCTGGAGGCCGCTGCTGAGGCCATCTGTGAGTTTGACTGCGGCCTCATCGACGCTCTGTACGACGTTGTCCCCGCCGTGAAGCCCCAGGCCGCCTACTTTGAAATGTTGGGCTGGCGGGGCATGAAGGTGATGGAGGATGTCATGGCCTATGCCAAGAACAAGGGGCTGTACGTCATCGCCGACATCAAACGGGGCGACATCGGCACCACCGCCACCGCCTACGCCGAGGGCTGGTTGGGCGCCACCCAGGTGGGCAGCGCTTCCCTGTCCGCCTTTGACGCCGACTGCGTGACCCTCAACGGTTACATGGGCTCTGACGCCATCAACCCCTTCCTGAACGAGTGTGTGGCCCGGGGAAAGTCCGCCTTTGTCCTGGCCAAGACCTCCAACCCCTCCTCTGCTGAGCTCCAGGACATGGTGGCAGGGGATCGCAGCGTGTATACTGTCATGGGCGACCTCATCGAACAGTGGGGCAAAGGCACCGAGGGCGCCTGCGGCTATCAGGCCCTGGGCGCCGTGGTGGGCGCCACCCACCCCTCTGTGCTCCGTGAGCTCCGTCTCCGCCTGCCCAAGACCTTCTTCCTGGTTCCCGGCTACGGCGCCCAGGGCGGCACCGCCGAGGATGTGCGCAATGCCTTTGATGAGCTGGGCCGCGGCGCCATCATCAACGCCTCCCGCTCTATCATGTGCGCCTGGAAAAAGACCGGCAAAGACGGCGCAGACTACCAGGAAGCTGCCCGGGCGGCCGCGGAAAAGATGCGGGATGAGCTGAAGGAATTCATCACCGTGCGCTAAACTGAGAGAGAGGGAGAACACTATGACTGTTGAACAAAGCTGCACCATCGTGGAAGCTGTCCAGCTCCCCTCCGGTGGCGTGTCCATGACCTTCCAGAGCCATGGGATGGCCGCCCAGATCACCCGCCCCGGCCAGTTTGTCCATGTACGCTGCGGCGAGGGATTGCTGCTGCGCCGTCCCATCTCCATTTGCAGCTGGTCTGTGGACGGAGATCTGATTCGTATGGTCTTTGAGGTCCGCGGCGAAGGGACCCGCTGGCTGGCCCAGCGCCAGGTGGGCGAGAACCTGGATGTTCTGGGCCCTCTGGGCCACGGCTTCCAAATGGAACCCCAGGGCCGCTACCTGTTGGTGGGCGGCGGCATCGGTGTACCTCCCATGCTGGGCTGCGCCAAGCACGCCGGCATGCACAACACCGCTGTTTTGGGCTTCCGTTCCGCTTCCAATTCCATGCTGGTGGAGGAGTTTGCCGCCTGCTGTGAGTCTGTGCGGGTGGCCACCGACGATGGCAGCATGGGCCACCACGGTTTTGTGGACGCCCTGGTGCGGGAGGAACTGGAGCGCAGCTCCGACTATACCGCCGTTCTGGCCTGCGGCCCCAAACCCATGCTCCGCTCGGTGGCCAAGGTGGCCGAGGCCTTTGGCGTCCCCTGCCAGGTCTCCATGGAGGAGCGTATGGGCTGCGGCGTAGGCGCCTGCCTGGTGTGTGCCTGTAAGGGCTCTGACGGACACCAGAAGCACGTATGTAAAGACGGCCCCGTATTTGATGCCAAGGAGGTGGCCTGGGATGACTGAGCCCTGTATGAAGGTAAATCTGGCTGGAGTCGAGCTGAAAAATCCAGTGGTAGTGGCCTCCGGTACCTTTGGGTTTGGCCGGGAGTACGGCCAGTTCTATGATCTCTCTCGGCTGGGCGGCATCTGTGTCAAGGGTCTGACCGCACAACGACGGGAGGGCAATCCCGCCCCCCGCATTGCGGAGACCCCCATGGGCATTCTCAACTCCGTGGGCCTGCAAAACCCCGGCGTGGACGCTTTTATCGCCGAAGAGCTTCCTTTCCTGCGTCAGTATGACGTGAAGGTCATCGCAAACATCTCCGGCAACACCCCCGAAGAATACGGCGAAATGTGCGAAAAGCTCTCCGAGGCCGGGGTGGACATGATCGAGGTCAACATCTCCTGCCCCAACGTCAAGGCCGGCGGCCTGGCCTACGGCACCAAGCCGGAGCTGGCCGCTGAAGTGACTCATATGGCCAAGTCCCACGCCACCGTCCCCGTGATGGTCAAGCTCTCCCCCAACGTCACTGACATTACCGAGATTGCCCGGGCAGTGGCCGATGCCGGGGCCGACGCCCTCTCCCTCATCAACACGCTGCGGGGAATGCGTATTGACATCAACACCCGCCGCCCCATTCTGAAAATGAACACCGGCGGGCTCTCCGGCCCCGCCGTCCTTCCCGTGGCCGTGCGCATGGTCTGGGAGGTCTCCCAGGCCGTCAATCTGCCCATCCTTGGCATGGGCGGTGTGTCCACCGCCGCTGACGCCGCCCAGTTGATGCTGGCCGGAGCCAACGCCGTTGCCGTAGGCACCGCCTGTTTTGCAGACCCCTACGCCCCTGTAAAGGTGTGCGACGGACTTCGGGAGCTGGCCTGTACGCAGGGCCTGGACTCCATCGCCCAGCTCACCGGCGGCGTACGCCCCTGGTAATTGTCCCACGAAAGAAGAGAACAACGACATGACCACAATCTATCTCATTCGGCACGCCCAGGCTGAGGGCAATCTGTATCGACGCTGTCACGGCTGGTATGACAGTATGCTCACCGCTCTGGGCCGCCGACAGGTGCAGGCTCTGGCCGCCCGTTTTGAAGGGGTCCACATCGACGCCGCCTATTCCAGCGACCTCACCCGCACCATGGAGACAGCCAAGTCCGTCTGTCTCTCCCGTGGGCTGTCCCTGTGCCTGGACCCAGATCTGCGTGAAATTGGTGCCGGATGCTGGGAAGACCGCAGCTGGGGCGACCTGCTCCACGCCGACCCGGACAATCTTCGGAAATTTTTTCTCTGTGATCCCCAGTGGCACGTGGACGGAAGTGAGACCTTCCCCGGCGTGCGGGAGCGGATGATGTGCGCCATCACCAGCATTGCCGCCTCTCACCCCGATCAGACGGTGGCCATCTTCTCCCACGGCAGCGCCATCCGCGCCGCCCTCTCCGGTTGGCTGGGTATCCCCCTGGAGGAGATTGGGAACATGGCTTTGGGTGACAACACCTGTGTGGCCAAGCTGGAGGTCCAAGGCGACCAGGTTCAGGTGGACTACTACAACGACAACGGCCATCTGGGCGATCTGGCCAACCGCATCCATCCCAAAGACAACTCCGGCGGTGATATGCTGGAGAACCTGAAGCACACATCCCTGCGTTTTCGCCCCCTTCGGCTGCCACAGGAAATCGAGTTCTATCAACAGGCACGGCAGGAGGCCTGGCTTACCAGCCATGGAACCATGGACTGCTTCACCCCCGACTCCTTTTTGGCGGTGATGCTCCGCAATTCCGACTACGCCCCTGAGAGCGTGCTGGTGGCCCTGCTGGAGGATCGTCCCGCTGGTATCCTTCAGATGGATTGGCAGCAGCAGGCCGACGAAGGGGTTGGCCGTATTCCCTTCTTCTGTGTGCTCCCCCCCTACCGTTCCCACGGGCTGGGGATTCAGATGCTGGGGCAAGCCATCTCCTCCTACCGGAAGCTGGGCCGCAAGCGGCTCCTGTTACGCTGCGCTCCCGAAAATGAGCGGGCTAAAAACTTTTATCTCCGCCATGAATTTCACAAGATCGGTGAGGAACCCGGAGGTACCGGCGTTCTGGACACCATGGAAAAGTACATCTGAGACATGATTGGGCAGCTGCCAAGGCAAACACACCTTGGCAGCTGCTCTTTGATTATTTGGTTGACTCCGAGGCCTTGTCTTTCATGCGGGTCATCTCGTCCTGCACTTGATCGCCCGCATTTTCGATGCCGCGTTTTACGTCATCAATGCCACGCTCCACGTCGTCCTCCACCCGGTCCACGCCGTTCTCCACGTCCTGTTTGACGTCGTCCATGTCATCCTTTCCCTGCTCGTCCGGACCAGGGGTTGAATCCGGCTTTCCATCGTTGTTCTTGTCATTGGTCCCCCCGGCGCCACCTCCCTGGTCGGCGTCATTTTCCACCTGAACAGACGGACTTGGCTGAGGCGTCACCTCCGCCGGACGTTTGGCACAGCCGGCAAACATCAATACCGCCAAAACAGATAAAACTATGATTGACACTTTGCGTTTCATATCCTCACACTCCTTCACGAGATAGTAGAAGTATGAGTCAAATTTGAAAAAACAATTAATAATTTTTTCTTGCCACCGGAACACCCGCGTAGTATGATGTAGAAAAGCTCATGCTATGAGCATCACTAAAGGAGGTACTACCATGGAACTCAAAGGAAGCAAGACCGAGGCCAATCTGTGGGCAGCATTTGCCGGCGAGAGCCAGGCTCGCAACAAGTATACCTACTTTGCCAGCAAGGCCAAAAAGGAGGGCTATGAGCAGATCGCCGCTCTGTTCGAGGAGACTGCCGGAAACGAAAAAGAGCACGCCAAGCTCTGGTTCAAGGAGCTGGGTGGCATTGGGAATACCCGCGAAAACCTGAAGGCAGCCGCGGAAGGCGAGAATTACGAGTGGGTGACCATGTATAAGGAGATGGCTGAGACCGCCCGAGAGGAGGGTTTTGATCGCATCGCTACCCTCTTTGAGGGGGTTGCCGTCATCGAAAAGCAGCATGAAGAGCGTTACCTGAAGCTGCTGGCCAACCTGGAAAATGATATGGTCTTCTCTGCCGGTGAGCAGACAGTCTGGATCTGCCGCAACTGCGGACACGTCCACGTGGGCAACGACGCCCCCAAGGTCTGCCCCGTGTGCGCCCATCCCCAGGCCTATTTTGAGCGCCGGGCCATCAACTATTGATTCTACCCCGATATTTCAAAAATGCCCCGTGTCCACCCAGGACACGGGGCATTTTTTTCAGATCAGTTTTCCGGATGCTCCAGGTATTCCGTCACATCCACCTGGGTGGCGTCCGACCATAGCCGCTCCAGAGAGTAAAACTCCCTGGCCTCCTCGGTGAACACGTGAACCACAATGGCGGAGTAGTCCAACAGCGTCCACTGGCCACCCCGGTGGCCCTCCACGTGGTGGGGCTCCTCGCCGGCACGGGTCATGGCGTCCTCCACCGCGTCCGCCAGGGCCTTCACCTGCGTATTGGAGGTGCCGGTGCAGAGGACAAAGTAGTCCGCCAGGGTGGTCTGGTCGGCGGTGTAGAGTACCTTGATGTCCTTACCCTTCTTGGCGTCCAGAGCACGGATCGCCACAGCAATCATTTCCTTTGATGTCAACAATGTAGTTTCCCCTTTCGTGGTCACCCGTCACGGGTGAATGGATGTCGTTTCGTTTTTCAGCCAGTGATAGGCCTCCAGCGTATTGGTGTGGATGGGCTGATTTCGCTCCTGCATATCCTCCATGGACATCTCAACGCCCATGAGCATAGCCTCCTTGAGATCCCGGTAGGCCAGCGTCCGCATCTCCTCCACCCCGTCAAAGTCCCGGTTGGGTTCGATATAATCCGCCATGTAGAGGATCATCTCCTCCAGCGTCATGTGTCCCCGCCCGGTGGTGTGGTAGGAGATGGCCTGGCACACGATGGGCTCCTGACCGAACACATACTGGGCCAGAGCGGCGCCGCTTTTGGCGTGAAGCAGCTTCACTGCCCCCCGCTCCATGTCGTCCAGAGGCAGGCCGTATCGGTCGCAGATCTCCAGGTGCTCTTCCAACGTCAGATACTTGGTGCAGTCGTGCAGAATCCCCGCCCGGCGCATCTGGTCCTCATCCGCGCCCCAACGGCGGGCCAGGCGCACCGCCTCCTCCTCAGTCCCCTTGATGTGGGCCAGCCGCTTGGCCTTGACCATGGAGTTGGACACACATCGCAGGTCCTCCACCGATAAGTTGGACAAGTCCGCATGGGTATGGTAGAGCTTTTCCCTCAAAATATAACCGTATACCGGCTGTGAGAGGTACTCTCGTCCCTGACCGCAGGGGAGCATCTCACGGATCTGGGTGGAGGAGACCTCCAGCAAGTCAGGGATGGAAATGACCCGGATGTTGGCCTGGTAACGCTGGGCCAACTCTCTCTGGTGGGTTTCGCATCGCTCCACATCACGGGCCGTTCGGGCAAAGGCGCAGATCCCCGCCATCTCCATAATCTTCTGGGGCTGGTACCACTCCTCCAAGGTGAGGAACATATCAGACCCCATGAGCAGCCACAGCTCGTCCTGTGGCCACCGCTCTTTCGCCTGCTCCAGAGTGTGTACCGTGTAGCTTTTCCCGTTGCGGTGCAGCTCCACATCCCAGGTATCCACCTGCGGCCCCAGCTGATCGGCAGCCAGTGCCGTCATGGCCATCCGCTGCCCCGGGCTGGGGCTGCCCGGAGGCAGCTGCTTGTGGGGCGGCTGGCTGTTGGGCACCAGCACCAGACGATCCAATTTCAGTTCGGCCAGCGCCGCCCGAGCTGCTGCCATATGGCCCAAATGGGGAGGGTTGAAGCTTCCGCCGTAAATGCCGATTTTCATCTTGCCATCACGTTCCTTTCCCTCTGGATAAAATCTTGCCAATGGGATTACTTCACCAGCTTGATACGCTTGTCCTTCTCCTTGCTGTGGGTCTCCCGATAGAGCACAAACTTGGTGCCGATGACCTGAACCACCTGACTGCGGGTAGCCCGGGCCAGCTCCTCCGCTCCCTCTCGGGCGGAGAGCATGGAGTTTTCCAGCACCTTGCCCTTGATGAGCTCCCGAGCCTCCAGGGCGTCATCCGCCTGGCGGATGAGGTTGTCTCCAATCCCATCCTTGCCGATGTGGAGGATGGTGTCAATGTTGTTGGCCAGCCCGCGCAGCTGGGCCCTCTGCTTGCTTGTCAAATCCATACGTTTGGAACTCCTTTATTTCTCCAGATAGTCTTGCAGCTTTTCCCGGAACAGGGCCAAAGCCTTCCCCCGATGGGAGATTTCGTTTTTCTCCTCTGCGGTCAGTTGCGCAAAGGTCTTTTTCCGCTGGGGCAGGAAGAACACGGGATCATAGCCAAAGCCGCCCTCCCCCTGGGGGGCATAGGCGATGGTACCCTGGCACTCTCCGCGGGCGGTGAGCACATCCCCGTTGGGGAAGCAGCAGGTGATGACGGAGACGAATTTGGCGGTGCGAGGGGTCTGCCCCCGCATATTCTCCAAAAGCAGTCGATACCGTCCCGTGTCGTCCAGGCCGGGGCCGCCGTACCGGGCGGAATACACCCCGGGCGCCCCGCCCAGGGCATCGACACACAGCCCTGAATCGTCGGCAATGGCGGGCATACCGGTGGCCTCCATCACCGCCTGGGCCTTGAGCCGGGAGTTTTCCTCGAAGGTGTCTCCCGTCTCCTCCACCTCCACGTGTACCCCCAACTGGGACTGGAGGCACACCTCAATGCCCAGGTGGGAGAGGATGTCATTCATCTCTTTGAGCTTTTTCTCGTTTTGGCTGGCCAATACCAGTTTCATTGCGCTCCCTCCAAAATCTCTCTCTGGCGCTGGATCAGCTCCTCAATGCCCTTCTGGCACAGAGCCACCAGCTGCTGCTGCTCGGCCAGGGTGAAGGCCCGTCCCTCTCCGGTGCCTTGCAGCTCCACCAGGGCCCCCTCCTCGTTCATCACACAGTTCAAATCCACCATGGCGGAGGAGTCCTCCTCATAGCACAGGTCCAGCATGGGGACGTCGTCCACAATGCCGGCGGAGATGGCCGCCACATAGTGCTTCACCGGAGAGGCGGGCAACACCCCGTCCTTCACCAGCTTGTTGCAGGCCATGGCCAGGGCCAAAAAGCCGCCGGTGACACTGGCGGTACGGGTGCCGCCGTCCCCTTGCAGCACATCACAGTCCACAGTGATGGTCATATCCGGCAGCATGGCCAGATCCACCGCCGCCCGAAGGGAGCGGCCGATGAGCCGCTGGATCTCTGCCGAACGGGGGGAGAGCTTCAGCTTGGACACATCCCGCCGAGAGCGCTCCCGGTTGGCCCGGGGCAGCATGGAGTACTCCGCCGTCACCCAGCCGGTCCCCTCAGCCACATGGCGAGGGGCCGTCATCTCCACGCTGGCACAGCACAGCACTTTGGTGTTGCCGCAGGTGACCAAAACGCTTCCCTCTGGGAACTTGACAAAATTGGTCTCAAATTTGATGTCTCTCAGCTGGTCTACGGTTCTTCCATCCAAACGAGTCATGTCATTTCCTCCTTACACTTAACCCAAAAGCCCAAGGCCCACGGCCTGGAACACAGCCACCGCAACACCCAACACTGCAAGCACAATGCCCACGATCCGGGCGGTCTTGACCGAGTGCTCCGGTACGTCCTTCCGCTTCATCCGCCGCTGCAAATAGGGCAGTGGGTTGACGGCGTACCACACGCCATAGACGGCCACCAACAGGCTCACAATCATCCAAATCATTACAGCAGCGCCTCCACAAACGCTTTGGCGTCAAAGGGCTGCAGGTCGCCCACTTGCTCGCCCACTCCCACATACTTGACGGGCACACCCAACTCCTTGGCAATGGCAATGACAATGCCGCCCTTGGCCGTGCCGTCCAGCTTGGTGAGGACAATACCGGTGATGCCCGCGCTCTCCCCGAACTGCTTGGCCTGAATGAGGCCGTTCTGCCCGGTGGTGGCATCCAGTACCAACAGGGTCTCCCGGCTGGAGTCGGGACATTCCCGGTCAATGACCCGGGAGATCTTATTGAGCTCGTTCATCAGGTTCTGCTTGTTGTGCAGACGTCCGGCGGTGTCCACCAGCACCACATCCGCCTTTCTGGCCTTGGCGGCGCTCATGGCGTCGTACACCACGGCGGCGGGGTCCGCCCCCTCGTGCTGCTTGATGATGTCCACCCCAGCCCGCTCAGACCAGATGGTGAGCTGGTCGGCTGCGGCAGCCCGGAAGGTATCGCCGGCGCACAGCAGCACCCGCTTGCCCTCTCCTTTCCAACGGGCCGCCAGCTTGCCGATGGAGGTGGTCTTACCCACTCCGTTGACGCCGATGAACAGCACCACGGCGGGAGTTCGGCTCATATCCACGCTGGGGTCCCCCACGGTGAGCAGCTCGGCCAAAATCTCCTTCATGCAGGCCTTGGCGCCCTCGGTGTCCTTGATCTTGCCGCGCTTGCAGCGCTGCTTGAGTTCCTCCACGGCCTCCATGGTGGTCTCTGCCCCCATGTCCGCCATCACCAGAGACTCCTCCAGTTCATCATAGAAATCGTCGTCCAGCTGAGAAAAGCCGTTGAAAATGCCGATCTTCTTTATCTTATCAAAAAAGCCCATATTGTTTCTCCTTACACTTCATTGATCCTTCAAATCCAGCGCCTGCTCCATCTCATTGAGATTGATGGTGAGGATGCGGCTGATTCCCTGTTCCTGCATGGTCACACCGTAGAGCACATCTGCCTCTTCCATGGTGCCCCGGCGATGGGTGATGGCGATAAACTGGGTGCGATCACTCATACGGCGCAGATACTGGGCATAGCGCACCACATTGGCGTCGTCCAGGGCCGCCTCGATCTCGTCCATCACACAGAATGGTGTGGGCCGAACCTTCAAGATGGCAAAGTACAGGGCAATGGCCACAAACGCCTTTTCCCCGCCGGAGAGCAGACTGATGATCTTCAGCGCCTTGCCGGGAGGCTGGGCCTTGATCTCGATGCCGCAGTTGAGGATGTCCTCCGGGTCCTCCAGCTCCAGAGTGGCCTTGCCGCCCCGGAACAGCTCCACAAAGGTCTCCTGGAAGGTCTCCCGGATCTGCTGAAATTTCTCCTGGAAGATCTCCTTCATTTCCCGGGTAATCTGGCGGATGATCTCCTCCAGCTCCCGCTTGGAAGCCGTGACGTCATCTCGCTGGTCGGTCAGGTAGCTGTACCGCTCATAAACCCGCTGGTATTCCTCCACCGCATCCGGGTTGATGCTGCCCAGGGCGGAAATACTCCGTTTCAGCTCACCGATGCGTCGTTGCGCCTTGGGCACTGACTCCAACTCCACCCGCTGCAAGCGGGCCGCCTCATGGGAGAGCTGATAGCCCTCCCACAGCTTGTCCAGAATCTGGCTCTCCTCCATGGCCGCAGCCATGGATTTCTGCTCCAGCACTGAGACCTCCCGCTCCATGGACAGCAGGTCGCTGTTTTTCTCCCGGGCCTGCTTATCCGCCTGGTTGCGCTTGCCCTCCAGTTCCAGCTTGTCCCGGTTGACTCCAGCCAGCTGGCGGGCGGACGCCTCCTTCTGTACCAGCAGCGCCTGCACCTGCTGATCCTGCTCCATCATCTGCTGCTGGATCTGTCGGTTCTCCTCTTCCAGCTTGGCGATCCTATCCTGACGGCCGGCCGTGTCCCCGGAGAGATCCCGCTGCAGCTGCTCCAGCTGGGTGAGGTTGGCCTGCATGGCGGTCTGCTCTCCCTCCAGTCCGGCCCATTGGGCCCGGAGGGCCGCCTTTTCCTGGCTGCACGCCTCCAGCTGCTGCTGCAAGGTGGTCTGCCCCTGGCTCTTGTCTTGGGACTGGGCCTGGAGAGCCGCGGCGGCCCCTTCCAGCTGGGCAATCCGGGCTTTGGCCTGGTTGGCCGCCTCCACATTCTCCTCATTGCGCCGCTGAAGCCCTGCCCGCTCCTGGCGCAGCGCCTCACAGCGCTGCTGTACCTGTTCCAGCTGCTGGGCCCCGTGCTCCACCTGCTGAGACTGGGTGAGCACCCCGTCCTCCGCCTGGCGCAGCTGGGCCTGGGCGGTATCCAATTCATACTGGGCCGCCGTCTGCTCCCGCTGGGCCTGCGCCAGCTGTTCTTTGGCGCCCTCCGCCTCCCGGCTGAGGGTGCTCATCTGTCCTCTCAGCCGCTCCAACTCGTTGGCCCGGGAGAGGATTCCCGCAGAGCGGGAGACAGAGCCGCCGGTCATGGAGCCGCCGGCATTGAGCACCTGGCCATCCAGAGTGACGATACGGAAACGGTGTCCATATCGACGGGCCATGGCCATGGCACGGTCCAAATCCTGGGCGATGACAATGCGCCCCAACAGATTGGACATCACATTACGATAATCCTGGTGGTATTCAATAAGCTCGTTGGCCATGCCCACATATCCGGGCTGTTCCTCCAGCCCGGTCTCCCGCAGGCTTCCCGGACGGATGGTATTCATGGGCAGGAAGGTGGCCCGCCCGCCATCCCGGCGCTTGAGCCAACCGATGGCCTGTTTGGCGTCCTGATCCCGCTCCACCACCACGTGCTGCATGGCACCGCCCAGGGCAATCTCGATGGCCACGGCATAGGCGTCGGGAACGTGGATCAGCCCCGCTACCGGGCCGCGCACACCGGTCAGATTCCCCCGCTTGGCCTCCCCCATCAGCAGCTTCACCGATTTGGAGTATCCCTCATAGAGTTTTTCCATCTCAGAGAGCATATGGATGCGGGATTGCAGGTTGTTCTGTTCCATCTCCAGCCTGCGATGGGTCTCCTGGGTCTGCTGGGCCTTGCGCTGTCTGGTTTGCAGGCGCATCTGATAGCCGGACACAGTGTTGGCGATGCTGTCCCGCTGGCTCTCCAGCTGAGCCAGCTGGGCCTTTCTCTGCTCCTGCTCCCCCTCCAGTTCCCGCTTTTTGGCCTCCTGCTCCAGGAGCTCCCGGGCAATGCTCTCCTCCCGGTCCATAAGCTCCTGGCCTGCGGCGGACAGGGCGGACAGCAGCGCCCTGGCCTCTCCAGCCGAGGCCTGCTCCAGCCGCTCCCGCTCCCGCAGCTGAGCCAGTTCTTCATCCAGCCCACCCACGGAGTCCATCAGATGCCGACTCTTCTCCTCCAGCTCATCCAGCTGGGTCTGGAGCTTGGCCATCTCTTCCTCCACTTGGTCCAGACGCTGCCTGCGCTGGGCCACCTGCTGGGCCAGAGATCCCGCCCGGCCCGCCTGTTGCTCCAACTCATCCTGAATGCGCTGGATGTTTTCCGTGTTGTTTTTCTGATCCCGGCGCAGCAGCTCCAGCTGGCTCTGTCCCTGGTGCACCTGCTGTTCCAGGTCACTCTGGGCGCGCCGGATCTCCTCCGCCTGCACATCCTGCTGCTGCATTTGGCCCGCATACTCCTCTGTGAGCCGGTACAGACGGTCCAGTTCCTGGCGCAGGGCCTCTCGCTGGGCTGTGGCGGTATCCAGCGCCGTTTTCAGCTGGATTCCATTGGCTCTGAGCTGCTCCAGCTGCTCCAGCCACACAGAGATCTCCAGGCCCCGCAGCTCATCCCGCATGACCAGGTACTTCTTGGTCTTTTCCGCCTGCTGTCTCAGGGGCTCCACCTGCAGCTCCAGTTCATCGATCTTATCATTGATCCGCACCAGGTTCTCCTGGGTGCGCTCCAGCTTGCGCTCCGCCTCTTCCTTTCGGTGACGGAATTTGGAGATTCCCGCCGCCTCTTCAAACACCTCTCGCCGGTCCGAGCTCTTCACAGAGAGGATCTCGTCGATTTTCCCCTGGCCGATGATGGAGTACCCCTCCCGGCCCAGGCCGGTGTCCATAAACAACTCGTTGATGTCCCTCAGACGGCAGGAGCGACGATTGATGTAGTACTCACTCTCTCCTGAACGGTAGTAGCGCCGGGTCACCGCCACCTCCTGCTCCTCCAGGTCCAGCAGATGCTGGCTGTTGTCCAGCACCAGCGTCACCTCGGCAAACCCCAAGCTCTTGCGCTTGGCTGTGCCGTCGAAGATCACGTCCTCCATTTTGTTGCCACGGAGGGTGCGGGTAGACTGTTCCCCCATGACCCAGCGGATGGCATCGGCAATATTGGATTTTCCAGATCCATTGGGCCCCACGATCACGGTGATGTCGGCGCCGAAGGTCAGCACCGTCTTCTCCGGAAAGGACTTGAACCCCTGGATCTCCAGCGCTTTCAAATACAATCCATGCACCCCATTATTTCCAGCTCAGCAATTCTGCCCTCTGCGAAACACCGCAAGGCAATACAGGTTGATTGTATCATTATTTCCCTTTTGTTGCAACCATTTCCCCTGTTTTTCCCGTGGAGTACAAAAAGGGGCGGCCCCCAGGGCCGCCCCTTCCCGGCGTCATTGTGCGCCGTTGAACTCGTCATAGAACCGGTCGTGCACCACCTGCACTGCCCGGTCTGCGTCGTTGATGTCCACCAGCACAGAGACTTTGATCTCACTGGTAGAAATCATATTGATGTTGATGCCAGCATTGAACAGAGCCTCGAACATGGCGGCGGCCACGCCGGGGTTGTTGATCATTCCTGCCCCCACAATGGACACCTTGGCAATGTTGTCCGAGACGTCGATGTGGTCGAAGGCAATCACTTCACGGTTCTCCTCCAGCAATCTCCGGGCCAAATCCAGATCGTTCTTGGACACGGTGAAGCTGATGTCTTTGGTCTCGCTGCGGCCAATGGACTGGAGGATGATGTCCACATTGACGTTATTTCGGGCCAGCAGGGAGAAGATCTTAAAGGCGATGCCCGGGGTGTCCTCCAACCCCACCAGAGCCAGCCGGGCAATGCTTTTATCCTTGGCCACACCGCTGATATGAGACTTTTCCATGTGCTTGACTACCTCCTTGACTTTTGTACCAGGTGTACCGGAAAAGCTGGAGAGCACCTCCAGCTCCACATCATATCGTTTCGCCATCTCCACCGAGCGGTTGTGCAGGACCTGTGCCCCCAGGGTGGCCAGCTCCAACATCTCCTCATAGGTGATCTCCTCCAACTTGTGGGCGCTGGGCACCAGTCGGGGATCGGCGGTGTAAATCCCGTCCACATCGGTGTAGATCTGACACAAATCTGCGTGGAGCACTGCGGCCAGCGCCACCGCCGAGGTGTCCGACCCGCCTCGGCCCAGGGTGGTGATGTCTCCGTATTTGTTGATCCCCTGGAAGCCGGTGACGATGACAATGCGCCGCTTATCCAGCTCCTCCAAAATACGTTCCGGCTTGACCCGCTTGATGCGGGCATTGGTATACCCGGAATTGGTGTGAAATCCAGCCTGCCATCCGGTCAGGGACACCACCGGAAATCCCATGTCCTCTATGGCCATGGCGCACAGCGCACAGGAGATCTGCTCTCCCGTGGACAGGAGCATATCCATCTCCCGCCGGGAGGGGTTTGGATTGAGTTCCCGGGCCTTTTCAATCAAATCATCGGTGGTGTCCCCCTGGGCAGAGAGTACCACCACCACGCTGTTTCCCTTTCGATATGTCTCCGTGATGATGCGGGCCACGTTGTGCATCCGCTGGGCATCCGCCACGGAAGATCCTCCAAATTTTTGTACGATCAGTGCCATCGCTCTCTCCATCCTTTCGGGCCGCTTTCCCGCCCCATTCTATGCCGGTTTCCCGGTTTAGTTGAGCACTCGAATCAGGGACAGTACGGCTATCCCGCTCAGCTTTGCCCTCAGTTGACCCTCAGTCATGACCTGCTCGGTGATTCCCGCTGCCTCACCGGGGGTGGCTCCGCTGCGGGCCAGCAGCTTCATCTCTCCCACTTGGCTGCGCAGGGTGTCAGCCGATGCCTGCACCCGCACATAGAACCGACTGGCCAGCTCGTCGGTGCCGCACACCAAGGCGGCGTCACCCTGCTCCCAGGTCATGGCGCCGCGGAGTCCCTTGCTGCGGGCGATGTCCATCACATCGGCCACCACAGCGGAAGCCGTGGGCAGCTTGCCCGCGCCGCGGCCATAGAACATCACGTCCCCCACCGCATTGCCACGGACGAACACCGCATTGAACACATCATCCACGCCGGCAATGGGGTGGCTGGCATCCACCAGATGGGGGGCCACATAGGCGCATACCCGGCCATCCTCCTGACGAACCGCCCGGCCCAACAGCTTAATTTTCTTTCCCGCACCGTCCGCATAGTCCACATCGGCCAGAGTGATGCCAGTAATTCCCTCGGTGGGCACCAGCTGGGGGTCCACATTCTTCCCAAAGGCCAAATCAGCCAAGATGCAGATCTTCCGGCAGGCGTCGTAGCCCAGAATATCCGCCGACGGGTCACGCTCGGCATATCCGTTTTCCTGGGCCTCCTTCAGGGCCGCCTCAAAGGACAGCCCCGCCCCAATCATACGGGTGAGAATGTAGTTGGTGGTGCCGTTGAGAATGCCGCAGATCTCCTCCACCCGGTTGGCGGCCAGACACACAGTCAGGGGGCGGATAATGGGAATACCGCCGCCTACACTGGCCTCAAAGAGATAGCACACACCCTTTTCCTGAGCCAGCCGGGTGAGCTCCAGCCCGTGGCAGGCCACAAGTTCCTTATTTGAGGTCACCACGTGTTTCCTGGCCCGCAGCGCCCGCTGGGTAAAGTTGTGTGCCACAGTTGCCCCACCAATGGTCTCCACCACAATGGACACCTCGTCGTCCTCCTCAATGACAGAAAAATCTTTGACAAAGGTACCGCCGTAGGGGGAGTGGTCAAAATCCCGGACATCCAGAATGTACTTGACTGACACCTCCTCCCCCACGCTGTGGGTGATGGCGTCCTTATTTTCAAACAATACCTGAGCCACGCCGGAGCCCACAGTACCATATCCCAAAATTGCTACTTTTACCACGTCAGTCACCTCATACGATTCCGATTTTTACCCTGCCAACACTTCGCAGCGCAGCACCTCAGGCAATTCCCGCAGCGTGGACAGCAGGTCCTCCAACTCCATGCTCAGCCCGGATGTCTCCAGGCCCAGCGTCACCGCCGCAGACTCTCCGCCCGGAATGGCCTGGGTGATGGTAAGCACATTCCCGCCCCAATCCGCAAACATATTCAGCACTCCGGACAGTGCGCCGGGCTGATTGCGCAGCAAAATTTGAATGGTCACAATACGTCCGTGCAGCATATCGCGAAAGGGCCGCACTGCATCTTTATATTTGTAAAATGCACTCCGGCTAATGCCCACACGCTGGGTGGCCGCATTCACCGTCTGCGCCTCTCCGGTCTCCAACATCCTCTTGGCATCGGCCACCTTCAAATAAATTTCCGGCAAAGCCGATGCCTCAACGATGAAATACCTGGGTCTTTGCGACATAGATTTGATCCTCCCTTTCACAGAGCACTTCACTGATGTCTTTCTGTTGTGGTCTATTGTATCACGTAGATGGACAGATGGCAATTTCCTTTTTCACGCATTTTATACAAAGTTACACCCCTCATCCTCCCGGTTTCTGTGTGATTGGTGGAGAGGCAAAAATACTCCCCGGCCTATGGTCGGGGAGTATTTGGGTATGCTGCACGGAAGATTCCGTCAGTCGTCCGGTTCCTGTGAAGTGCTGGGCTCTGGCTCCGGATCCTGGCTGACGCTGGGTTCCGGCGAGGTTGTCGGCTCACTGGGGGGCAGTGACGGTGAGGGCTCTGGCTGTGCCTCTGTGTGCACCGTGCACGCGCCGTCATTTTCCAGGCCATCAAAAATGGACATCAATGCGTAGTAGTCCAGAATGGTAGCTCCATTGCCTGCCGGTTCCCGCTTATAATCCACCATATACACCTGCTTCACCGTCTCCTCCGGACAGTAGGGCCCGGCTTTGTGGTAGGCACCTGTGGGATTGCCCTTGGCATCGAGAATGGGGCAGTCGGTACAGATGGACACCGGCACATGGCAGGTGCAGTGCTGGGTGGGCACATCGCTGCTGAGCAGGACCATGTTGGTTACCCGGCTGCCGCGAATATCCTGAGAGCACCCGTCTGTGGCCAACTGGCCGCAGTCCTTGCAGATGCTCACGGTCACCAGTCCCGCAGGATCGGTAAAGGACTCCTGAGGCAGGTTCTCATGGACGCGGCTCATCACCTTCTGCCACAGAATGGTGGACGGGCTGGGCCACATGTCGCCGATGCTCTCGCTGTTGGGATAGCCGATCCACACCGCAGCGGTGTAGTGCTTGGTGTAGCCCGCGAACCACTGGTCGTTGGCGGCATCGGTGGTACCCGTCTTACCGGCCACCACCTGGCCTGAGATGCGGGCGGCGGTACCAGTACCGTTGCTGACTACGTTGGTGAGCATCTGGTTGATATAATAGGTGGTGCGCTGCTCCAGGATCAGTTCCGTAGAGGGCACATTGTCAATGAGCACGTTGCCGTCGTGGTCCTTCACCGTCAGGTACGTGGTGGCCTCAGTAAAGGCGCCGTCCCGGGGGAAGGTGGCATAGGCAGCGGCCATCTCAAAGGTGGAGATACCCTTGGTCAGACCACCCACAGCCAGCTGGCTGTAGCCCAGGTCGGTCTTTACCTCCCCGTTCTCCAACACCATTTCATCCACCATCGTGGAGATCTTGAACTTCTCCGTCATATATTCGTAGGAGGTCTGGAAGCCCAGCTTCTCCAGCACGTTGGCGGAGACGGTGTTGATGGACTGGGTGACACCCTCCAGCACCGTGGTCAGGCCTCGATACTTGAGCGGAGAGTTCTTCAGCCAATAGGAGCCCATCCAACGGGGCACATCGTCGGTGACGGTATTGGGGGTGATAAGGTGCTCATTGATGGCCGGGGCGTACACAGCCAAAGGCTTGATGGACGAACCGGGCTGACGCACCGTATCCGTAGCGTAGCTCCAGCCCCGGTTGATGGTCTTTTCGCCCACGTCGCCGCCAATGGCCACCACGTAGCCCGTGGTGTTGTCCACCACGGTGATGCCGGACTTCATCTCCTGGCCCGAGCTGGAGATATAATTGAGGTTGCTCTTGTCGTTGTATACCTCGTCCACAGCCGCCTGCACGTCCGGATCATAGGGGACGACAATCTGTAGGCCGCCGCTGTATACCATCTTGGTCACCACTTCATAGGAGAGATTCGTCTGCTCCATGAGATCCTTGGTGACCTCGTCGATGACCGCCTCCACATACCAAGAGTAAATGGTCTGGGTGCTGGTGTTGGCGTTGTGCTGAGCCTCGGTCTCCTCGTCCCAGTCACTGCGGAATACCAACTCCTGTTCCTTGGCCTCCTGAATCACCTGGGCGTCATAGACCTTGTCTCCCATGGTATCCGGGTCCGACATCAGGTTCAGGATGGTCTCTTGCCGGAGCTTATTGTAGTCACGAGCCGTCCACACGGTGCCGTCGTCAAAGCTGTCCTTCGCTCCGCACTCAGAACACACATCATCCTTGGTCAGAGAATACGCCTTGCAGTTGGAACACTGATAACGAGTGACCTCCAAGGTGGAGTAGGGGCTATACAGAGAGGGGTTGTTGGTGATGCCGGCCAGGCTGGCACACTCGGCCAGGGACAGCTCGGACACATCCTTGCCAAAATACACCTGGGCCGCAGATTGCACGCCGTAACACCCCTGTCCCAGGAAGATCTCATTGAGATAGTAGGTGAGGATCTCTTCCTTGGAGTAATTTTTCTCCAATTCCAGAGCGGTGAAGATCTCCAGAATTTTACGTTTGACCGTTACGTCATCGTATTCTGTAATATTCTTTACCAGCTGCTGGGTGAGGGTAGAACCGCCGAAGGTATTTCTCATGCCGATAAACATATTCACAAAAGCTCCGGCCGTGCGATACCAGTCCACACCGTTGTGCTCGTAGAAGCGATGGTCCTCCACTGCCACCACGGCGTTGATCAGGTCTTGCGGAATGTCCTCGTAGTCCACCCACTGGCGGTTTTCCGCACCCACCAGGGTCTGCAATTCCACCAACTGTCCATCTTTCTCATAGGAAATCACAGAGTTTTCGTTGAGGGTATACGCAGACAAATCCAGTGTGGCCTCTGGGATGATGACCGACTTGATATACACCGCGGCATAGCAAGCCATAAACGCCCCGGTCACGATGCCCAGCAGCAGCAGAGTGCCCAGCACTTTGCCGACGCGCAGGGCTATGGCCGCCCCCCTGGACTTCGTTTTCTTCTCCCCGGCACCGCTGTGGCCCTGTCCTGCGTGGCTCTGACTGTGCGCCGTTTTCCCCGCACTGTGGTCCTGGGTCCGGGATGTGTCGTGTCGACGCCTGGGCCTGCGCTCCGGTGAGGGCCGATGTTGATTCATCTCTGACATATTGGGTACCTCCGATGTATTGGGGCGAACGCTCGCCCACGTTGTCTTCCTGTTTTCGGCTATGGTTTACATTCATGTCCAATCTGACATTGATTCCTGTACAACTTAGAAATTGTCACACATCTCCAGAATGAACTCCAGGTATTATAGCACATACCCCCTGATTTGTCCACCCTCCCCCCTGTGCCGCCCCACGCCTTCGCCTTTCTTTTCTCAATTCTCCCCCTTGCAATTTTTCCTCATTCCAGTTACAATGAAACCAGCGAAAGAGATTCGCCCCAATAAGCCAAGGAGGACTTCAAGGCATGAGCGAAGAATTTGGACCTGATTTTGTCACCGTCACCGACGAGGACGGCAACGAATTTGAACTGGAGCATCTGGGCACACTGGAGTATAAGGACAACACCTATATGGCCTTTGTCCCTGCAGATATGGACGAGGATGATGAGGACTTTGGCCTCATTCTTCTGCGCGTGGCAGAGGACAATGGAGAGCAGATTCTGGCCGACATCGACGACCAGACCGAACTGGACGAAGTCTATGAGCAGTTTATGACAGAGTTGTTCGCAGAGGACGAAGAAACCTCGGAATGACCTGTTTTCCCTGCCTTGTCTCGTGACCACTTTTTTAAAACCCACATCTCTATAACGGGACGTCCCCTCATCTGGCGGAACGCAGGCCTCCCGGTCCTCTTCGGAGGGTCCCGGATGTTGGAAGTGTAGAACCCAGATGGAGACGACCCACCTGCATTTGCGTGCAGGTTTTTAATTGAGTGGCACGGCTATGGCGGGGGTCTTGAATCATCAGCGATGCGGGGTGATCTGCATCGCTTTTTTATTTGCGGTTTTTCCCTGCCAATTTCTGATTTTTTCTTGAAAGCTCTGCCCCGCCGTGCTATAATATGCCCGTTCGGCGCATCCTATGGTTTAGGTGCGCCGATGTCCCCATGTGTGAGGACATCACTGCTAACTTGAGAGGATTGATACCATGAGCGCATCCAGAGAGAAGAAGCAGCGCCAGGGCGTTGCCCCTTCTGACAAGAACGCCAAAGCCCGTTCCGAACAGGCCGCTTACAAACGCAAGGTCCGTACTTACACCGCCATTGGCGTTGTGGTCGTGATCTTGGTGGCCGCCCTGCTCACCTGGAACTCCGGTTTTTTTCAGCGCCGAGCCACCGCTGCGACCATCGGTGATTACAATCTGACGGTGTCGGAGCTGAGCTACTACTACAACGGCGTTCGTTCCGTCTATGCCAACTACGGCATTATCGACAACACCAAGGCTGACAACGATCAGATGTACAATGCGGATGAGGGTCAGACCTACCGGGACTACTTCCTGGAGTCCGCTCTAAGCCAGGCCCAGACCACCAAGGCCCGCTATGATGCCGCCCTGGAGGCAGGCTACACCCTGGACGATGTTCAAGAGGATCTGGACGCTGAGATCCAGTCTGTCAAGGATGCCGCCTCTTCCGGTCTGTACAGCTATTCTGCCTATCTGAAGAATATGTACGGCCGCTACATGACTGTGGGCACCTTTGAGGATCTGGTGGCCCAGGGGCTGCTGGCCACCAAGTACTACAACGACACTCTGGAGCAGACCTCTGACGGGTTCACCGACGAGGATCTGAACACCTACTATCAGGAGCACAAGGACGATGTGGATACCTTCGAGTACTCCTACCTCTACTTTAAGGCTGACGACGTGGAAGATACCGATGCCGAAGGCAACACCCTGTCCAATGACGAGGTGTCCAAGCTGAAGGAAGAGGCTATGGCCGCTGCCAAAACGAAGGCCGACGAAGCGCTGGCGGACTATCAGGGCGGCACCTCTGTGGCCAAGCTGATCGCCCAGACTTCTCCCACCGACTCCAAGGACCACACCACCGTTGTGGGCACCAGCACCCTGTCCAGCATCTACAAGGATGAGCTGCTGGAGCTGGACCAGGATGCCGCTGTGATCGTGGAAAACGCAGACGCCGGCTATTATCTGGTCATCAACCACGGCCGCTAT
This sequence comes from Candidatus Enterenecus avicola, assembly GCA_018715985.1. Taxonomy (GTDB): domain Bacteria; phylum Bacillota; class Clostridia; order Oscillospirales; family Oscillospiraceae; genus Enterenecus; species Enterenecus avicola. The sequence goes on from DVKO01000114.1 coordinate 23,378, forward strand.
CAGAACACTGAGACTCCCGCCACCATCCGCGACATTCTCATCCAGGCCGAGGCTACCACCGACGAGGACGGCAACACCTCCGCTCCCTCCCAGGAAGCCTGGGATGCCGCCAAGGCCAAGGCCGACGAAGTGATGGCCAAGTGGGAGGAGAGCGACAAGACCGCTGAGGCCTTTGGCAAGCTGGCCGAGGAGTACTCCGACAGCTCCACCGCCTCCAACGGCGGCCTGACCACCGGTGTGACCTCCGGCACCCTCAGCGACGACCGGGAGAGCTGGCTGTTTGAGGAGGACCGCACTGCCGGCGATGTGACCTGTGTGCAGCACCAGGACAACCCGGATTCCTCCACAGCCTACTGGGGCTATCACATCACCTACTTCCAGGAGTGGGAAGAAGAGTCCTGGAAGCAGACCGTCCGCTCTGCCCTGACCAGCGATGCCATGACCGAATGGTCTGACAATCTGCTGGGCGGCGACGCCTACGCCATCAATCAGGCTGACGGCGCCAAGTACTTCGGTTTCTAATTGACGGTATCTCTTTCCCCGGCGTACTTGATACGCCGGGGAAACTTTTTATCAGGAGGTTTGTATGGAAGACCAATTCATTCGCACCCGGATGCTGCTGGGAGACGAGGCCATCCAGCGGCTGCAAACCAGCCACGTGGCCGTCTTTGGCCTGGGCGGCGTAGGCAGCTGGTGCGCGGAGGCCCTGTGCCGCTCCGGGGTGGGCGAGCTGACCCTCGTCGACCTGGATGAGCTGTCGGTGAGCAACATCAACCGCCAGTCCTTTGCCGTCCACTCCACCGTGGGGATGAAAAAAGCGGAGGCCGCCGCCCTCCGCCTCCACGACATCTCCCCCACCTGTCAGCTTCACCCTGTGGCCGCCCGGTACGAGGCCCAGACCAGGGACGCATTTTTTAACCGCCCCTACGACTGCATCGTGGATGCCATCGACCTGGTCTCCTGCAAACTGGATCTCATTGAGACCGCCCACGCTCGCGGCATTCCCATAATTTCCGCTATGGGCACCGGAAACAAGCTGGACGCCCAGCAGCTGCACATCTCCGACCTGTCCAAAACCCAGGGGTGTCCCCTGGCCCGCATTGTGCGCAAAGAATTGAAAGCCCGGGGGATCATCCACCACCCTGTGGTGTTCTCCCCCGAGCTTCCTCACCGGGCCAACGACGGAAGTGAAACCCCTCCGCCTGGCCGCCGTTCCATTCCTGCCAGCTCCATGTGGGTGCCTGCCAGCGCAGGCCTGTTGCTGGCCCAATGGGTCATCTCTCTGCTCTCCGGCGTTCCCAAACGCCCCTGAGCCACGGGACCAGACGGCTGGCCAGCACCCCGCACACCGTGCCAATGACCATTCCCGCCACCACATCGGTGGGGAAATGCACCCCCACATACAGCCGGGACAATCCCATCAAGGCCGCAGCAGCGATTGCTGCGGCCTTTGCCCATTTCTGGGGCAGCGTCAGGCACAGCGCCACACCGAAGGCAAAGGCCGCCGTGGTGTGCCCGGATGGAAAGGAATTGGGGTCTGAGCTGGTAACCAGCGAGGCAAATCCATCCATGACCACCCACGGTCTGGCCCGGGTGACCAGCGGCTTGATGGTCAGATTTGTCACCACCATTCCCAGGGCCATAGCTGTCAGGGCCGTTGCCCCGCTCCACCGAGTCTTGCGGATGGCAAACAGCAGCACCGCAACGGCAATAAAGCCCAGCCCCGCATTGCCCAGGCTGGTGTAAACCGACACCAGGGGGTTCAACCAGTCCATACGGATATTCTGGGCGATCCACCACAGGATGGACTCATCCAGATGTTGTATTGCTTCCAACATGGTACATACTCCTTCCCTTGACCAATCGGCCAAGCGTATTGTATAATTCTTGATAGGGCAAAATACGATTTATTCTACTGTATTTCCCCTGGACTTGCAAGAACATTTCCACGTTTACTTTGAGGTGAGTGACATGAAGCAACTGCTCTGCCTGTCCCATACTCCATGGCAGGCTCGCCCCAACCGCACGCAACAGCTGCTGGCCCGGCTGACCGATGTTCAAATTCTCTTTTTTGAACCGCCCTCTCCCCACCGGGCTTCCAACCCCAAGCAGGGCCGTAAAATGCGTCCCCACATCACCGTCTACACCCTCCCCACTCCCATGCTGGCCCGCTGGGAGAACCCTGCCATTCAAAGGCGCAATGATACCCGGGCAGCGGACTTTATCCAGCGAATTCTAGCCCACCACCATTTTGTGGAGCCGGTGCTCTGGTGTACCAGTCCCCAGCACTCCATCTTCCTGGACCACATGGCGTACAGCGGCCTCATCTACGACTGTTATCGGGAATGGCCGGAGGAGTACCTGGACCAAGAGAGCGACCTCACCTGCCACGCTGACGTGGTGTTCGCCGCCTCACCCGGCCTGGTGCAGCGCCTCTCTCCCTGCAATGACAGTGTGGTTCTCCTCCCCAACGGCGTCAACGACCGGATGTTCACCCGCTCCGGTCTCACCGTTCCCATTCAGTTGTCCCAGCTCTCCTCCCCGGTTTTGGGGCGGGTGGGAGACATCAACGGTCGGCTGGAGTTGGAGCCCATGCTGCGGGCTGCCCGGACCCACCCGGAATGGACCTTTCTACTCATGGGCCGCGTGACCTCCGGTGTGAAGGTACACCTCAAGGCCTACCCCAACATCATCCTCACCGGGCCTGTCAACCCGGTGGAACTGCCCGATTATCTGTTTGCCTGTGATGTGGTGTTCGACCTGTTCCGCACCGACCTCAAGGGAAGCGACGTGATCCCCTCCCGCATCTACGAATATCTTGCGTCCGGGAAGCCCATTGTGACCATGATTGAACCGGACCAGGTGGAGCCATTCCCCGATGTGATCTACACCGCTTACGATTCCTCTGGATTCATCCGACGCTGCCGCAAAGCCCTGGAGGAGGAGTCCTCCCTGGCCGCCCCCCGCAGGCAGGAGTACGCCCGGCAGGCTTCCTGGGCGGGAAGGGCCCGGACCGTCATGGAAATTCTGGAGCACACCGGGTTATTCTGACCAGCGGCACTGGAACTTGTTCCCTGTGAGATTGTATAAGCTCACAAAAAATTTTTTATGCCTTGATTTGCACAGGAATTTATGTATAGAATAAAGGTACTTTTTGTAGAGAGGTGTTGCCCTGTGAAGGCCGAGCATTTTTCTGTTGCATCCGGTTTGATTCAGGGCATCTCTGCGTCCAAATTCCGCCAATAATCCAACAGGCCGACTACGCTGGTGTGGTTGGCCTGTTTGCTTTTTGGCCTGCGTTTTGTAAAGGAGAATGGAACAATGAGTAAAAAAGTTGCAGTTATCATGGGTTCTGACTCAGATTGGCCCGTGGTGAAGGGCGCCTGTCAGCAGCTTGCCCTGTATGGCATTCCCTACGAGGCTCACATCATGAGCGCTCACCGTACACCGGCCCAGGCTGCAGAGTTCGCCCGCTCCGCCCGTCAAAACGGCTTTGGCGTGATTATCTGCGCTGCCGGTATGGCCGCTCATCTGGCCGGCGCCTTTGCCGGAAATTCCACCCTCCCTGTCATCGGCATCCCCCTCAAGGGCGGCGCCATGGATGGCCTGGACGCTCTGCTGGCCACGGTACAGATGCCCAGCGGCATCCCTGTGGCCACCGTTGCCCTGAACGGCGCCAAGAATGCCGCTGTGCTGGCCGCCCAGATCCTGGCCGTGTCCGATGACGATCTGGCTTCCCGCCTGGACTCCGACCGTCAGATCATGGCTGCCCAGATTGCCGCCAAAGAGGACAAGCTCCAGCAGGAGATCTCCCAACTGTAATTCCCACCACTTGGACATAGAGAAAGGACGAGTTTATCATGAACAAACTGGAACAGCTGTATGAGGGCAAGGCCAAGAAGGTATTCGCCACCGAAGACCCCAACGTTGTGATTGTCTCCTACAAGGACGACGCCACCGCCTTTGACGGCGCCAAGAAGGGCACCATCATGGGCAAGGGCGCCATCAACAACCAGATGAGCAATTTCCTCATGTCCCAGCTGGAGAAGGCCGGCGTTCCCACCCACCTGGTGGAGGAGCTCAACGAGCGTGAGACCGCCGTGAAGAAGGTGTCCATCGTCCCCCTGGAGGTCATCATCCGCAACATCTCTGCCGGTTCCTTTGCCAAGCGCTACGGCGTGAAGGAGGGCATTGTGTTTGACCAGCCCACCATCGAGTTCTCCTACAAGAACGACGACCTCCACGACCCCCTCATCAACTCCTATCACGCTGTGGCTTTGAAGCTGGCCACCTGGGAAGAGATCGAGCAGATCAAGACTTACGCCTTTGCCGTCAACGAGTTTTTGAAAAAGACTCTGGCCGAGTGCGGCGTGACCCTGGTGGACTTCAAGCTGGAGTTTGGCAAGACTTCCGATGGCACCATCGTCCTGGCCGACGAGATCAGCCCCGACACCTGCCGTTTCTGGGACTCCAAGACCGGTGAGAAGCTGGATAAGGACCGCTTCCGTCGGGACCTGGGCAACGTGGAGGGCGCTTATCAGGAGATGAGCCGCCGCCTCATGGGCAAGTAATGGACTGAGGAGGAACAGCATGGGAGGTTTTTTTGGCGCCGTCTCCAAGCGGGACGTGACACTTGACATCTTTTTCGGCGTGGACTACCACTCTCACCTGGGCACTCGCCGCGGCGGCATGATCATTCATGACGCCACCGATGGGTTCCAGCGTCAGATCCACTCCATTGAAAATACCCCCTTCCGCACCAAGTTTGAGAAGGATCTCCACGACTTCCACGGCTGCAGCGGCATCGGCTGCATCAGCGACACCGATCCCCAGCCCCTGCTGGTGCGCTCCCACCTGGGCCTGTACGCCATCACCACCGTGGGTGTCATCACCAACACCGACCAGCTGGTGGCCCAGCACTTCTCCACCCCCGGCCACCAGTTCATGGCCATGAGCTCCGGCAAGGTCAACGCCACCGAGCTCACCGCTGCCCTCATCAATCAGAAAACCAACCTCATCGACGGCATCCGCAACGCCCAGGAGAAGATTGAGGGGTCCATGACCCTGCTCATTCTCACTGAGCACGGCGAGATCATCGCCGCCCGGGACCGTCTGGGCCGTCTGCCCGTGCTCATCGGCAAAGGCCCCGAGGGCCACTGTGTGTCCTTTGAGTCCTTCGCCTATCACAAGCTGGGCTACGAGGACGCCTACGAACTGGGCCCCCGGGAGATCGTCCGGGTCACTGCCGACGGGTTCCAGACCCTGGTCCCCGCCGGTGACGAGATGAAGATTTGCGCCTTCCTTTGGACCTACTACGGCTACCCCAACTCCAACTACGAGGGGGTCAACGTGGAGGTCATGCGCTATCGCAACGGCGAGATCATGGCCCGGAATGAAGAGGCCCGTGGCGTGATGCCGGATGTGGACTTTGTGGCCGGCGTGCCCGACTCCGGGCTTCCCCACGCCATCGGGTATGCCAACAAGAGCGGGAAGCAGTTTGCCCGCCCCTTTGTGAAATACACCCCCACATGGCCCCGCTCCTTCATGCCCGCCAACCAGGAGGTGCGCAACCAGGTGGCCAAGATGAAGCAGATCCCTGTGCCCGAGCTCATCCAGGACAAGAAGCTCCTGTTCGTGGATGACTCCATCGTCCGGGGCACCCAGCTGCGTGAGACCGTGGACTTTCTCTACGAGTCCGGGGCCAAGGAAGTGCATATGCGCTCTGCCTGCCCCCCCATCATGTACAGCTGCAAATACCTGAACTTCTCCCGGGGCAACTCCGACATGGACCTGCTGGCCCGGCGCACCATTCAGGAGCTGGAGGGCGACGAGGGGCAGAAGCACCTGGAGGAGTATGCCGACGCCAACACCCAGCGGGGCCAGTGTATGCTCAAGGCCATTTGTGAGAAGATGGGCTTTGACTCCCTGGGCTATCAGTCTCTGGACGGCCTGCTGGAGTCCATCGGCCTGGACCGGGACAAGGTGTGCACCTACTGCTGGAACGGAAAGGAGTAATCTTCATGAATCATTCTGACTCTCACTCTGCCTCCTACGCCGCCGCTGGTGTAGACGTCACCGCCGGTTACGAGGCGGTACGCCGCATCAAGCCCATGGTGGAATCCACCTACATTCCCGGCGTCATGGGTACCCTGGGCGGCTTTGGCGGGATGTTTGCCCCGGACCTGTCCGGCATGAAAAAGCCGGTTCTGGTCTCCGGCACCGACGGCGTGGGCACCAAGCTGAAGTTGGCCTTCCTCATGGACAAGCATGACACCGTGGGCATCGACTGCGTGGCCATGTGTGTCAACGACATCATCTGCGGCGGCGCCATGCCTCTGTTCTTCCTGGACTACATCGCCTGCGGCAAGAACGACCCCGCCCGCATTGCCGACATCGTCACCGGCATCACCGAGGGCTGCCGCCAGGCCGGCTGCGCCCTGGTGGGCGGCGAGACCGCCGAGATGCCCGGCTTCTACCCCGTAGACGAATACGACCTGGCCGGATTCTCCGTAGGGTTAGTGGACGAGGAGAAAATCATCGACGGCAAATCCCTTGCCGAGGGTGACGTTCTCATCGGCCTTGCCTCCTCCGGCGTCCACTCCAACGGCTTCTCCCTGGTGCGCAAGGTCTTTGACGTGGAGCACGCCGATCTCAAGACTCCCATGGACGAGCTGGACGGCAAGAGCCTGGGCCAGGCCCTGCTGGAGCCCACCCGCATCTACGTCAAGGCGATCAAGGCCGTGCTGGGCGCCGGTGTGGACGTTCACGCCGTCAGCCACATCACCGGCGGCGGCTTCTATGAGAATGTGCCCCGCATGATGGTGGACGGCCTCACCGCCCGCATCAAGCTGGACTCCTTCCCCACCCTGCCCATCTTCTCCCTCATCCAGAAGGCAGGCAACATCCCCACGCGGGATATGTACAACACCTTCAACATGGGTATCGGCATGATTCTGGCCGTCCCCGCCGCCCAGGCCCGGACCGCCCTGGATGCCCTGGCCCAGGCCGGTGAGACTGCCTATGCCATCGGCAGCGTGGTCTCCGGCCAGGCTGGCGTAGAGTTGGTGTAATCCATGGGAAAGCGTATTGCCGTTCTGGTGTCCGGCGGCGGCACCAACCTGCAAGCCCTCATTGACGCCCAGGCCCGGGGCGAGCTGTCCGGCGGCACCATCGCCGCGGTCATCTCCTCCAAGCCCGGAGCCTACGCCCTGGAGCGGGCGGACAAGGCGGGCATCCCCCACTTTGTCATCCCCCGCAAGGACTATCCCTCCAACCAGGCCATGACCCAGGCCCTGGTGGCCAAGCTGAAGGAACTGGACATTGACCTGGTGGTGCTGGCGGGCTTTATGATTATTCTCACCTCTGAAATGGTCAGCGCCTACCCCAACGCCATCCTGAACGTCCACCCCGCCCTCATCCCCTCCTTCTGCGGGGAGGGCTGCTATGGCCTCCACGTCCACGAGAAAGCCCTGGAATACGGGGTGAAGGTGTCCGGCGCCACCGTCCATTTCGTCTCTGAGGAGTGCGACGGCGGCCCCATCGTCCTGCAACGGTCTGTGGCCGTAGAGGAGGGGGACACCCCCGAGACCTTGCAGCGGCGCATCATGGAGCAGGCCGAGTGGAAGATCCTGCCCCAGGCCGTCTCCCTGTTCTGCCAGGACCGCCTGCGCGTCCAGGGCCGCGTGGTCCACATCCTGCCCCCCAAAGCTTGACAAAAGCGCTCAGGGCATGATATATTTAACAGGCTATATGACTGACGGAAGTGGGTTGACCACAGGGAGTATAGCCGTAGAAATGCCGACCGTCTGGGCGCACCTATCCGGGGATGGGTGCGCCCTTTTTGTTGCACCAACACCACTGAGGAGGTACCACTATGACAACTTTGGATCTGTGCCAGGAGCTGTCCCGAAACCCCTACCCCGGCCGCGGCATTGTGCTGGGCCGCACCGCCGACAACAAGCACGCGGTCATCGCCTACTTTATCATGGGCCGCAGCGAGAACAGCCGCAACCGCATCTTCGAGGAGACGGAGGACGGCATCCGCACCCGGGCCTTTGATGAGAGCAAGATGACCGATCCCTCCCTCATCATCTACCATCCCGTGCGCCAGGTGGGTGAGGACACCATCGTCACCAACGGCGACCAGACCGACACCATCCAGCAGGGTCTGCTCTCCGGCAAGACCTTCGCCGAGTCCCTGCGCTCCCGCTGCTTCGAGCCTGATCCCCCCAACTACACCCCGCGCATTTCCGGACTGCTCCTCAAGGACGGCAGCTACAAGCTGTCCATTCTGAAGTCCGCCTACGGCAACCCCAACTGCAACCTGCGTTACTTCTATGAATATGACGCTCCTCTGCCTGGCACCGGACACTTCATCCACACCTATCAGGAGAACGCCGATCCCCTGCCCTCCTTTGAGGGGGAACCCCGCCTGGTGGCCATCACCGCCCCCGATGCGGAGACCCTGGCCGGGGATCTGTGGCTGTCCCTCAACGACGAGAACAAGGTCTCCCTCTTCGTCCGCTACATCGACCTGGAGACTGGCGACAGCGAGACTTCCATCATCAACAAACACTGGGAGGTTTAATCCATGCGTGAACTGGAACTGAAATACGGCTGTAACCCCAACCAAAAACCCGCTCGTATCTACATGGACGAGGGAGAGCTGCCCCTGACCGTGCTCAACGGCAAGCCCGGGTACATCAACTTTATGGACGCCCTCAACTCCTGGCAGCTGGTGAAGGCCCTGAAGAAGGCCACCGGCCTGCCCGCTGCCGCCTCCTTCAAGCACGTCTCCCCCGCCGGTGCCGCCCTGGGCACCCCCCTCACTGAGGTAGAGAAACAGATCTACTTTGCCGACGGCTTTGACACCTCCCCCATCGCCTGCGCCTACATCAAGGCCCGGGGCGCCGACCGCCTGTGCTCTTACGGCGACTGGGCCGCCCTGTCCGACGTGTGCGATGAGCCCACCGCCCGCTTCCTGGCCATGGAGGTGTCCGACGGCATCATTGCCCCCGGCTACACCGACGAGGCTCTGGCCATTCTCAAGGCCAAGAAGAAGGGCAACTACAACGTGGTGCAGATTGACCCCAACTACGAGCCCGCCCCCATTGAAACCCGCCACATCTACGGCATCACCTTCCAGCAGGGCTACAACAACTTTGAGATCAACGAAAGTCTGCTGGACAACATTGTCACAGAGAACAAGGAGCTGCCCGCGTCTGCCCGCCACGACCTGCTGCTGGCCCTGCTCACCCTGAAGTACACCCAGTCCAACTCCGTGTGCTATGTGAAAAACGGCCAGACCATCGGCGTGGGCGCCGGACAGCAGAGCCGCATCCACTGCACCCGTCTGGCCGGCTCTAAGGCGGACAACTGGATGTTGCGCCAGCATCCCAAGGTGCTGGGGCTTCCGTTCGTGGACGGCATCCGCCGCCCCAACCGGGACAACGCCATCGACGTGTACATCTCCGACGAGTATGAGGACGTGCTGGCCGAGGGCGTGTGGCAGGAGACCTTTAAGGTCAAGCCTGAGCCCCTCACCGCCCAGGAGAAAAAGGCCTGGATCGCCCAGATGCAGGGGGTGTCCCTGGGCTCTGACGCCTTCTTCCCCTTCGGTGACAATGTGGAGCGGGCCCACAAGTCCGGCGTGGCCTACATCGCCCAGCCCGGCGGGTCCATTCGGGATGACAACGTCATTGACACCTGCAACAAGTACGGGATCGTCATGGCCTTCACCGGAATGCGCCTGTTCCACCACTAAGAGGAGGGTCCATTCATGAGAGTACTCGTAGTGGGCGGCGGCGGCCGAGAGCACGCCATCTGCTGGAAGCTGGCCCAGTCCCCCAAGGTAACTGAGCTCTTCTGCGCCCCCGGCAACGCCGGCATTGCCCAGGTGGCCACCTGCGTGGATGTGAAGGCCACCGATGTGCCCGGCATGGTGGCCTGGGCTAAAGAAAATCACATGGATTTTGTCATGGTGGCCCCGGATGATCCCCTGGCTATGGGCATGGTGGACGCTCTGGAAGCCGTCGGCATTCCCGCCTTCGGCCCCCGGGCCAACGCCGCCATCATCGAGGCCAGCAAGGCCTTCTCCAAGGAGCTGATGGCCAAATATCATATTCCCACTGCACGCTATGCCACCTTCACCGAACTGGACAAGGCTCTGGCTTACATTGACCAGCAGGGCGCCCCCATTGTGATCAAGGCCGACGGCCTGGCCCTGGGCAAGGGCGTGGTAGTAGCTGCCACCGTAGAGGAAGCCAAACAGGCCGCCACCGAGATGATGGCGGACAAGAAGTTCGGCGAGTCCGGCTCCACCGTGGTCATTGAGGAGTGCATGACCGGCCCCGAGGTCACCGTTCTGGCCTTCGCCGACGGCAAGCACGTGGTGCCCATGCCCGCCAGCCAGGATCACAAACGGGCCTTCGACGGCAATCAGGGTCCCAACACCGGAGGGATGGGCGCCATCTCTCCCCCGCCCCAGTACACCCCGGAGATTGCCCGGCAGTGCATGGAGGAGATCTTCCAGCCCACCATTGACGCGCTTCAGACCGAGGGCCGTCCCTTCCATGGCGTCATCTACTTTGGTCTGATGCTCACCCCCAAGGGCCCCCGTGTGGTGGAGTACAACGCCCGCTTCGGCGACCCCGAGTGCCAGGTGGTGCTCTCCCTGCTGGACACCGACCTGATGGACATTCTCCAGGCCTGCGTGGATGGCACTCTGGACCAGCTGGACATCCGTTGGAAGAACGAGGCCGGGTGCGTGCTGGTGCTGGCCTCCGGCGGCTATCCCCTGTCCTACCAGAAGGGCTACCCCATCTCTGGCCTGGAGGAGGCGGGCAAGACCGCCGTGGTGTTCCACGCTGGCACTGCCCTCAAGGATGGGCAATATGTCACCAACGGTGGCCGGGTGCTGGGCGTCACCACCACTGCCCCCACCCTGGAGGAAGCCATCTCCAAGGCCTATGAAGCTGGTAAGCATATCTCCTTTCCCGATATGCACTACCGCACCGACATTGGCCACGCCTTTTAACTCATTCAAAGGAGCATTTCCATGATTACTTTGGCCCAGCGCATCACTGAGCTGCGCACCCAGAAGGGTATGAGCCGCCCCGAACTGTCCCTGGCTCTGGGGCTGCCCAAAACCGCTGTGGAGAAATTTGAAACCGGGCGTCAGACCCCCACCCAGGAGCAGCAGAAGAAAATGGCCACCTATTTCGGCGTGTCCTTGTTCTACCTCCGGGGGGAGAGCAACGACCCCACCACCCAGGAGTCCTGGATGACCGGCTCTGTCCCCGACGAGCCGGTGGTGGAGCCCGTCCGGCCCCGCCGGGCTCCGGCCCCCCAGCCTCCTGTAAAGGAAGGCTCCATGCTGGACCCCATTTTGAAAAGCGCCGGGTTCCGCCAGGCCGTCCATGACGCCGTGCTGGACGTTCTCCGCTCCAAGGAGGGCCAGCAGCTGCTGGAGCAGGCTGTGGCACGGTATCTGCGCAAATGAGAGAAAACGGACCGAATGGAACTCCATTCGGTCCGTTTTGAGCGTGTCGAAAAAGTTCGACACGCTTCTCAAAAATGCAAGCATTTTTTCGAGGGGATGCAGCCCGCTGTATGCATAATCGGGTCAAAGTACGACCCGATTCCACACTGGCGGGCTCCAGAAGTGTTTTTTTCGATGCTCATGTCCCCGAAAAAACAGATTTTCGATTTATTTTTCCATCTTCGGCTCCAGCTGGGCCAGCGTGGTTTTCCCCAACCGCAGCCGCCAGAGGACGATGGGCTTCCACTTGCCCCGGATCATGTCGTGTACCAGTTCCAGCGGGCAGGTATAGGTATCTCTGAGTTTCATCTGTTCCTCCTCCCTGCTCTTTTACAACAGCGGCGCGAAAACCTGCAAAATCTCCCGGACCAGGCGGTGATAGTAGGGCACGCTCTTACATTGCGCCAGCGTCACCTCCACGCTTTTCTCCTGGGTGCGTAAAAAGTCACTGCGAATTTCGTGGACGGTGGGCGTGCCGTAGAGCAGCACGCCATTTTCAAAATGCAGGAACATACTCCGGTAGTCCAGATTGACCGTGCCCACGGTGGCATAGCAGTCGTCCACCACAAAGTTTTTGCTGTGGATGAAGCCAGGAGCATATTCGTAGATCTTCACGCCCGCCTCCAGCAGCTCCTCATAGTATGCCCGGGTCACCTCGAACACCGTCTTTTTGTCTGGAATATGGGGGGTGATGATGCGCACATCCACCCCTGACTTGGCCGCCGTAGTCAGGGCAACGGTCATGGAGTAGTCGATGACCAGATATGGCGTAGTGATATATACATAGCGCTTGGCCCGGTTGATGAGGTTGAGATACACCGACAGCCCCACCGCCTCATTGTCCCAGGGGCAGTCCTGGTAGGGCTGCACATACCCCACCTCGCTCCATCCCGAGGGCTGGGGCCGGTATGCGTCAAAGTCCTCCTGGCTGTTCTCGGTGAAATCCCACATGGACAGGAAGGACACGGTCATGGACCACACCGCATCCCCTTCCAGTCGGATGGCGGAGTCCTTCCAGTGACCAAACCTGGATTTGACATTGATGTACTCGTCGGCCATATTGATTCCCCCGGTGAAGGCCACCTGACCGTCGATAATCATATACTTTCGGTGGTCCCGGTTGTTCTGCCGCAGGGAGATCACCGGAAGAATGCGGTTAAACACCCGGCACTGAATGCCCAGCTTCTCCATGCGCTCTGGGTAGTCCGCAGGCAGAGTGAAGATGGAGCCCACATCATCGTAGATGACCCGGACCTCCACTCCCTGCTGCACCTTCACCTGGAGCACATCCAGGATGGAGTTCCAAAGTTTTCCCTCTTCAATGATAAAGTACTCAATGAAGATGTACCGCTTGGCCCCCCACAGGGCGGCCAGGATGTCACTGTAACAGTTGTCCCCCAGGGGATAATAGTGGCTTTTTGTGTTGCCATATACGGGGCAGTGGGCCATCTGCTCCAGATAGTTGGCCATGCACGCCGCATCCGAGCCGATAAGCTGGGTCAGAGCCCCGGATTTGTGGCACTCCTCCCCCAGATTTTGCTGAATCTTCTCCTCCATGATGCGCAGCCGCTTCTGGTTGAAGCTGGACAGATGGTTGCCGCCCAACAGCAAATAAGCCAGGGAGCCGAAGGGCATCAGCCCCAGGACAATGATGATCCAGCTGATCTTATACCCCGGATTGCTGCTGCTGGCCACAATCCACACCACCACCAGGATGGACAGCACCAAAAAAGCCCAGTGTACGACATTGTAAATGGGGGTCTCCTGGAGAATGGACAGAGCAAAGACGTAGAATCCCATCTGAATGACAATGAGACTGGCCATAATGCCCACCCGATGAAAGAGCAGGCTTCCAATGTGTGTGAGTATCCGATTCATGGCTTCTCCTTTAGCGCAGAACGACGCTTTCTATGCCCAGTTTCTCCTTGAGCTCCTCCAACAGCGCGGTATGGTGGAGGCAGGCGGTGAGCAGCTTTTTCCCACTGTCCTGCAAGTACACCACCGTTCTCTCCCTGCCGGGGAACATATTCAGCAGTTTTTTCAGCCACACCAGGGACCCCTCCCCGTCGGGCAACCGGATCCACAGGGTGTCCCCCCGGTCGCTCTCCTCTTTCTGGCTTTTGGACTGTGCCTCCTGGCTGAGGGGCCCCACCCAGTCAGCCATGATCTGGGGTGCCTTCTCATCCCGCTGGGACACACGCCCTGTCACCGCCACCGGAAGCCCAGCCTTCAGGTAGTGGCCGCACTCGGCCAGCACCCGGGAAAACACCATCAGTTCCATGGACCCCGTGGCATCCTCCAGATCCACATAGGCCATGAGGGAGTTGTTCTTGGTGGTCTTGGTCTTGACCGATGACACGACGCCAGCCACCGTCACCTTTTGGCCGTCCGAATACCGGGGCGGTGGATCCCCTTCCTCCGAACAGCCCTGAAGCAGGGTACCGATGGGCACCGCCCGGAGCTTTTTCACCTGGCTGCGGTACTGGTCCATGGGGTGGCCGGAGAGATAGAGTCCTGTGACCTCCTTTTCCATGGCCATGAGCTCTGCGGGAGAGAATTCCGGAATGTCCGGCAGTTTCATCTCCGCCTCACTGCTCTCGGAGCCGCCGAAGAGGTCAAACTGCCCCTCCAGTTTCTGGCGCTGGTCCCTGAGAATGGAGTCTACCGCCTGCTCATACGCCTTCAGCAGCTGGCTGCGGCGGTAGCCCATGCGATCAAAGCATCCTGCCCGGATCAGGCTCTCCAGCACCCGCTTGTTCAGGTCGCTGTGACTCATCCGCGCACAGAAATCGGGGAAAGAGGTGAAGGGCCCTCCCTGCTCCCGCTGGGCCAGCACGGCGTTGACAAAACCTCGCCCCACCCCCTTCAGAGCGGCCAGGCCGAAGCGGATGTCATTTCCGGAGACCGTAAAACTCAGGCCCGACTCGTTGATGTCGGGAGGCAGCAGGGCAATTCCGTTTTCCTTGCACTCGGCAATGTATTCCGCCACCTTGTCCTGGGAGTCCAGCACCGAGGTCAGGAGGGCCGCCATGTACTCCCGGGTATAGTGGCACTTAAACCACGCCGTCTGATAGGCCACAATGGCGTAGCTCACCGCGTGGGCCTTGTTGAAAGCGTAGTTGGCAAAGGCGTAGATCTCGTCGTAGATGGCCTGGGCATCTTCTGTGGGAATGCCTCGCGCCACACAGCCCTCGATGCTGCGCTGGGGGTCGCCGTGGATGAAGGCCTCCCGCTCCCGCTCGATGTCCTTGACCTTTTTCTTACTCATAGCCCGGCGCACCATATCGGCCTGGCCCAGAGAATAACCGGCCAAGCGGCGGAAAATCTCAATGACCTGCTCCTGGTAGACAATACACCCATAGGTCACGGACAAAATGGGCTCCAGGGCGGGGTTGCGGTAGGAGATGCACCTGGGGTCATGCTTGCTGGCAATGAACTTGGGAATGGAGTCCATAGGGCCGGGGCGGTAGAGGGCAATGATGGCGGTGATGTCCTCAATGTTCTGGGGCTTGAGCCCCACACACACGCCGGTCATGCCGGAGGACTCCATCTGAAACACTCCGGAGGTGCGTCCTTCCGAGAGCATCCGAAACACCTCCGGGTCGTCGTCCCGGATGTCGCTCATGGAGAAGTCGGGGTGATGGGTCTTGACCATCTTCACTGCGTCGTCCAGGATGGTCAGGTTGCGCAGACCCAGGAAGTCCATTTTCAGCAGCCCCAGTTCCTCCAGGGTCACCATGGTGTACTGCGTTACCGGTACGCCGTCGTTGGTGGCCAGAGGAACATACTCGTACACCGGCAGGCGGGTAATGACCACGCCGGCGGCGTGGGTGGAGGCATTGCGGGGCATTCCCTCCAGCTTGCGGGCCATGTCCACCAGCTGTTTCACCTGTTCGTTCCCGTTGTACAGGTCTGCCAGCCCCTTGGACAGCACCAGGGCCTTGTCCAAGGTCATATCCAGAGCGAAGGGCACCTGCTTGGCAATGGCATCCACCTCCGCATAGGGCATATCCATCACCCGGCCCACATCCCGGATGGCCGCCTTGGCCTTCATGGTGCCGAAGGTGACGATCTGGGCCACGTGGTCCTCCCCGTACTTCCGGGCCACATAGTCGATGACCTCTTGACGGCGGCGGATGCAGAAATCGATGTCAATATCCGGCATGGTGACCCGCTCGGGGTTGAGGAATCGCTCAAAGTAGAGGTTGTACTTCATGGGGTCAATGTCGGTGATATACAGGCAGTAGGACACCATGGACCCGGCTGCCGAGCCACGTCCCGGCCCCACGGGGATCCCCTGGCCCTTGGCGTAGCCAATGAAGTCGGAGACAATGAGAAAGTAGTCCACAAATCCCATGCGGCGGATCATGTTCATCTCCATCTCCAGCCGCTGCCGGTACCCCTCCCCCGCCTGGGGATACCGCTGTTCAAACCCCTGGCGGCACAGCCGCTCGAAGTAGGCGTCTCCATCCGTCTCCCCGGGAGGCAGCTTGAACTCGGGCAGGTGGTGCACCCCAAACTGGAAATCCACCTGACACATCTGGGCGATTTTGGCCGTGTTTTCAATGGCCTCCGGGCATTGGGGAAAGAGACTGCGCATCTCCTCCTCGCTTTTGATGTAAAACTCCTGGGTCTCAAACCGCATCCGGTCGGTGTCCTCCAACCGCTTCCCTGTCTGGACGCACATGAGCACGTCCTGCATCACCGAGTCCTCCCGGGTCAGGTAGTGGGCGTCGTTGGTGGCCACCAGGGGGATGCCGGTCTCGGCGTGGAGACGGAAAATCCCGGCGTTCACGGCCTGCTGCTGCGGAATGCCATGGTCCTGAATCTCCAGGTAGTAGCTGTCCTCCCCAAAGATCTCACGCATCTCCAGGGCATGGGCCAGAGCCCCCTGGTAGTCCCCTGCCATCAGCCGCCGGGGAATTTCACCGCCCAGGCAGGCGGACAGGGCGATGAGGCCCTCACTGTGGGCCCGCAGCAGCTCCATATCCACCCTGGGTTTCCCGTAAAATCCCTCCACATAGGACATGGACACCATGTAGCTGAGGTTGCGGTACCCGGTCTCATTTTTACACAGCAGCACCAGGTGACGGGGAGAGCCGTCCAACTCCCGGGTGTGATCAAAGCGGGTACGAGGTGCCACATACACCTCACAGCCGATGATGGGCTTGACCCCTGCCCCCAGGCAGGCCCGGTAGAAATCCACCGCGCCAAACATCACGCCGTGGTCGGTGATGGCCACCGCCTCCTGACCCAACTCCTTGACCCGCCCCGCCAGCTGTTTGATGCGGCAGGCTCCGTCCAGCAGGGAATATTCGGTATGTACGTGTAGATGGACAAATGCCATGGCTCGCTCCTCCTGTGTAAAACTGTGGTTTAGATCTCCGCCAGCTGGGCCAGCTTGCGCAGCCGGTGGTTCAGCGCAGACTTGCTCACCGGCGGGGTGCACAGCTCTGCCAGCTGGGCCAGGGTCAGCTCCGGGTGGGCCATGCGCAGGTCCACGGCCTCCTTGAGCTTCTCCGGCAGGTCCTCCAGCATCCCCCGCTCTTCCAGGCGATAGATGGCCTCCATCTGCCACCGGGCCGCCTCCACCGTCTTATCCAGATTGGCGGCGTCACAGTTGACCCTGCGGTTGACGCTGCCCCGTAAATCCCGCTCCAGCTTGGCCGTCATAATCTCCATGGCGGACACCGGGGCCCCGATGGTGGTGAGAAAATCTTCAATATGGTCACTTTGCTTGAAATAGGTCACGTGATTTCCCTTTCGCTGGGTGTCCTTGGGGGTGAACCCCAGCTCCCGGAGCAGCGCAATGCTCTCCCGGCCCACCGCAGCGTGGGAGGTGGCCAGCTCCAGATGGTAGCTCTTGCCCGGATCGGTCACGGAGCCGCCGGCCAGGAAGGCCCCCCGGAAAAATGCCGTCTGGCAGTGCTCCTCCTCCAGATGGGCAAAGTTGATGTGCAGCGAAACCGCACTGTCCCGCTCCAATCCAAAGGTGTCAAATACCGTGTGCAGTTTGGCCGGGTCCTCCAGCAAAAAACTGCCCTTTCCCTCACCGGGAGACGGGACCACATCAAACTCCACCCGAAACGCCTTGCGAAACAGCTGGGGCAGCCGCAGCTTGAACTGGGGCGACTCGGTGATGATGCGCACTTGGTTGGCTTGAAAGGTGTTGCAATAGAGCAAGATCCCATAGGCCTCGGCCTGGGCGCAGCAGCGGCGGCTCATGGATTGCTTGCACAGTTCTTGTTTTACCTGGGCAGAAAAGGTCACTTGCATCTGCTCCTTTATCAAATCTCAAAATATCTGGGTGTGTCCCCGCTGCTTGTAGAGTTCCATGACCGCATTGGCCACCTTTTCCCCGGAATGTCTGGCGTATCCGATGTTCTCGTCGGTCAAGGGACGGCACACCACCTCGGCCCCCAGCAGCTCCATCTCCCGGCGATCCACCACCAGCGGCTCAGAATCCTCCTGCCGGTAGCGGCTGAGCAGCTCACCGGAGAGCGTAGCGTTGTTGCACAGGCACAGATCCACCAGCTTAGGCCCGCCGTGCTCCAGCAGGGCCGCCAAATGATCCGAGGCGGTCATACCCTCCGTCTCCCCGTCCTGGGTCATGATGTTGCACACATAAATCTTCAAAGCGGCGCTTTCCTCAATGGCATGGGAAATCCCATCCACCAGCAGATTGGGAATGACGCTGGTGTACAGACTTCCCGGCCCCAGCAAAATCACATCTGCCCGGGCAATGGCCTCCAGGGCCGCAGGCAAGGCCGGCGGATGCTCGGGGATGAGCCGTACATGGTGAATGCCGCAGTTCTGCTGCTTTTTGAAGGCGAAAATTTTGGACTCCCCGCATACCCGGGTGCCGTTTTCAAATACGGCCTCCAGCTGAATGTTCGCATTGGTCACGGGCAATATGGTGCCGCGGATGGCCAGCACCTGGCTCATCTGGGCCACCGCCTGGTCGAAGGAGGGGGAGATCCCGTCCAACGCCGCCAGAAGCAGGTTTCCAAAGGCCTGCCCGGCCAGTCGTCCCTCCGGGTAGCGGTAGGCCAGCAGGGTGCGCATGAGGGATTCCTCATCTGCCAGGGCCTCCATGCAGTTTCGGATGTCTCCCGGTGGGGGCATCCCCAATTCCTCCCGCAGTGTCCCGGAGCCTCCTCCGTCATCCGCCACGGTGACAATGGCGGTCAGATCATCTGTGCAATTTTTCAGGCCGCGCAGCACCGCAGAAAGCCCATGCCCGCCGCCAATGGCCACAATAGCCGGACTGTGTCTCTTTCCCATCGTTCAAGCCCTCGTCATATCCCGGTGATTTTCCGACACCTGATAGCCCAGTTCCCGGACGTGCTGAGCCAAGGCGTGGGTCATGGCTACCGAGCGGTGATGCCCTCCGGTGCAGCCAATGGCCACTACTACCATACTCTTCCCCTCCTCCACAAACTGCGGCAGAAGGAAGTCTATCATATCTTTCAACTTCTCCAGAAACTCGTTGCTCTGGGGAAACTGAAAGACGTAGTCCCGTACTCCGTCATCCAGACCAGTCTGGGTGCGCAGCCCCTCCACATAAAAGGGATTGGGGAGGAATCGCACATCAAAGACCAGATCAGCCTCCATAGGCAGGCCGTATTTGAAGCCAAACGACGTGACGCAGACGTTCAGTTCGCTGTCCTTTTTCCGCCCCGGATAAACCAGCTCCAGCACTCGGTCCCGCAGCTTGCGGGTGGACATGGCGTCGGTACGCAGCACGATATTGGAGCGGCTGCGCACCGGCTCCATGAGCTCCCGCTCCTTTTGCACGGCCCGGGCCAGGGTGCCCTGGGTTTCCATGAGCGGGTGGCTGCGCCGGGTCTCTTTGTAGCGCTTGATGATGGTCTGGTCATCCGCCTCCACAAACAGGATCTGGTATTTCACCTGCATTCGGTCCAAGGTCTCCAGGGCCTCAAACAGCCCATCAAAGCTGCTGCCGCCCCGGATGTCGCACACCACCGCCGCCCGCTTGTGGGCCTCGCTGCCCATCTGGCACAGCTCCGCAAACTTTGGGATGAGTACTGGAGGCAGATTATCCACGCAGAAATAACCGCTGTCCTCCAAAATGGACATTACCGTGGACTTTCCTGCCCCGGAAAGTCCAGACACAATGAAAAGCTCCATATCAACTGCCTCCTCACTTGAGGTATCGCACCTCTGGCTCCAGCCCCACGCCGGTGGCCTCATACACCCGCCCTCGAACCTCATCCATCAGGCGTAAAATATCACTGCACGTGGCATTCCCTGTGTTGATGACAAATCCGGCGTGCTTTTCCGATACCATGGCTCCGCCCACCCGCAGGCCCTTGAGACCACACTGGTCAATGAGGGCTGCGGCAAAATGTCCCTGGGGCCGCTTGAAGGTGGACCCGGCGCTGGGGTATTCCAGCGGCTGTTTCTCCCGGCGTCTTGCGGAAAAATCACGCATGGTCTCCCGTATCTTCTCGGGATCCCCCCGCTGGAGCCCCACCTTTGCCCACAGCACCAGGTGAGTGCCGTCGCTGAATGCAGAGTGGCGGTAGCGGAATTGGCACCGCTCCCCCTCCCAGGTCTCCACTGTTCCGTCGGGACAGAGCACCCCCACCTGGCGCACCACCTGCACCATCTCTCCGCCATAGGCTCCCGCGTTCATGGTCACGCCGCCGCCCAGGCTTCCGGGAATGCCGTGGGCAAATTCCAGCCCCGTCAAGCCCTCCTGGGCAGCCTTGGTGGCCAACTGGGAGAGAAGAATACCGGACTGCGCGGTGAGTTCTTTCCCGCAGACCTGGCAGTCGGCATATTGAGGCACCGTTTTCACCACAAAGGCGTTCACCCCACTGTCATCCACCAGCAGATTGGAGCCGTTTCCCACCATCACCGTGGGAACCTCCCACGCCCGGGCCAGTTTTACCGCTTCTACCAGCTCCTCTGTCTGCCGGGGACAGGCCATGAGTGCGGCAGGACCGCCCACCCGAAAGGTGGTATGGTGGCTCATGGGCTCGTCCAGTCGCAGCTCCAGCTCCGGCAGCTGCTGGCGCAGCTGTCGGTGCAGATTATGTATCTCATTCATATGCAAACCCTCCGGCTTGTGTTACGCAATCTATATTCGGTCATAAAGACACAAGTGTATTATACCAGACTTCCCCGAAAAATAAAAGTCTCCTTCGCCTGGAACGTGAGAGGGGCGTTGACGTGCAACGCCCCTCTGAGCGTGTCGAAAAAGTTCGACACGCTTCTCAAAAATGCAAGCATTTTTGAGAGGGGATGCAGCCCGCTGCGCGCATAATCGGGTCAAAGGACGCCCCGATTCCACACTGGCGGGCTGAGAAGTGTTTTTTTCGATGCTCATGTCCCCGAAAAAAACAGATTCAATTTATTTTCCCATCTTCGGATGGGAAAACTCTGCCGAGGGCTTTTTGACGATGCAAGATCATCTGCCCTTCTTGCATTGACGTGAGCTTTTTCGACAGCCTGAGAGGGGCGTTGACGTGCAACGCCCCTCTCAGTTTGCTTACCCTTGACAGCAGGGGTCGCAGTGTTTGGCCTCCTGGTACCCTTCCGGGGGTGCAACAGTGTTGGGCGGGAAGAACTCTTCGGTGGGGAACTGTACCTTGCGGAACAGGGCGCAGGGGTCCTCCTCGCTGCCGCCCGTGCACTCCTTGCTGGGAATGCAGTAGTCATAGGCAGGGATGAGCAGTTGACTGTCCCGCTCCAGGCGGATCAAGGAGAACTGTCCCAAGGTCACATACACCCGTTTCCCCTCGCTGCCCATGGACAGCTCACCGGGGAAGCAAGAGGTGATGCAGGGCGGGATGTCGCTGGGGTCACAGCCACAGCTGCAGCTGCATCCGTTGTTCTCACAGTTCTCCACCAGCTTCATGCTGAGGATGATGGGATCCACAGCCTCTACTGTTGCGATCAACCAGGTAGGCTCCCCCTTGCCCGGCAAAAGATCACCCGGACCTCTCCCTCGCCGTCCACAGTGATGCGCTCCACCAGTCTGGCCATGTCCGTCCGGGTCATCTCCCGCCAGTCCATCTGTCTGCGCACCCATTCCTGCGCCTGTTGTACATCCAATAAAGATTTATTTTGCAAGGACTGTAAAGTTAAAATCCTTGCCTGAATTTCTCTGCGCTTTTCAAGAAAATCTTCCAAGGTCATAGCCTCGTTGGCGTAGAGCTGCGCATATCGCTGTTCCTTTCGTTCCAGCCGTTTCCACTCATCGGCAGCTTTTCGCCCCTCATCCCGGTGCTCCAGCGCCCAGTGTACCAGCCTCTCCTCCACCTGCCCCGCAGGCGGGCCACCCTGCATCACATATCCGGCAATGGCACGCAGAAGCTGATTCTCCTCCACTTTGGTTCGGTTTTCACACAGCCCCTGGTCGTTTCCCGCGCACTTCCAGTAGATGCGGGTATGGGCATAGGTATAGGTTTTCCGACAAAAGCTCCTCCCACACTCCTGACAGATCATCAATCCGCTGAATGCATGACAGGCGCTGTATCGCCTCCGTACCTCATGTCCGTCCCGCTCCTGGATTTGGCTGCGGGCCTTCCGCTGGGCCTGGGCCTGTTCAAATTGCTCCGGTGTGACAATGGCCCACTGCGGGCGGAGGTGGTGATATTGCTCCTGGGGCAAAAGTTTTCTCTGACGCCCCGTGAGGTAGTTTTCCACCTCATACTTGTGGTTGACGTGATGCCCGCAGTAGATGGGATTGGTCAAAATGCGGTGGACGGCCGACGGAGTCCAGCCGCAGCCCTGCTTGGTGCCATATCCCCAGGCATCCAACTGTTGGGCAATGGTACGACACCCCAGCCCCTGCTCCACATACATCTGATAGATCAGACGCACCACATCCGCCTCCGCCTGGTTGATCTGAAGGGTGAAATTATCTATCCGGTCATATCCATAAATGCACCGGGGCACCCTCCCCTTCTGAGCGTTGAGCTTTTTCCCGAACTTTACCCGCTTGCTCAAATTGGCGCTCTCCTCCTGGGCTAAGGCCCCGAATACGGTGAGGACGAACTCGGATTCCCCGAGGCTGTCCATATCCGCGGTGAGAAAGCGAGTATTCACCCCCAACTCCTTCAGGGCCCGGACACTCTGGAGAAAGTCCACGGTATTTCGGGCAAACCTGGAAATGTCTTTGACCACCACCAGTTCAAACCGGTGGTCTTTCGCGTCGTGGAGCAACGCCTGAAACTGCTCCCGCTTTTGCAATCGTGTTCCGGAAATCCCTTCATCTGCATAGATCTTTACCAGCTCGTATCCGTTGCGCTGGGCATATGCCTGAAAGAATTCCTTTTGATGGGCCAAGCTGTCCAACTGCTCCTCTTTGGCGGTGGAGACCCGACAATAGGCTGCGATCCGCATCTTCTTCACTCCTCCCATAAAAAAAGAGAAGGGATCTCCCCTTCTCTATCTCCAGCAGCTGCACAGCTTCTCCATTAAAATCTGCATCCACAATTCTGCCAATTCTCCGCCTCGATTGGGGTCTTCCATCACAAAATGCACCGTTTTTTTCATGGGGCTTCCCTCCTCCCCAACAGCATATGAGCATCTCCCCCGCCCATATACCAAGGGAGCTGGGCATAAAAACAGGGGCCGACCCATGGTCGGCCCCTGAGCGTGTCGAAAAAGTTCGACACGCTTCTCAAAAATGCAAGCATTTTTTCGAGGGGATGCAGCCCGCTGCGCGCAGAATCGGGTCAAAGGACGACCCGATTCCACACTGGCGGGCTGAGAAGTGTTT
>DVKO01000115.1 GCA_018715985.1 Candidatus Enterenecus avicola
TCGCTGAAATCTGACAACAGAAACACCGCAGTACCAAGGCCCCCTTGTGTAAAGGGGGCTGTCACCGTAGGTGACTGGGGGATTGTCTCCGGTTGAGAGTTAGACAATCTACGTATTTTGCAACAGGCCCCTTTTTTGCCTTTATGGCCGCAGCCGTCCGTACAGTTTGGTCATCTGGTGCAGCCGCTGGGCCAGGGCGGGGGCAAGATAGCCGGGGGTGGCCCGCCACTTCCAGTTGTCCCCGGTGGTGGAGGGGGTGTTGATGCGGCCCTGACTGCCCAGGCCCAGCACGTCCTGCATCTGCACGATGGTGTACCGGGCGGGGCTGGCCCAGATGCCCCGCATCATGCCCCAGTTCTCTCCCTCCTCCGGGGTGAGATTCAGGTACTCCCGGGCCACCTGCACATCCTCCGGGTGGGCGGTGTGGACCCAGCCCAGGGCGGTGTCGTTGTCATGGGTGCCCACATAGGCGATGCAGTTGACCGGGTAGTTGTGGGGCAGGTATAGATTTTGGCCGTTGTCCCGGCTGTCAAAGGCAAACTCCAATACCTTCATACCCGGGTACCCGGTCTGGGCCAGCATCTCGTGGACGGAGGGGGTGAGAAAGCCCAGATCCTCGGCGATGATGGGTCGGTCACCCAGGGCCTCCCGGAGGGTGTGGAAGAAAGCGATGCCCGGCCCCGGACGCCACCGGCCCCGCCGGGCGTTTTTGTCTCCGGCCGGGATGGCGTAGTAGGAGTCAAAGCCCCGGAAGTGGTCAATGCGCAGCACGTCGTAGAGGGTGAACTGAAAGGCGATGCGCCGCATCCACCAGGCGTAGTGGTCCCCCGCCATACCCTCCCAGTCAAACAGGGGGTTGCCCCACAGCTGTCCATCCGCCGTGAAGCCGTCCGGGGGACACCCGGCCACCTCGGTGGGCTGGAGGTTTTCGTCCAGCTGGAACTGCCCTGGGTCGGCCCACACGTCGGCGCTGTCCCTGGAGACATAGATGGGCAGGTCTCCAATGATGGAGATGCCCTGGGCGTTGGCAAAGGCCTTCAGGGCGCCCCACTGGCGGAAGAAGAGGTACTGTACCCCCTTCCAGAAGGAAATTTGGGGGGCCAAGGTCCGGGCCAGATCCTCCACCGCCTCAGGCTCCCGGCGGCGGATGGGATCGGGCCACTCAGACCAGGGACCGCCGCCGAAGTGGTCTTTGAAGGCCATGAAGCGGGCATAGGGCTCCAGCCACCCCTGTTGGGCCCGGCAGAACTCGGCCAGAGACTGGGGGTATTTGATCTGGAGCCGGGCCACCGCCCGGCGCAGCACGGGAAAGCGCTGGCGGTAGAGCAGGCCGTAGTCCACCTGGCCGGGGTCGTCCCCCCAGGACAGGAAGCGATACTCCAGGGGCAGGAGGAGGCCGTCCCGGGCCAGATCGTCCAGGTCAATGAAGTAGGGGTTGCCCGCAAAGGAGGAAAAAGACTGGTAGGGGGAGTCCCCGTAGCCGGTGGGGCCCACGGGGAGGACCTGCCAATGGCTCTGGCCGGACCGGACCAGGAAGGAGACAAACTCCCGGGCCGCCTGCCCCAGCGTCCCCACGCCGTAGGGAGAGGGGAGGGAGGCAACGGGCATCAAAATTCCGGAGCTTCTCATGGAACATCAACCTTTCTCTCACAGGAAACAAAAACTGCCGCCCCCCGCCACGGCGTACCAGCCCAGGGGGAACCGACAGGCCGGGGAAAAGCGGGAGCATTACTGTTGTGTATTATGCAATAAAATGACGAAAAATGCAAGGGGTATTGGCGAAGTTTTGCACAAATCACGGGAGGCCCGGATGGAAGGGTTGCGTGGGAGGACAGGTGGTCTCCGTCACTTGGCCCCCTCCCGGCTCAGCTCCATATGGCACAGGTAGCGGAGAAAGGCGGACAGGGTGAGCCCGTCGGTGATGGTGCCGTCGGATACCCGGGCCATCAGCTCCTCCTGGGTCAGCCAGAACAGCCCGTGGATGCCCTCCCCGTTGTCCTGGGGCACGGCGGCCTCCTCCACCGGGGCCAGATAGACCTGGACCCGCCCGGCGCTCAGGCCGGTGTCGGTCTGAATGTCTCCCAGGTACACCAGCTCCCTGGGGGCCACATGGGCGCCGATCTCCTCCCGCAGTTCTTTAGCTGCGTTTTCCGCGGGGGACAGATCTTCCGCGTATCCCCGGGGGAACTCGCCGCCGCTCTCACAGCGGGGCGGATGGCGGAAGATGGACAGCAGCCCGAACCGCTCCCCTCTGCGGGGGATGACCACCACGCCGTTGCTGTCGCTGTGGGGGTAGATCACCCGGGCGTAGGTGTACAGCTGTCCGTCCGGTTTTACGCACAGGTCGGCCAGCACCAGATAGTAGGGGGAGTTGTCGTACACCACCCCCACCGGCCGTCCGGTGGATGCCGCATAGGCGCGCACCGTGGCCTCGTCCAGGCACAGGGGCACGTGCTGGGAGGGCGTGAAGAGCTCCGGCCGTTGGGAAATCAGGTTGAAATAGCGGGTAATGGGGTCCATGGTATTCCCTCCTTACAGAATGGTCTGTGTGTATTATGAAAGAAATGGACGGGTTTTGCAAGAGGCTTGCCGGGAAGTCTCTGCCCACCACATAATTGTCCCTTTCCCCACATATATATGCTCTCGTGAGAACCATGAGGGAGTGTTGCCGTTTGAAAGGGAACATGGAAGAGCGAGCCTGTGAGATGGCGCTGTACATCATCGAGGAAAAGGGGACGGTGCGCAGCGCCGCCCAGAAATTTGGCTTGAGCAAATCCACGGTACACAAGGATTTATCCGAGCGGCTGCCAACCTTCAACCGCCCCCTGTACGAGCAGGTGAAGGTGGTGCTGGAGGTGAACAAGGCCCAGCGGCACATCCGGGGCGGCATGGCCACCAGGAAAAAATACAAAGGGGAATGAGAAAACTCCGGCTGTGGTGCAACTGAGACCACAGCCGGAGCTTTGCTCTGAGGCTATTCCTTTTCAAATTGGACCACGGTGACGTCGTGGATCCACTGGGCGCTGAGGAAGCGGCGCAGACCAAAGATGCATTTGATGACATTTTCACTCATCATAGACAGGTACACCCAGAAGATGCCCAGCTCCAGCACCAGACCACACAGGGCAGCCAGAGGGATGGCGGCAATCCACAGGGGGGACAGGTCAATGAGGGTGGCCATGCGCACATCTCCGCCGCCCCGCAGCACGCCAACGATGTTGGTGGTGTCAAAGGAGCGCAGGGGCATAAAGCAAAAGACCACCGTGAGCATCATGGTGCAGATGTCCCCGGACTGGGGGGAGAGGTGGAAGAGGGGGTAGAGGTAGGGGGCGATGAGAAAATAGAGGATGAGGAGGAACACCCCCCCGGACACCAGGCCGAAGAGGAAGGCCAGCACATCCAGCAGCGCCCCCAGGCTGTACACCCGGTCGGTGTGTCCCGAGCCGATCTCCTGACCCACCAGGATGGCGGCGGTACCGCCGATGGCGAACACCCCCACGGTGCACAGGTTGGTGATGTTACCGGCGATGGCGTAGGCGGCCAGGATCTCCTTGGAGCCGTCCATATGGCCCATGATGGTGGGGAAGAGGGAGGTGCCCAGGCCCCAGAAGGTCTCGTTGCACATCACCGGGGTGGAGAAGCGGACAAACCGGCGGGTCATCTCGCCACCGGGGCGGAAGAAGAGGGCGGGCTGGATGCGGAACTCCCGGTCCCGCACGGCCCACACCATGGCAACGGTGAAGGAGAGCACCCGGGCCAGCAGGGTGGCCAGGGCGGCGCCCTGTTCCGCCATACGGGGGGCGCCCAGGTTGCCGAAGATGAACACCCAGTTGAGGAAGGTGTTGCCCAGCATGGACACGGCCAGAATATACATTCCCCGGTTGGGCTTGCCCATGGCCCGGTGGGCGCCGATATACACCTGGACAAAGCTGTCAAAGAAGTAGGACCAGCCCACGATCTGGGCGTAGCGGGCGGCGGTGGCGATGACCTCCGGGTCGTTGCCGAACAGGCTCATGAAGGGCTGGGAGAAAAAGCCCATGATGAGGGCGAACACCAGGGTGATGGCCCCGGCCACATAGGTGCCGATGCCCATGACCCGGTTGATGGAGGAGAAGTCCCCCTTGCCCCGGTACTGGCTGATGAGCACCGCCGAGCCGCTCTGGATGCCGAACATCATCAGCTGCACCACAAACACCGGGATGTTGGCCAGGGTGACCCCGGCCAGAGGGCCCTCCCCCAGGGTGCCCACCATGAAGGTGTCCACCAGCCCCAGGGAGTTGGTGATGAGATTTTGAATGAGGATGGGGAGGGCCAGGGCGATGAGTTTGCGGTAAAAGCCCGGCTCCCGTCGGAAAAAGGAACGCATATCAGACCTCACAACGATAGAAGATTAGGACAGCGTGGTAAACAGGGTGTCGGCGGCCTGCTTGAGGGCGGACACCAGCGCCTCCGCCTCCTCCCGAGTGGAGGCGGGGGAGAAGGACAGGCGCAGCGCCCCGTCCAGCCAGGGCTTGGGCAGCCCCAGGGCGGCAAAGACGTGGCTGGGCTTGCCCTTGTGGCAGGCGGAGCCGGAGGAGATGCAGACCCCCGCATCCCCCAGCACCCGCACCACCACCTCGCTTTTGTACCCGGGCAGGGTGACGGCGCAGATGTGGGGGGCGTCCCCGGCGGTGATGATCTCCAGCTGGGGGATGGCCTCCCGCAGCCGCTGGAGGGTGTATTCCTTGATGGCGGCGGTGCGCTGGAGGCGGTGGGCCTGGGCCATGGTGGCCTCAACGGCAGCGGCAAAGCCGGCGATCTGGGCGGTGGCCTCGGTGCCCGAGCGCATCCCGTTTTCCTGCCCGCCTCCGGTGAAGAAGGGGGTGAGGCGGACGCCCTTCTTCACCATCAGGGCCCCGATGCCCTTGGGAGCCCCAATCTTGTGGCCGCTCACCGACACAAAGTCCGCCCCCAGGGAGGCCATGGAGTAGGGCACCTTCAAAAAGCCCTGGACGGCATCGCAGTGGAAGAGAATGCTCTTGTCGCAGGCCTTCACCAGTTTGACGCACTGGGCCACAGGGAGGACGGAGCCCACCTCGTTGTTCACCAGCATCATGGACACCAGGGCGGTGTCCGGGCGCAGGGCGGCGGAGAGATCCTGGGGGTCGATGCGGCCCTGGCGGTCGGGCTTCAGGTAGGTCACCTCGTAGCCCTGCCGCTCCAGGTCATGGCAGGTCTCCAGCACTGCGGCGTGCTCGATGGCGGTGGTGATGATGTGGCGTCCCCGGCGGCGGTTCAGCTCCACCCCCCGGCGGATGGCCCAGTTGTTGCCCTCGGTGCCGCAGGAGGTGAAGTAGACCTCCTGGGGGGTACAGCCCAGGGCGCGGGCCACCGTCTCCCGGTGGGACTTCACCCGCTGGGCGGCCTCCCGGCCCAGCGGGTAGCGGGAGGAGGGGTTTCCAAAGTGGGCCAGGGCGTCCACCACGGCGTCCACGGCCTGGGGGCAGACGGGGGTGGTGGCGGCATAATCAAAGTAAATGACGGGCATAACAGCAAAACCTTCTCACTCTATATCTGTAATATTTGCAAACAAGCAGATAACATTCTAATGAGGGAGAGGAAAAATGTCAACACCCCGGGGGAGGAGAATGCTGGGAAGAGGGAGCCTGCGCTCCGACAGGAAACTCCTTGACACCTGCGGGGAGTGAGTGCTATAATAACTACGTTGTTTTGATGTATGAACTGTTACGCCCGCCCTTTTCGTACATGAAAGGGATGGGCTTCTCTTTTGCCTCAAAACCGCAATCTTTCATTCAGGAGGAATTCCACATGACCGGTACTGTTAAATGGTTCAACGCTGAGAAGGGCTATGGCTTCATCACCCCCGACGACGGCAGCGAGGACGTGTTCGTGCACTTCTCCGCCATCGTGGCTGAGGGCTACAAGAAGCTGCTGGAGGGCCAGAAGGTCACCTTCGAGACCGAGCCCGATCCCCGCGGCGCCAAGGGCGTGCGCGCCACCAACGTGGTGGCCGTGGCCGAGTAATCAAACCACAAAAAATTGCCGTCTGCTCACTTCAGAGCAGGCGGCAATTTTTTATTGCTTCTTCTTAGGCAGCTTCACTTTGTTGCCCTTCTCGTCCACCAGGTAGGTGTTGTCCAGCTGGCCCACCAAACTGGCCTTGACGCTGTCAATATACTCGCGCCGCAGGGCGGCCCGCTCCTCCAACTCTTCGGGTGAGAGGGTCTCCCCCGCCTTGACCCGGCGGGCAAACTCGTTGATGCGGGCAATTTTCTCCTCTGTCATAGGGGTTGTTCCTCCTTTTTGTTCATACATAGCGGTGCAGGGTGAGGATCACCCGGCCCTTGCGGGACTGCCCGCCCACCTGGGCCAGCACACACTTGCCCAGTCCCCGGCAGGTGAGCACGTCCCCCTCCTCCACCAGCCGGTCGGTCTTGAGGCATTCCCGGTGGTTGACCGACACCCGGCCTGTGGTGATGAGCTGGGCGGCCTTGGAGCGGGACAGGGAGAAGCCGGAGGCCACCACCGCATCCAGCCGCAGGGTGGCCACGGTGTCGTGGATCTCCTTCACCGCCTGGGGGGCGGGGGTGAGCTGGGAGAGGGGGATCTCCTGCAAGGTCAGGGGGTACCGCCCCGCCTGGTCAAACTGGGCGAGGATGATGGGCAGGGCCTCCCGGAGGCACACGATCTGGGCGGCGTGCTCCCCCATGAGGATGTCCCCAATCTTCTCCCGGGTGATGCCGATGCCCATCAGCCCCCCCAGGATGTCCCGGTGGGTGAGGGCGGCCTGGCGGGGGAAGGCGGCGGAGATGGCGGCCAGGTCCTCCCCTGGGTCATAGTCCGACCCCTCCAGCCAGTGGGGGAGAAAGACACAGATGGTGCGCTCGGCCCCCTCATACCCTCCGGTGAACTGGTGGCGGGGGTGTCCGCAGGCGCACAGCATGGGCTCCACCGCCGCCCGCAGGGCGGGGGAGAGAAACTGGGTGGGGCAGGGGATGGAGCGGGTGTCGGATCGCTCCATCTGGTCCAGCACCCGGGCCAGCTCCACCCGCTGTTCCCCGTCCCTGGCAAATTTGTTGAGAAGTTCGGTTTTATTCATACACGTACACTCTTCTGGGCGTTGTACAGCTGGGCGTACTCGCCGCCGCTTTGCAAAAGCTCTTCGTGTGTTCCCTCCTCCACGATGCGGTTGTCGTCCACCACAATGATGCGGTGGGCATTGCG
>DVKO01000116.1 GCA_018715985.1 Candidatus Enterenecus avicola
CTGGGCGGGGATGACGTCCACGGGGATGTTGCGGTCATAGAAGGCCTTGTGGAACTTCTGCATCTCCCCCTGACAGTCCAGCAAAATGCTCTGGCGCTGGATGCGGAAGGCGGCCAGGGAGTCGTAGTCGTAGACAATGGCCACCGGGGCGTGGATGGGGGTGGACAGCTGGGGGGCGTAGCGGCGGATGTGGGTGAAGAAGCTCTGCACCTCGTAGAACTTGCGCCGCTTGACGTTGTCCGCATCCAAAATCCCGCAGCAGAACTGCTCGGCGCCCTTGGTGGCGCCCCGGTAGCGGAAGAAGAACAGGGACTCACAGCCCCGGGCCATGCTCTGGTAGGCCCACAGCTTGGCCTGGTTGGGCCGGGGGGCAAAGCCGGTGACGTCGTGGCCCTGGGCCCCCATGATGGCCTCGGTGATCCAGAAGTTCTCCCCCTTCAGGCCCCGGATGTAGTCCAGGCCGAAGGCGATCTCGTTGGGGGGGAGGGGCTCCTTCTGCCCGCCCCACACGGGGTAGTTGTTGTAGGCCGCCACGTCCAGGCAGCGGGACACAGCGGAGTAGTCCACGTGCTTGCCCAGCCCGCCTCCGGGGAAGTCGTGGATGACCACCGCGTGGGGGAGGATCTCCCGGAGCAGGGAGGCCTGGAAGTGGGCGAAGCGGACGATGACCTGGCTGCGGAACCGCTCCCAGTCCAGGCGCAGGGCGGGGTTGTGGGTGGTGATGGTGGGGGTGGGCAGGGGGATCTCGTCAAAGCTGTTGTACTGCTGGGACCAGAACACGGTGCCGTAGGTGCGGTTGAGCCGGTCGATGTCCCCCTGGAACTTGTCCCGCAGGAAGGCCCGAAAGCCCGCCCGGCACTGGGGGCAGTAGCAGATGTCGCTGTCCTCATGGCCCAGCTCGTTGTCGATCTGCCAGGCCACAATGGCCTCCTCGTCCTTGTAGTGCTCCGCCATGGCCCGGATGATGCCCTCCCCATAGTGGTACAGGTGGGGGCTGTGGAAGCAGGACACGTGCCGCCCGCCGAAGGAGCGGGGCACCCCGGTGTCAAACTGGGAGAGGATGTCCGGGTGCTTGTGGGCCAGCCAGGCGGGGATGGTGGCGGTGGGGGTGCCCATGACCACCTTCAGCCCGTGGGCTTTGGCCCGGTCGATGACGTGGTCAAAGAGGGAGAAGTCGTATTGACCCTCCCGGGGCTCCATGATGTGCCAGCCGAACTCGGCGATGCGGATCACGTCGCATCCCAGCTCCACGATGTTGTTCAGATCCTCCTCCAGCAGGGAGGGGTCCCACTGTTCGGGGTAATAGTCTACGCCAAGAAACATGGTTACGATTCCACCTTTTTCTCTCGTTTGGATTTGAGCTGCTGCATGATCTGCTCCATATAACTGCCCTCCAGCTTATAGCCCTTGATGTAAAAGACAAAGGCCAGCACGGTGACAAGGGAGGGGATGACACCCATGAGGACCCGCATACCCATGATGGTCTCGGGGGTCTGGGGCACGTTTTTCACATAGCCCACGATGGTCAGGCCCACGCCGATGAGCCAGCCGGCCACGGCGGAGGCGGTCTTCACCAGCAGGGTCTGGAAGGAGGCCACAATGCTCTCGTTGCGGGTGCCCAGCTTCACCTCGCCATAGTCGATGACGTCGGCCAGCATCACGGTGGTGGCGCCCAGGGTCAGGCCGGAGCCGAACTTATACAGAAGGCCGCAGACGATGATGATGGGGATGTTGGTGGGCATGACAGTGCCGGTGACAATGAGGGCGATGAGGCCCACGGCGGGGGTAAAGCTGGCGATGGCGAACACCTGCTTTTTGCTCAGGAAGCGGGAGAGCACGGGGAAGGCGAACAGG
Source organism: Candidatus Enterenecus avicola (assembly GCA_018715985.1). Lineage (GTDB taxonomy): Bacteria > Bacillota > Clostridia > Oscillospirales > Oscillospiraceae > Enterenecus > Enterenecus avicola. The sequence goes on from DVKO01000116.1 coordinate 1,855, forward strand.
GCGATGATCTCGGCGGCGGAGGCGGCGGTGGTGAAGTAGGGGAACAGATCCTCGTTGCCGCAGACGTACTTGAAGTAGTACAGGGCCATGCCGCCGGCCAGCTGCACCAGCATATTGTAGGCCAGCACCACGGCGATGTACACCTTCAGCTGGTCGTTGCCGGTGATGACGTGGATGGCCTCTTTCAGGGTGATGCGCTGGGCCTTCTCCCCGGAGGCGGCCTCATAGCAGGAGCGATCCTTGACAAAGCCCACGGTGATGAGAATGGTGGCCACAAAGACGACGGCGATGACCACGGCCAGGCCGGCATAGCCGGTGGCCTCGTCCCCCTTGCCCAGCACGTCAATGAGCTTCAGGCCGAAGGCGCCCATGAGCAGCCAGGCGCAGCTGGCGAAGATGCGGGGGATGACGGACATGGAGTCCCGCTCCTTCTGGGTGGAGGAGAGGGAGGGGAGCATGGACCAGTAGGGGATGTCCATGACGGTGTAGGTCATGCCCCAGAGAATGTACATCACGGAGTAGTAGGCGTACAGGGGCGCGCCGCTGAGATCGGGGCGGCGGAAGATGAAGATCATAATCACCGCATTGAGCACGGTGCCGATGAGGATCCAGGGGCGGAATTTACCCCAGCGGGAGCGGGTGTTGTCCACCATAAAGCCCATCATGGGGTCGTTGACCGCGTCCCACACCCGGGCCACCAGGAACAGGTTGCCCACAAACAGGGGCACCAGGCCCACGGTGTCGGTGAAGTAGATCATCAGGTAGGTGGAAATCATGGCATAGCACAGGTCCTTGCCCAGTGCGCCCACGCCAAAGGCCAGTTTTCTCGGATAGGTCAGTTTCATGTTGTGCTCCCTCCGGATTGAGTATCAAATGGTGTTTCCGATGAACCTTCCTTGGTAAACGGTATGAGAGCGCTGGCGTAGTCTCCGTGCAGGTGCAGGGGCAGGCCGCACTGCATCAGGCAGCGTCCGCTCTTGGTCACATCCCCCTGGGGGGTGTGCACGGTGTACCGGGCGTCCTCCTCCAGCCCACGCAGCCGGACGGTGGTGCCCCGGTGGCCCACCCGGCTCTGAGGCAGGAAGGCGAAGAGGAGGCCCTGCTCCCCCTTGAGGTACTCATAGAGGAAGTACCGGTTGGGGGAGGGGTTGTCCAGGCGGTAGAAGTCCCCCTCCTGGACGATGGGGCGGATCTCCTTGTACTGGGCGATCATCTGCCGGGACAGAGCCACGTCCTGGGGGGTGAACTTCAGAATGTTGCACCCGATGCCAAGGGAACCCATCATGGCGCTGTGGTAGCGGAAGGACAGGGGGATCACCCGCTGGGAGAGGAAGTTGGGGCAGTCGGTGACCCAGGCCCGCATGGCCTTGATGGGGTAGAGGTAGGAGTAGGCGTCCTGGATGGACAGCCGGTCGCAGGCGTCGGTGTTGTCGCTGGTCCAGAAGTCGTCGAAAATGCCCAGAATGCCGTAGTCGATCCGGCCGCCCCCGGAGGCGCAGGCCTCAAAGAGTACGTGGGGGTGCTTTTGCTTGAGCCGGGTCACAATGTCGTACACCGCCCGGATGTGGGTCACCCAGATGTCCTGCCGGAGGCAGGTCTGGGAGATGGGGCGGTTGGCGTCCCACTTGATGTAGTCGATGTCGTAGCGGGTGAGGAGGCCATCCATCGTCTCATAGACAAAGCGCTGCACTTCCTCTTTGGCCAGGTTGAGCACATACTGGCCCCGGGAGGTGTCGCTGGTGCGGGTGTCAAAGTGGTAGATCCAGTCCGGGTGGTCCTGGTAGAGCTGGGCCTTGGGGTTGACCATCTCCGGCTCCACCCACAGCCCGAACTTCATGTCCAGTCCCTTCACCGCGTCGATGAGCTCCTCCAGGCCGTGGGGGAACTTGTCCTGGTTGACGTACCAGTCCCCCAGGCCGTTGTCAATGCCGTGGCGCTGGCCGAACCAGCCGTCGTCCAGCACAAACAGCTCCGCCCCCAGCTCCTTGGCCTTGTGGGCCAGCTTGATCTGCTCGGCACAGTTGACGGCAAACTCGGTGGCCTCCCAGGAGTTGTACAGCACCGGGCGCAGGCCGGGGCGCATCACCCGCTGCCGGGCGAACCGGTGGAGGTTGTGGGTCATGGCCTCAAAGCCCCGGTGGGAGTAGCCGTAGAGAATGGCGGGGGCCTCAAAGCTCTGTCCGGGCTGGAGCTCCAGGGCAAAGTCGTGGGGGTTGAGCCCCAGCTGGGCCAGGGTCTCCCCGTACTGAGTCTGGCGCACCACCCCGCTGAAGTTGCCGCTCATGCGCAGGGCCCCGAAGTACACCTCTCCGCTGGTCTCGGTGGCGTCCCGGTCCAGGATGAAGTAGGGATTGTGGTTGTGGGTGGAGATGCCCCGGCGGTTTTCAATGACAATGGCGCCGTACCCCACCTTCTGCACAAACCGCTGTTGCTCCGCCCCCCAGTGGCCGTGGACGTTGGAGAAGTTCAGCCCCTCATAGGGGATGTGGAACTGGCCGGAGTGGAGCTGCTGGATGGTGATGGGCTGGGCGGACTGGTTTTGCACCACCACGCTGCGCTCCATCAGGTCGTAGTCCGGGTAGACCTTGTAGTGCAGGTCCAGAAGAAAGTCGTAGTGGGCGTCCTTGAGGTGGAGGACCAGCTCCTGCACGGTCTCGTGCTGGGCCAGCTCATACCCGCAGTACCGATACACCACCTCCCGGGTGCCGTCGGCAAAGGTGGCCTTCAGGCAGTGCTCCTTGTACCGCAGCCCCCCGTACACAGGGAACTCCTCCGGGGTGATCTCCAACACCGGGTCGTTGGTGGACACCTCGGTGAGCACCGGCATCTCCAGCTCCTCCGGGCGCTCCAGACGCCGCCCCCAATACAGGTGCCGGACCAGCCCCTGGTCGTCGATGCCAAAGGCGTAGCTGGTGGATTTGGTGCTGAGCAGAAAAACCTCATTCTCTCGGCTAACTGCAATACTCATGGCGGCCCTCCTCCGCTATTTTTGTCAGTTCTATCTATGATAATAGCAGTGGCCCACAAGTGCGTCAATGTGTTTACTAAAGATTATACTGATTTTGCAAAATTTCTGTAAAGTATTTACTAAAATAATTACTCGTATTTATGAAAAACGCAGAAGAAATTTTTTCTTCTGCGTTTCAGACGGGGGGAATATATGGAAAAGCAGGGAGACTCCGGTCAGCGCACGCTGCCCCGCAGCTCCAGGCGGCAGGAGATGGTGATCTTCTTGGGGTGGGTGTTTTTCTGCCACAGCAGCTCCATGCACATCATGGCAGCCTGGGCATTTTCCCGCATATACACCTCCACCGAGGCCAGGGGAGGCTCCGAGAGCTGGGAGACGGGGGTGTTGTTGAAGGTGATGACCCCCATCTGGTCCGGCACCGAGATCTCCCGCTCCCGCAGGGCCCGGAGCAGGCCGGGGGCCACCACGTCGCTGGCGGCAAAGATGGCGTCGGGCAGGGGTTTTCCGCTGTCCAGATAGGCGCACATGGCCTGGTAGCTGCTGGCGGAGTTCATCTCACAGTCGATGACCAGGTCGGGGTCGAAGAGGTCCCGGCTCAGCAGGGAGTTTTTGTAGTAGTAGAAGCGGGGGTCCATGGACAGCTCCTTGGTGTTGCCGAAGGTGTACACGCCACCCAGGTAAGCGATGCGGCGGTAGCCCCGCTCCCAGAAGCAGCCCAGCACCTGCCGCACGGCCAGGTGGTAGTTGGGGACGATGCTGTAATACCTCTCCTCGTCGGGGGAGGAGTCCAAAAACACCAGGTTGTCGGTGTAGCGGTGAAAGTCGTGGATTTCCTCCTGGGTGAACCGGCCAATGGCCACAATGCCGTCCAAGGGCTGGTCGTCACGCTTGACAAAGTGGCCCTGCTGGTTGCGGAACAGGGTCACTGTGGTCCACTTCTTTTCAAAACACACCTCGTCCACAATGTTTTTCAGCATCATGTAGTAGATGTCCTCCAAAAGCTGCTGATGCTCAAACATCTGGGCGATGCCGATGCGCTTTTCCACCCCCTCCAGGGGCTTGTCGGGGGCCTCCGCCTCCTGGTAGGCCTGGTAGCGCTGCTGCACGGTGCGGTAGCCCAGGTCCCGGGCGGTCTGGAGCACCCGGTTTCGCGTCTCCTCCGTCACGCTCAGAGAGGGGTCCTGATTGAGCACTCTGGACACGGTGGCCTGGGACACCCCGGCGATGGCTGCGATCTCTTTTAAGGTTGCCATGACGACACACCTCCCGATACAAAGGAAATGACCAACAATGTTGCTAATAATTTTACTACATTCGACACCCCGGCACAAGTGTGAAAATCATACCCCCCTCCTCCGGAGCCCGGAGGAGGGGGGTAACCAAGATTTCGGCAGTGGGTCTTATCATTCCTGAAAGGCGATCGACCGGTTATTGAATCTCCTGTTCCAGGGCTTCAAATTCCGGGGTGGAAAAGAACTCACCCAGCGAAATATCCAAACCGTCGCAGAGCTTTTTTATGGTAATGATAGAGACATCCCTCCGTCGCTCGTCCAACAGACTGTACACAGTGGACGGAGTCACGCCGGAGAGATTGGCCAGTTCTGATACGATGGGAAGCAGCGGCTGACGGGGGCTTTGATATACCTTTGTTCCGCAAATGACACGGCTGACAGACAGTGCTCGCTCGCACCGCCTGCCAGCCTTTTTCTGTCGCTTATGCTGCCCCGCAAGGGGCAACCTTTCCCACCAGAACGCCGCAACTGTGGCCACACTTTTCAGGGTGTGCTACAATTCCGGCTGCCATCTGCTCCACAAAGGTATAACACACTAGACTTTCCGAGGGAAAGTCGTGTGCCACGAAACCGCCGGTTTCTTTGGATTCTTCCGGTCAAAGGGGAACACTATCCCCTCTGAACACCCCAGTCAAGGGGAAACGCTGTTCCCCTTTGGAATCCCCTTGCTAACAGGGAATGTAAATATTGCCCCCTGCTTGATGACAGCATTAAAAGATAAGAATGCTCATTTTTCTTAAAACTTACAAATAGGTGCAAAACTACAATCAATATGTATTTATAGCCTCTATAATTTCTTCATAATCACACAAACCGTTTCCCACATAACGCCAAGTTTCGCTATCATATTCTGCACCATCAAACGGAGTAATAGCTTGTTGAGCATTATATACTTCGTTAAGCAAATTCATATATTCTGTTTCAGACGATACTTCTGTTCCATCCCAATAGTAATCATAAATTGGATATCCATCAGAATCAAATTGAACATGCGAATTATCAGCAGCACCATAATTTCCCTCGTGAAGCAATACAAATTGGCCGTTTTCAATAGAATATATTTTGTCATGATACACATCCATATGCCCAC
>DVKO01000117.1 GCA_018715985.1 Candidatus Enterenecus avicola
GGCCCTGGCGGTAGAAGCATACGCCAGCAGAGGAGCAGGCACGATCCATAGAATTACCATGCCATCTATGTGACCCCGCCGGGCCAAGGGCCGAACATCACCCTGACGCAGGTGCCACCTCGTACCGGCGGGGTGGATTCCACAAGGAGGGGGAAGGCCCCTCCTTTGGCGATTCTTTCCCCGATTTCTTATCGCTAAGAAATCGGGCCCAGCGGAGCGTCCCTGCCAGGCTGACAAGCCGGAACTTGGGACCGTGGAAACGGTCAATCCCTCAGTCAGCCTGACAGCTTTGCACAAGAGCGTCTTTCCATGAAAAAACCAGGAGGAAGCCTAGGCTTCCTCCTGGTTTTTGTTGGTTTTATGCTGTGTTCTCAGCCTTTCTTAGCCTCGGTTGCGGCGCTTGGCTACCACAGCGGCGCCTGCCAGCAGGGCAGCAGCGGCGGCCAGAGCCACCACATAGCCCATGAGGTGGGCGGTGTCGCCGGTCTGGGCGGGGCCATCCACCGGCTTCTGGGTGGCATCGGGCTTGCCCGTGGCCTGAGGCTGCTGGGTGGTCTCAGGGGTCTGGGTGACCTGAGGCTCCTGAGTGGGCTGGGTCGTGGGCTCGGGCTTCTGGGTGGGCTGGGTCGTGGGCTCGGGCTTCTGGGTGGGCTGGGTGGTGGGCTCGGGCTTCTGGGTGGGCTGGGTGGTGGGCTCAGGCTTCTGAGTGGGCTCCACATAGCCCGGGTCCTTGGCGCCGCACACGGTACACACGCCGTCCTTGAAGTTATGCTCCTTCAAGGCGATGTCGGCCACATCCTTGGTGTCGGTGTAGGTCTTGCCGCCGAACTCCACGGTGGCGGTGTAGGTGGTGACACCCTTCTGGGTGCAGGTGGCATCCTGCTTGACCGCAGAAGTGATGGTGGCGTTTACGGTCTGCTTGTCGCCGCAGGAACAGGCAAACTCAGCCGTAGCGGACTTGCCGTCCTCACTAAAGGTGAAGGTGGGCTCGCCGTAGGTGTGGGTGTGGGCGTCCTTTTCAAAGACGGCGGTGAGGGTGACCGCCTGGTCCGGCATGGTGAAGGTGTTGCCGGTGACGGTGACATCCTCGCTCTTCCACTCCACAAAGTGCCAGCCCTCTGCTGCCTGCTGGAACAGGGTCACAGTGGTGCCTTCCACAGCGGTCTCGGGATAAACGGAAGCGGTGCCCTGACCTTCGGTCTTTACGGTGATGGTGTGCTCCTCAGGCTGGACGATGTCGCCGTCCTTGGTGATGACGATGAAGCTGACCAGCATATCGTTGTTGGCGTTCTGGTTCTCCTTGGGGGTCATCTTCAGCTCCACAGAACCAGCCTCAGTGACCTCCATCTCCATCTGGACGAACTGGCCGCTCTCCACATTCAGGTTCTTCTCTGCGGAAGCCAGAACATTGCCGCCCTGGAGCAGCTGGATGGTGGCGTTGCGCTGCCAGGTGGTCTGGTACCAGATGTTCTTGTAGCCCACGTACACCTGATAGGTGCCGGGCTCCAGGTTGTCAAACCGGTAGGTCAGAGGCTTGCCACGGCCATCATTCTCGTCATCGCCCTTGGAGTCGGTCATGTTACGGATGGTGGAGTAGATGTCGGTGCCGTAGTCACTGTGAGTCTCCACCTCAGCGGCGGGATTGGTGCAGCCCCAGCCGCTCTCTGCGGTGTAGGCCTGGTCAGGGGTGGTGTTGAGAATGGTGGCGGCGTTGTACTTGAGGATGTTGGCCACCGCATCGGTAAAGGCGGAGGCGCCGGCGTCCACAAAGTAGACCACGTTGCCGGGCACCACAGCCACGGTGGTGGACACGTCATGGCCGGCCACGGTGCCGGTGAGGGGCAGGGTGCAAACCTCGGTGGCGTCCTGGATGGCTTCCACCTGGGCCTGGTTCCAGGTCACAGCTTCATCGGACTGCTGGTCGCCCTGGACCACCCGGAGGGTGGCGGGGGCGGCAAACTCCGTGCCCAGATAGTGACAGGTGGGCAGGGGATCCAGCACCTTGAAGTAGTTGGGATCGGTGGTGAAGTGGGCAGTGACCACAATGTTGCGGGCGGGCATGACGTTCATCAGGGCGGGGTTGCGGAAGATATCGGTGATCTTGGCGTCTGCCCCGTCGGTGGTCCACTGGTAAAACACCTTGCCCTCGGGAATGGTGGCATAGAAGGTGACGGAGGACCCGGCCTTAAACTTCTGGGAGGTGACGGTGCCCGCCTGGTCCAGAGTGCCGCCCACCACCGTGACGGTGTAGCCGTCCACATAGTTGGCGGTGACGGTGACATCCTGGCCGGGCATGACAAAAGTGGTCTCCTCGCTGTACGTGTTGGCAAACTCCACGCTGTCCACATCGGCGGTCCAGCGGTCAAAGATCTTGTCCGCAGGGGTCTGGGCCTCCACCGTCACGGTCTGGCCCTCATACACCTGCTTCTCGGTGGTCTGGCCGCCCGCATTCAGGGTCAGGGTGTACTGGTCGCCCTCCACGATGGTGAAGTCCTTGCTGATGGCCTGGCCGGAGAAGGCGCCGCAGAAGTTGATGGTCAGGTGTCCGGTGCCGGGGGCCTCGTTATCGGTGTAGTCCACGGTGTAGTCCACGCCGCGGATGAGGGTCTGATCGCCCAGCTTTACCACGGGGGCGGGACGGACGGCCTCACCCTTGTAGGAGTAGCTGTCCTCCAGGGTGACGGTGACATCGCCAGTGTCAATGGCGGTGGCGCCGGTGACCCGGAACTCAGCGCAGGAACCCCAGGCATTTTGCTTGGTGTCGCCATAGGTGCTGCGGGGCACCACCAGCACGGATTTGGCGTTGACCACCTCTCCGAAGCCGGCGGTCTTCCAATCCACGGTCTTGGCCCAGCTGCCGCTGGCTACCTTGGTCCAGTCAGAGCTGTTGGGGTCTGTGGACACCTGGTCAATTCCCTTGGAGCTGACATAGACGTCATACTCTCCGTAGCTGCCGTTGTAGGTGGGGTTGCCACTGTTCTTGTCCTGCCGGGGCAGATAGCGGATACCGTTGATGTCGGTGGGATTCTTGAGCTCCACCATAAACCACAGGCGGCTGAGTTCCTCGGTGCTTTCGTCACCCCAGTTGGAGTGCCACAGGGTACTGTTGTTGCCGTCAATGATCTTGCTGGCATCCTGGCCGGAATAGTAGTTGTCCACCTTGGCCTTGGACAGTACGTCACGGCTCAGTTCCGTACCCTCACGGACCAGTTTCACCACATAGTTGAACTCCTGGCCGTAGTTGTTGGCGGCAGTCACGGTGAGGGTGCCGTCCTCGTTGAAGGTGTAGGTGTAGTTCTCGGTGCCCTCCACGGTGACGGAGGTGATGGACTCGTCGGCAGCCAGGGTGTAGCTGGCGCCGGTCTCGCTGTTCATGTCAAAGCCCGCCACTTCCTTGCCGTTGATGCTGATAGAGGTAATGGGGTAGGTGGAGGTGGGAACCTCGAAGCCCTCGTTGCCCTTTTCCATCAGCTCGGTGGCATCCTTGGTGTTGACAGGGGAGATGCGGTAGGAGTAGGAGTAGGTCTGGTTGGTGGGGAAGAAGTACCCGGCCAGAGGCTTGTGGCCCATGAAAGCGGTGTCGCTGACACCGTTTTGGTGCAGGTCCAGGTTCCACACAATGTCCTCACCCTGAGGAATCTGGTTGGGATGACGATAGGTGGAGCTGTTGTAGGAGCCGGAGTTCATCTCCTCGGCGGTGTAGTGGGCCACGGAGCTCTCCAGCAGCTGATCGTCGCTGGTGACCATCAGGCCCACGCCCTGGTCGTTGGTCAGGGCAGTCCAGCGGATGTCGGTGCGGTTGCCGTTGTCCTGGGGCTTGAGCATCTTCTTGCCGACCCAGGTGGAGTCCTCACCCATGGCGTCGTTGGGATCGTACACGGTGGAGGTGTACACACCCACGGTGGAGCCGCTCTGGCGGTCCACATAGTTCTCGTCGGGGCCACGGCCATAGAAGGTCAGGTTGTCATAGTCCCCACTGATAAGCATCCGGCCACCGATCTTAGGCAGACCGTCGGGGGCAAAGTTGCTGGTGGGAATGAACTGGCTCAAGACCACGATCTCGCCGTTACCATAGATCTGGTAGGCCATCAGGGCATCGGCATCCACCTTCATGGAGCCGCTCATGGCCATGAGCACCTTGTTCTCGCTGGTGTTCACGGAGACCTCCAGGTTGGACAGGTTCTCGGTGGCGCCGGCGTTCTTCAGGTTGGCGTTCTTGGACACGGTGGTGTCGTTGTAGGTCTCGGCCCGGTACAGGCTCTGCTCGGGACCCTGGGTCATGACCACGTCGCCGTTGAGCTTGTAGGACTTGATGACGCCGTTTTTGGTATCCAGTACGATCTCAAAGGGCTGGTTTGTGTCGGTGGTGCCGGTGAGGATCAGCTCGTCGCCCACCTGCTGGACAGACTGGAAGTCCTTGTCGGGAGCCTGGGTCTGGGCAGCATCACCGGCATCGGTGACATCCAGCTGGAACTGCTCATAGGCCACCTCATGGCCGGCCTCGGCCCAGTCGGTCCCCTCCTTCAAGGTCACGGAGAAGTCCAGCAGGTAGTCCCGGCCCTCCACGGCCTCAAAGTCCTTGAGGGTAATGGTGACATTTTCCACCTGCTGGCCGCTCATCAGGGACTGGCCATCCATGTTGGGGGTGTCCAGCTCCAGGGTGCCGCTGTCCAGGGTCTTGACCCCGTCCTCGGTGAGCTCCCAGGTGATGTCAAAGGCAGACAGGCTGGTGTTCTCGTACTCGTTGACCACCTTGACGGTAATCTCCCCGCCAGAGGTAATGCTCAGGTTGTCCATGTAGAAGCTCACCTGCTGGTGCACCTTCTTGGCCTCGGTGAGCTTGGGGGAGGGGGTGCGGTCGGCAAAGACCAGGCCGTTGCCGCAGAAGGCGTTGTCGTTGTTGTTGGGGTCGATCCAGTCGCCGCCGTAGCCCCAGAACTCATCATAGGTGCCATCTCCGTTGTCCCGCACCGTGCGGATGGACTGGTCGATGTAGTCCCAGATAAAGCCGCCCTGGGCCTGATCGTTTTCCCGGATGGCATCCCAGTGCTCCAAGGCGTTGCCATAGGCCTGGCCCATGGAGTGGTTGTACTCGGAGTGGATGAGGGGCAGCTTATTGCTGTAATTGGCCACATAGTTGGGCAGCACATACTGGGTAGATTCGATGTCAATGATGTTATTTTTACGAACATCCACGTCCCAGGGATCGGTATTCGAAGCTCTTACATAGGAGTGCTGTCCGGCATAGACGCTCTCACGCTCGTACTTGCGCAGCCGGTCGGGGTCACGCTTGAGCAGGTACATGGAGGCGACCCAGAAGCCGTAGTTCTCATTCAGAGGCGCCCAGCTGTACGTGGCCTCGTTGCCCAGGGACCACATGATGACGCTGGGGTTGTTCTTGTACATCTCCAGGTTGGTGACCACACGGTCCAGCACGGGGGCCACCCACTCGGGCATACCCTGTCGGTTGGCACCGGTGGGCACCTTGGCCCCGTTGGAGGCGGCGGCGTGGCTCTCAATGTTGGCCTCGGCGCACACATACAGGCCCAGCTCATCGGCCAGGTCGTACAGGACCTTGTCGTTGGGGTAGTGAGCGGTGCGGATGGCGTTGAGGTTATTCTGCTTCATCAGGGTCAGATCGGTGAGGTAGTCCTCAAAGGTGAGGGCGTGGCCGGTCTCCAGGTCGGTGTCGTGGCGGTTGACGCCCCGCAGCACCACCTGCCGCCCGGTGATCTGCATCTGCTCGTGGCCCTGGTCGTCGATGTCCACCTTATAAATCTCACGGAAGCCGATGCGCTCCACCACCGCCTCCATGACGGTGCCGTCGCTCTTCTTCAGCTCCAGCACCAGGGAGTACAGGTTGGGGGTGTCGGGGAACCACTTGGCGGGGTTGGTCACCTTCATGGTGCTGGTGAGGGTGGTGCCGGGGTCCTTCAGCTTGTCCGCAAAGTTGGTGGAAGCAGCCTGCAGGGTGACCCCTTCATCCTCCGCCTGGGCCACAACCTTCCCCTCGTCGTCCTTGATGTAGGCGGAAAGGGTATATGTACCTTCAGCGGTGTTGCGCAGGGCGCGCACGTCGGTCTCCACCGTGACGTTGACGTCGCTGTCCTCGCTGGTGCGGTCGTCAAACTTGGTCTTCACAAAGAAGTCCCGGATCTCCGCCTCGTCCTTGGAGTAGAGGTACACATCCCGGTAGATGCCGCTCTGGCGGATGAAGTCCTGGTTCTCCAGCCAGCTGCCGATGGACCAGCGGAACACCTTCAAAGCGATGGTGTTCTCCCCGCTCTCATTCAGATAGGGGGTGATGTTGAAGTCGTGGGCGGTGAAGGAGTCGGTGGAATAGCCCACCTTACGTCCGTTGACATAGAGATAGTAGGCGGACTCCACGCTCTGGAAGGAGATAAAGACCTCCCGTCCGTCCCAGTCCTCCGGCAGGGTAAAGCTGGTGCGGTAGTAGCCCACCGGGTTGTACGTTTCGGGGGCCTTGGGCGTTTGATAGTTGGTGGGCTCAAAGTTGCCAAACCAGGGCAGGGCCAGGTTGGTGTAGATGGGCTCGTCGAAGTACTTAAACGTCCCGTCCTCATTGCGGTAGGTCTGCCAGGCCTGGGGCACATACTCCTTCTGGAAAGCGGTGCCCTCGTAAGTCTCAGCCAGGTAGACATCGTCCACCTTAGCAGCCTCCTCGGGGTTTTTCACCAGGGCAAAGTCCCAGTCCTTGCCGGACAGCAGCATGTAATAGTCCGAGGTCTCAGGGCCTACGTCGTCCAGCACCGATTTCTCGGCGACCAGGGCGGTGTCGGCGTCCTGGTAGGAGATGAACTGGCTCTTGGCCTGCTCCCGGTTGATGCCGATGACCTCGCTCTTGTCCAACCATTCCATTCCGGTGAAGTCGGCCTCACCACCGGATAGCTTAATGCTGTCGTTGTAGTGCTTTTCCCGGATGCCCAGCACCTCATCATAGACGCCGGGATCCGTGCCGTTGTTGCTGGCTGCCATGGCTGGGATCACCAGACCGGCGGTCAGCGCCGTAGCCAAAGTCCATGCCACGGTACGTTTCCACGCTGGTTTCATGTGTTACATCCTCCCTTTCCTCTGCCTGGGATTTGGGCGGTATCTACAAATATTTGTCCGAGCGGACCACCGCCATTTTTACCATCATACCAAATCCCAGCCGTATAATCAAGGTGTTCTTTGGGTGTTTTACCGCTTTTCTCTTCCAAACCTTTCCCTGGTTTTCGTGGTTTCGTCCAGTTTCGTTTGTTTCATTTAATTTTATACTAAAAAAAGCCGGAGATGGAGGCGCAATGCGTCCCATCTCCGGCTGGCTGCCATGAGAAATTTATTTTTCCAAAATGGGGAGCAGGTCCCCGGGTGCGTGGAGCACGTAGGTGGGGTGGTCCACCGCTCCCTGGTCCAGGCCATTCCACTTGGCATAGCCGAAATCCATCCCGGCGGCCTGGGCGGCCTGGCCGTCGGAGGGGGTGTCCCCCACATAGAGGACCTGGCTGGGGGCCAGGCCCAGCCGCCGCAGCCCCTCCAGCAGGGGGGCGGGGTGGGGCTTGTGCTGGGGGGTGTCCTCCTCCAGCACCGCCGTCTCCATATAGGCGTCCAGGCCGGTGCCTCCCATGTCAATGCGGTATTGGGCCCTCTTTTTGGAGGACACCACGCCCTGGCGCACCCCCCGGGCCCGGAGAGTGGCCAGCGTCTCCGCCACCCCCGCATAGGGGGTGGCCCCCTCCTCATACTCGTTGACGTAGCGCACCCACCGCTGGTAGGTAGTCTCAGGATCGTGGATGCCCAGCTCTTCCATGACCTTCATACCCGGGTAGGCCATGAACTTCACCACGTCGGCCAGGTCCCATTCCTCCCCCCGCTCCTCCTTTATAATGCGAAGCAGGGGGTACATATTCATGTTGACGGTGTTGAGCAGGGTGCCGTCGATGTCGTAGAGCACCGCTTGGTAGTGTTTCATAAATTTCTCCTTGTAAAAAAGGTGCAGTCCTTCGGCTGCGCCTTTTGAATGAATGGGGAATAACGAATAATGAAGAATGCAGGCCATCAAGTCTCTGCTAGGCCGAAAGCCTCCCTTGTGCAAAGGGAGGTGGGCCGGCGTAAGCCGGGTCGGAGGGATTGACTTCTACTCGTACCGTCAACCCCTCAGTCAGCCCTTATGGGCTGACAGCTCCCCTTACACAGGGGAGCCTTTGGTGCGTGACACAGCTCCGCCTTTTCCATCCGTGCCGCAAAGCGGCACACCATAATGATTCATGATTCATTCTTAATTATTCATTATTTTGTGGCTTTCTGCGGCGGTGGTGGGGCCGGCTGCGCCGACGCTTCTCGCCGCCGCCCTCCCCGGTCTGGACCGGCTGGGCGGGCTTGGGCGGCTGCTTTTGCTCCTTGGCCCCCTTGGGCTGGGCCTGCTGCTGGGGCTTTTGCCCCTTGCCCTGCCGCTTCTGCTGGCCCTGGGCGGCGGGCTGCTTGCCCTTGTCCGGCTGCTGGGCAGCGGGCTGGGCCTTGGCGGGCTGCCCTTCCTTCTTTCCGCCCCGGCGGCGGCGAGAGCGGGAGGACTTGCGCTCCTCCTCCTGGTTCACCGCCATATACTGCTCCAGCAGTGCCGCCAGGCTGGAGCCGTCGCTGAGGCTGCGCTCCTCCTGGGGAGGCGTGCAGCGCAGCTTCTCCAGCTCCTCCTTGGGGGGCGCCACATAGCCCTCCGGCCGCTTGCCCTTGCCCGAGCGCACCACCCGGATCTCGGCGGTGCGGTAGGTCTTGGGCTGCTCGGTGGAGTCCTCCAGGCGCACCTTTACCTGCTCCCGCAGCAGATTGACCGCGGTGACATTGCCCACCCCGTCGGGACACTCCACAAAGGAGTCCTGCTTGGGGCAGCGCTTCACCGCGTCCTCATAGGCGTCCTGCTCGTATTTCAGGCAGCACATCAGCCGCCCGCAGGTGCCGGAGATCTTGGTGGGGTTCAAAGACAGGTTCTGGGTCTTGGCCATCTTGATGGAAACGGGCTGGAACTCGTCCAAAAACTGGTGGCAGCAAAAGGGCTTGCCGCAGATGCCCAAGCCCCCCAGCATCCGGGCCTCGTCCCGCACGCCGATCTGGCGCAGCTCGATGCGGGAGCGAAAGATGCTGGCCAGGTCCTTCACCAGGGCCCGGAAATCCACCCGGCCCTCGGAGGTGAAGAAGAAGATGATCTTGCTGCCGTCAAAGCTGTACTCCACTTCCACCAGCTTCATGTCCAGGCCGTGGCGCTCCACCAGCTGCTGGCAGACCTTCATGGCCTCCTTCTCCTTGCGGTGGTTGTCCTGCACCTGGCGCTCATCCCGGTGGGTGGCCAGGCGCACCACCGGGCACAGGGGCTGCACCACCACGTCGTCCCGGACCATGGCGTTGCTCCGGCAGCAGGTGCCGTACTCCACCCCTTTGCCCGTCTCGACGATCACCCCGGCCCCCACCGGAACGGTGAGGCCGTTGGGGTCAAAATAATACTGTTTTCCGCCCTCTTTGAAGCGGACCGAAATAATCTCTGTCATGGATGCTCCTCCGTATATCTCAGCCCCGCAGGGGCCGTTTCAGCCGAACAGGCGGGCGCACACCCAGCCCAGCACATGGCCCGCGCCGGGGTTGTACACCCCGTTCTCCCGGCACTGCTTCAAAATTTGCAGCACCTTGGCCCCTCGGGCCGGGTGGGCGGTGAGCTGTCCGGCCACACACCCCTCGGTGAGGGAGAGCAGCTCCAACAGCTGGGCGCTCTTCGACTTTTCCAGCTCCAAAGCGGTCAATCCCCTGGCCACCTCCAGCTCTGAGCCGGTGAGCAGCAGGCGGGCCAGCCCCTGGGCCTTGTCCAGCAGCTGGGGGTCAGGCTGGGGGTCCTGGGGGGGCAAGGCCAGGGTCTCACACCGGGACCGCACCGTCTCCAGCAGCCGCCCGGGCTGCTCCGCCAGCAGAAGAAAGGCCCCGTAGGCAGGGCCGTCCTCCAGGCTTTTGAGCAGGGCGTTCTGGGCCGCCGGGTTCAATGCGTCGGCCGGGGAGATGATATACACCTTCCGGGCCCCCTCGTTGGGGGTCACATAGAGATCGGCCCGGAGGGCCCGGGCCTGATCCACACTGATTTCCCGTTTGTCCGCCTCAGGGGTCACCCACTGCACGTCGGGGTGGATGTCCCCGGCCACCTTGCGGCAATGGCGGCACACCCCGCAGGGGACGGGGTGCCCGGTGCACAGGTAGGCCGAGGCCATCCGGCGGGCCAGGTCTTTTCGGCTGTCCTCACTGCCTCCGGTGATGAGATAGGCGTGGGAGAGGGACTGGGGCAGCTCCATCACAGACGTTCAAACCGCTCCACATCCACCACAAAGACGGTGGCGCCTCCCACGGTGACCTCCACCGGCATGGTGGGGATGTAGCCGTAGGTCATCTCGGAGGCGGTGGGGATCAGCTGCTTGCGGCTGTGGGAGTACTCCCGGATGATGTCCATCACTGCCTGCACCTTCTCGTCCTCCACACCGATGAGCAGCGTCACGTTGCCCGCCATCAAAAAGCCTCCGGTGGTGGACAGACGGGTGGACGAAAACCCCTTCTTGGACAGGTTCTGGGTCACAGTACCCACGTCGTCATGGTTGATGATAGCAATGATCAGTTTCATAGGTAGTCCCCCTTTACATTGGTACGTTGGTCCAACGATCCTTGACCACTTTGATCCTACCTGTATTATATCCTATTCGGGCCAAATAGGCCAGATGTTTTTTGTCCGCTTTTTCGCCAGGGGCCACCACCGGGATCCCCGGGGGATAGGGGGCCAGCTGACAGGCGCACACCCGCCCCTCCGCCTCCTCCCAGGCCACCTCCTGGGTGGGGGCAAACAGGGCCTGCCGGGGGGTGAGCACCTGCTGGGGCGGGGCGGGGGGCGCAGGCAGCACAGCGCCCACCCCCAGGTCCACCCCCTCCAGGGCGGCGGTGAGGGCGTCCGCCGTTTCGGGGCCGTCGGCACAGGTGAAGATCAGTACCACATGGCCGCGGTCCGCCATCTCATAGTAGACGCCCCGCTCCATCAGCGCCCGGGCCACCCGGTGGCCGTCCCCGCACCGGAGCACCAGCCGGGTGGGGTCCAGGGCCACCGCTTCGGGGCGCAGAGCGGGAAGCCTGCGCCGCAAGTGTTCCACACGTGCGGCCACTTCTGTGTAAGTTTGCCGCCCCTCCCCCTCCATGTAGTCCCGCACCACATCCAGGGCCGCCATCATCACATAGCTGGGGGAGGAGGAGCCGGTGAGGCTGGCCGCCCACCGCAGGTCCGCCCCCCGGTAGCCCTGGGCCAGCAGCAGGGCGGTCTGCCCCGGGGCGGGGAGGGTCTTGTGGGCGGACACCACCACCACGTCGGCGGCCCTGTACCCGGTGTAGCCCAAAAAGGGCAGGTGGGCCCCATGGGCCCCGTCCACCATCAGCTTGGCCCCGTGGCGGTGGCACACCGCCGCAAGGGCGGGAATATCCGACAGCACACCGTAATAAGTCGGCGAGGTAATACACACCGTTTTCGCTTTTGGGTGGCAGAGCAGGGCCTGCTCCACGGTCTGGGGCTGGATGGGGCCGGTGACCCCCTCCTGTTCCAGCCAGGGCCGGGGGAGGTAGTGGGGGGTGAGGTCCAGAAGGGCCAGGGCGTTGAAGGCGGAGCGGTGGCTGCCCCGGTCCAGCAGCACCTCACCGCCCGCCCCGGCGGTGAGGGCCAGTCCGGCCTGGATGCCCTGGGTGGAGCCGCCGGTGAGAAAGAGGCAGGCATCCATGCCGGTGGCCCGGGCCCACAGGGCCTGGGCTGCGGCAATGGGGTCGCCCTCCTCCGGGTCGAAGAGGTCCCCGGTGGCGGGGTGCTCGGTGACGTCCAGCCAGGCGGGCCAGAAGTCCGGGGCGATGCCGGGGCGGCCGTGGTGGCCGGGCATATCCAGGCGGGTAAGGGGGAGCTGGGACAGCTCCACCAGCCGGTCATAGAGGGGGGTCGGCATAGGTTTCACGTCCTTTTTCATGCTTTATGAAAAACAGGTTTTGTTTCCAGTCATAATCTTCTATTTTAGATTGTTCCGGCTTGCCAGCCTGGTGGGGACGCTCCCCGCTGGGGGTCCATTTTGATTGGCCAAAATGGACGAAAAGCCACTTAGGGCTTTCCCCCCTAAGTACCCCCCTGGGGTACGAGGCTGGAACTGCGTCAAGCCTAGGTTCGGCCCGTGACTCTTACTGTGGCTCCTGCCACTGCCACCACACCAGGCCACCCTGGGCAACTGGCCCTACAGCTGGGCGATTTCCACATCCGGGCCTACCTTGGAGAAGCGGCGTTCCCGCCGCCGGGAGCCTGGCCCCAGGCAACTGGGAACAGTTGCACACCAGAGTAAGGCCCTGGCAATAGAAGAACAGCCACACAGAGGAGCAGGCACTTTCGGTAGCATTTTCACGCCACCTATGTGACCCCACCAGGACCAGGGCCGAAACAAGGAGCACGCAGGGACACCCAGTACCGCGGGGTGGATTCCACAAGGCGGGGGAAGGCCCCGCCTTTGGTGGGTCTTTGGTGACTTTCTGCCCACTCAGAAAGTCACCAAAGCGGAGCGTCCCCGGTGGGGGCGCTGGTTTCCACCGAGGAAATCGGAGAAGGACAAGCCCTACGGGCTGTCCCCCCTCCCCAGAGAGAAAGCAGGAATACAACAATGGCCTGCCGTGGACTTCCACAGCAGGCCATGAAGTTGTTAATGCTTTTGGGGGGTGTAAGCCACCACCGTGCGGCGGTTGGGCTCGGTACCGGTGGAGAAGGTGCTCACACCGGCCACGTCCTGCAACGCGGCGTGGATGACATGGCGCTCGTAGGCGTTCATGGCCTCCAGGGTGATGTTGCGGCGGTACTTGACCACCTTGGCGGCCGTCTTGTGGGCCAGCCGCTGGAGGGCCTCCTCCCGGCGGGCCCGATACCCTTCCGCATCCACATGGATGCGCACCCGGTGGCTGCGGCCCCGGTTGGCCACATAGCCGGTGAGCTGCTGGATGGCGTCCAGGGTCTCTCCCCGGTGTCCGATGAGGGCGCCCATGTTCTCTCCCTCCAGCACCACCTGGTAGGTGTCCCCGTCCCGGGTGATGCGGGAGCTGGCCTCCACCCCCATCTGGGCAAACAGCCCGGACTGGAAGCGGACAATGGCCTGGGCCACCTCGTCGTCCACAACTTCCTCCACCGATGTGGAAGTCTCCTCCGCCTCCTGCTGGGGCTCCTCCACCTCAGCAGCAGCGGCGGGAGCGGCGGCCTGCTCCACCACAGGGGCAGCGGCCTCCACGGCTTTCTCCTCGTCGGGGGCCTCATAGGTGAGCTTGACCTTGGCGGGCACCGAGCCGATGCCCAAAAATCCGGTCTTGCCCCGCTCTAAAATTTCCAAAGACACATCGTCCCGGTCCAGTCCCAGCTGGGCCAGACCCTTGGCAATGGCCTCGTCCTCGTTCTTGCCTGTGACTTCAATATACTTCAGCACGATGGTGCACTCCTTCCTTAGCCCTTGGGGTTCTGCTCTTCGCTCTCGGGGGCGTAGGCCTCCTCATAGTCCCCATCCTGGTCCTGATCCCGGTCCACCTCCACAGCGTCGGTGACCACGGGGGGAACCACCGGAGTGGTGGACGGCTGAGCCCCATGCTCCGGCTCGTCCGGTTCTGCCGTCTCCTCTTCCGCGGTGGGACGCACGGGATTGGGGTCCACATAGGGGGTGACCGGGTAGCGGTTGGGGTCATAGGCCCGGCCCATGGCGTAGGGGCGGTCTCCCCGCTGGCTGGCGGTGACGTCCACGCCCTTGCCCTTCTTCTCCTTGTGGGGGACCTTCTTGCCCTTGTTGGCGGCGATGGCCTGGGCCTTGCGCTGGGCGGCCTGACGGCGGCGCTCCTTCTCCTCCTCCTTGGCACGGGCGGCCTGCTGGGCGATCTGCCGCTGGGCCTCCTCATAGTCCTTCTTGAGGATCTTGCCGCAGATGATCTCCTGCACGATCATGAACAGGGAGTTGGCAATCCAGTACACGCACAAGCCGGCGGGCATGGAGAAGCCGATCCACAGGGAGATCAGGGGGCTGATGATCATCATGGAGCGCATACTGCCCGCCGTGTCCTGGTTGGCGTTCATCTTATTGGTGCGCTGGGACACGATCATGGACAGCAGGGACAGGCCGGCGGAGATGATGGGCATCAAAAACAGGCCCACGGCGCTGGGGGTAATGCCGCCCTCCCAGAAGGTCAGGGTGGGGATCTGGGACAGATCCAGACCCAGGAAGTTGAAGTTGATGACAAACATACCTCCGGCGCCCAGGCCGGCGGCGGTGACGGCGTCCTTGGCGGTGGCCAGGTTGCCGGCATTCATGCTGGCCGCCAGGGTCAGCTCGCCGAAGCCGGAGCCGGCCTTGAAGTCGGCAATGCCCAGGGCGGTGGCCACGGCGGTGGTGCCCGCATCGCTCAGCCCCATCAGGTACTTCAGGGGGCGGCGGATGATGGCGTACAGGGGCATCAGGATGAGCAGGGGGATGAAGGACCAGCCGCAGCCCCCCATGGGGTTGACGTGGTTGTCCTCATAGAGCTTCTGCATCTCCCGGTTGTAGCGCTCCCGGTCGGTGCCGCAGCGCTGTTGGATCTCTTTCATCTGGCCGTTGAGCAAATTCATCTTGATCATGCTCTTCTTGCCCTTGAGGGACAGGGGGAAGAGGATGACCTTCACCACCAGAGTGAAGAGAAGCAGGGCCACGCCGTAGCTGTTGAACACCTGACAGAAGGTCTTCAGCAGCCAACTAAAGGGCATGAGAATAACTTGCCAGAAATCCATGTGTTACCTCCTCGACAATCGAGTTTTTTTCGGTGGAACGGGGTCGTAGATGAAGCCTTTTTTCTTGTGAAACGGGTGGCAGCGAAGGATCCTCCACACCGACAACAGCCCACCCTTCACCGCCCCGTGGACCTGGATGGCCTCCAGGGCGTAGGTGGAGCAGGTGGGGATGAAGCGGCAGCAGGGGGGACGGGCCGGAGAGATGTTTTTTCGATAGAAGCGCACCAAAAACAGCAAAACTGCCTTCATAGGCTCACTTCTCCATCAGATCCAGTTTGCGGCACAGGCGCAGAAAGGACTCCTCCAGCTGCTTGTAGCGGCTGGACCCCGCCCGCACCCGGGCCACCACAACCAGGTCCATGCCCCGCACCAGCTCCCCCTCGTGGAGACGGTAGATTTCCCGCAGGCGGCGGCGCAGCCGGTTGCGCACCACCGCGTGGCCCACCTTGGTGGACACGGTGAGGCCCAGCCGGTTGGACGCGCGTCCATTTTTGCGCACGTAGAGGGCCAGACGTCCGTCGGCGGCGGTGCTGCCCTTGCGGTAAAGACGGCGGAACATATGGTTTTCCTTCAGTGATACCGTGTATTTCACAAAAAAACTCCCTTCATCGGGGTAGAACATCGGATATGAACCAGGCTAATTCTGTGCTCTCTCTGGGAGACGTCCAAATCGATCCCCAAGAGCCATATGCGAGATTTTTTTCCTCCCAAAGAGGCGCGGCTTTGCAGAAATACTTGGTGTATTTCAAAAGCCGCAACGAATTTGGGGCGGAAAAGGGCCGCAAGGACATGGATTTGGAGGTCTCCATACGAAGCTAGGGGCGAGGGATTACTCCCGCGCCCCAGCCTTATTCAATATTCCGATGTTGCCGCTGTTGCCACCATCAGTGGGTGAGGCGGACGCGGCCCTTGGCACGACGGCGAGCCAGAACCTTGCGGCCGTCGGCAGTGGCCATGCGCTTACGGAAACCATGGACCTTGGAGCGATGACGCTTCTTGGGCTGATAGGTACGAACCATGCGGAAACACCTCCTGTACAGATTGGCAGAGCACAAGCCCTTGGGGCTGTGCCGCCCTCCACAACATCCCGTAGGGATGCGGTCGGTAAAATCAATGCGCTCAATGGCGCACACGAAATTATACCCAAATCAGCCACTTCTGTCAAGAAAAATTCCGATATTTTTTCATGGGATTTGCCCAGCACAACATATTGTGGTAAATTCGGCCCAGGTTCACAACACCGTCTGGGTTTCCGCAGGGTGCGGAAGTTTTGTGGAAAATTTTTTGGCTACAATATAAATAAGATTGCCCTTTTCACATTTTCTTGTTATAATACAGAGGTATTAAACACAATGCCCATGCATTCCCTTCCCCGGTGTGCCACCACCGGGGCTTTGACGCTTTGTGTCAAATGCCTCGGCCATGGCCTGGGGAATGGTTTTTTGCGCACTTGTGCAAAGGGCGGCACAGCCCTGTCACTGTGCCATGAGGTGCGCCGCTACACTGCGCCGGGTCACTGACGTCCTCAGATGTCCCACTTAGCGGCCTGTTTTTCCGCCCACAGGTGCGGAAGGCTGAAATACTCTCTTGTTTTTTTGAGGAGGCTCACGCCATGAAATCGGCTGCTGACGTATGGGAAAAAGTAAAGACCCTCATGGAAAAGGACATGACCGCCGTATCCATTGAGACCTGGTTCGGGGATGTGGAGGCGGTGGCGCTGGATGAGAGCGGGCTCATTTTGTGTGTCCCCACCGAGTTTAAGCGCAACATCATCCGCACCCGCTTTTTGAAGTCGGTGGAGGATGGGCTGCGGGAGCTGTTCTCCTTTGACGTGGCGGTGACCCTGCTGCTGCCCGAGGAACGGGACCAGTACCGCAGGACCGGCCCCGCCCAGCCCGGGGACCCCGCCTTCCAGGAGTACACCTTCGACCGGTTCGTGGTGGGCTCCACCAACAAATTTGCCTTTACCGCCGCGGAAAAGGTGGCCAACGAGCCCGGCGGCGCCTACAACCCCCTGTTTATCTACGGCCAGTCGGGGCTGGGCAAGACCCATCTGCTCCACGCCATCGCCAACCGGGTGCGGGAAAATCACCCCTCCTACCGGATCATGTACATCAAAAGCGAGGACTTCGTCAACGAGCTCATCTCCAATCTGCGCCACGGCAACGATATGCAGGGCTTCCGGGACAAGTACCGGACGGTGGACCTGTTCTTGATGGACGATGTGCAGTTCATTGCCGGCAAGGACTCCAGCGAGGAGGAGTTGTTCCATACCTTTAATACCCTATACGAGCAGAAAAAACAGATCGTATTCACCTCCGACCGCCCGCCCCAGGAGATGCTGCGGCTGGAGCAGCGGCTGAAAACCCGTTTTGAGCAGGGTCTGCCCGCCGACATCCAGCCCCCGGACTATGAGACCCGCATGGCCATTCTGAAAAACAAGTCCCTGGAACGGGGCATTGTGCTCCCCGACCCGGTGCTGTCCTATGTGGCGGAGAACATCACCTCCAATGTGCGGCAAATTGAGGGCGTGGTCAACAAGATCATGGCCTTCCAGGAGCTGATGGGGGCCCAGGTGGACGTGGAGAACACCATCCGGGCCGTCCGGGACATCCTCCGGGCCAAGGAGGACTTCCTCCCCTCGGCGGAGACCATCATCCAGGAGGTGGCCCGGTTCTACGAGCTGGACAGCGACGTGCTGCGGGGCCAGAGCCAGAACAAGGAGATCGCCACCGCCCGCAACGTGGCCATGTACATCATCCGGGAGATGACCCAGCTGTCCCTGGCGGAGATCGGCCAGCAGTTCGGCGGCCGCCACCACTCCACCGTCCTCAACTCCATCAACCGGGTGGAGAAGATGATGAAGGACCAGCCCGAGCTCACCGAGATCATCCGGGACATCACCAACGCCGTCAATTCGGCCTGGTAAGTCGGACAAAAAAGCCCTCGGCAGAGTTTGGATGTCCGCAGACATCCAAATAAATTGAAATCTCGTATTTTCCCAGGACATATGCATGGGAAAATACACGTCTCAGCCTGCAAGCGTGCGAGCGTAAGATCGTGCGACGCAGCAGGCTGCAACCCCTTCGAGAAAGCGCTGGCGCTTTCGAGATTTTAGCTTCCACAACTTGCACCGAGTTTTCCACAATCCTGCGGACTGTGGTGTGGAAGCCATGTGGAACCCGGCCCCACGGCCCGGTCTGTCCCGTGTCTGTGGAAGCTGTGTGGAAACTCCGCGCCGCCGCAACCCCTTGGGGCCGTAAGGCTTGTGGAAATTTCCACAGCTTCCGTAGCCCCTACTGCCTACTACGAATTTTATTAACCTTTCCTCTCTTTTTTGGCGGGGAAACGAGAAAGGATGCACACCATGAAATTCTCCTGTGAAAAAGCTCTTCTGCAATCCGCCGTCTTGATCGCCGGCCGTGTGGTAGCCACCAAGAGCACCATCTCAGCTCTGGAAGGGATCCTGGTGGAAGCCACCACCGACGGACTTCGCCTCAATGGCTATAACCTGGAAACCGGCATCATGACCAAGGTGGATGCCCAGGTCACCCAACCCGGTTCTCTGATTTTGTCGGCAAGATTGTTTGGTGAAATCATTCGGAAGCTGCCCGACGACATGGTTTCCGTCTCCACCGAGGGAAATTCCGTCCACATTTCCTGTGGACCCACCTCCTTTGACATCATGGGCAGCCCCGCCGACGAGTTCCCCGACCTTCCCATGGTGGACGACGGCAGTTCGGTGACTCTGACCCAGTCCGCCCTGCGGTCCATGCTCTCCCAGGTGCTCTTCGCCGTGAGCACCAACGAGTCCCGCCCGGTGCACACCGGCGCCCTCTTTGAAGTGGAAGATTCCACACTCACCCTGGTGGCTGTGGATGGTTACCGTCTGGCCCTGCGCCGGGAGGCGTTTATCCGCAAATTCGGCATGAATACCTTCTCCTTTGTGGTACCCGGCGCCGCCCTCACCGAGGTGGAGCGGATCTGCGCCGACAGTGATGACGAGGTGATCGTCACCCTGGGCGACCGCCATGTCACCTTCCAGGTGGGGGAGACCCTGCTGATCTCCCGGCGTCTGGAGGGCGAATTCCTCAATTATCGCCAGACCATCCCCAAAAATAACCCCATTTCCCTCTATGTGGACACCTCTCTGCTTCAACTGTCCATTGACCGCGCCTCCCTCATCATCAATGACAAGCTGAAAAGCCCCCTGCGGTGCAAATTTGAGGACGGATCTCTGTCCATTTCCTCCAGAACCGCCATCGGCTCCGCCTTTGACCGCTGCCCCATCGCCGGGGACGGCCAGGGCCTGGAGATCGGCTTCAACAACCGGTATCTGATGGAGGCGGTGAAGGCCGCCCCCGCCCAGGAGGTGCGCATGGAGCTGGGCACCCCCACCTCCCCCTGCCTGCTGCTGCCCAAGGATGGGGAGCCTGATAACTTCCTGTATATGATCCTGCCGGTGCGGCTGAAGGCGGGCGAATAAATATACATCATCTGATGTATATTTATTTCCAGGAGAAACGACAGATTTTTCTTTGAAATGTGCTCTGGTGCTGGCTTGCCAGCAAGGCTTATCGCTCCGCTGGGGTCTCTTTCTCAGCGATGAGAAAGAGACGAAAGAATCGCCAAAGGAGGGGCCTTCCCCCTCCTTGTGGAATCCACCCCGCCGGTACGAGGCTGCACCTGCGTCAGGGTGATCTTCGGCCCTTGGCCCGGTGGGGTCACATAGATGGCATGGCAATTCTATGGGGAGTGCCTGCTCCTCTGCTGGTGCATCCTTCTACCCCCAGGGCCTTCCCCTGGAAAAGCAGCTGTTCCCAGCTGCTGGTGGCCTGGCTCCCGGCGGCGGCAACGCCGCTGCTCCACGGTAGGCCCGGACGTGGAAACCGCCCAGCCATAGGGCCAGCTGCCCAGAGGGGCCTGGTGTGGTGGCAGTAACATGGGCCACAGCAAGGGTGACGGGCCGAAGGGAGACTTGACGCAGTTCCAGCCTGGTACCCCAGGGGGGTCCTTAGGGGGGAACGCCCTAAGCGGCTTTTTCGTCTATTTTTGGCCGCTCAAAAATAGACCCCCAGCGGGCAGCGTGTCTCCTCCCATCAGGGGAGCATGAATTGTATCAAGCGTGCAGGGAAAATACCCTGCAAGGAGGAGTATTTCCATGCAAAAGGACAAGATTCAAATCACCACCGAGTTCATCAAACTGGACTCTCTTTTGAAGTTTGCCAACGCCGTGGCCACCGGCGGCGAGGCCAAGCAGATCGTCCAGGACGGTCTGGTGAAGGTCAACGGGGAGGTGTGCACCATGCGGGGCAAGAAGATCCGCCCCGGCGACGTGGTGGAGGTGGACGATCAGCTGGAGCTGACGGTGGAATGACCGTCCAGCGTCTCACCTTAGAGCACT
Source organism: Candidatus Enterenecus avicola (assembly GCA_018715985.1). Classification (GTDB taxonomy): domain Bacteria; phylum Bacillota; class Clostridia; order Oscillospirales; family Oscillospiraceae; genus Enterenecus; species Enterenecus avicola. Next base: position 20,229 of record DVKO01000117.1, read on the forward strand.
TTCGCAACTACACCCACCTGGACGCCGACTTTCACTCTGGGGTCAACGTCATCGTGGGGGAGAACGCCCAGGGCAAGACCAATCTGTTGGAGGCCATTGGGTATCTCTCCTCCGGGGGCTCCCACCGGGCGAGAAATCACCGGGAACTGGTGCAGTTCGGCTGCGACCGGGCCCAGGTCACCGGAACCCTGTGGAACGGACAGCGGCAGCTGGTGCTGGAGGCCCAGCTGCCCGTGGGCGCCCGGCGCAAGTTCACCTGCAACGGGGTGGGACTGAAAACCCTGGGGGAGCTGTCGGGGCTGCTGCCCTCGGTGCTCTTTTGTCCCGAGGACCTGCACCTGATCCGGGAGGGTGCGGGGGTGCGGCGGCGGTTTTTGAACGACTGCATCTGTCAGCTCCGCCCCCGGTACGCTATGGCCCTGTCCAACTACCGCAGGCTGTGGGAGCACAAGACCCGGATTTTGCGGGACTGCGGGGAAAAGCCCTCCCTTCTCTACGCCCTGGACGCCTTTTCCCAGCAGATGGCGGAGTATGGGGCCATACTGATCCACTACCGGGCCCACTTTGTCCGGCGGCTCCAGGAGACGGCTCCCGCCATCCACGCCGACTGCTCCGGGGGCGGGGAGGCGCTGGACCTCAGCTACCACACGGTGTCCACCGTCACCGACCCCCTGGCCGCCCCCAAGGTGATTTTGGGGCAGCTGCTGGACCACATGGAGCGCCACAAACAGGCGGAGATCCACAGCCGCAGCTGCCTGTCCGGGCCCCACAAGGACGACCTGGTGCTTGCCATCAACGGCCAGTCTGCCAAGGGCTACGCCTCCCAGGGCCAGACCCGCACGGCGGCGTTGGCCCTGAAGCTGGCGGCCCGGGACATCATGTTCCAGGACACGGGGCAGTGGCCGGTGCTGCTGCTGGACGACGTGCTCAGTGAGCTGGACCGGCGTCGGCAGGAATTTGTCCTCAACCGCATCCCCACGGGGCAGGTGTTTATCACCTGCTGCGAGGTGGAGAAGGAGGAGCTGCTCCACGAGGGCAAGGTGTTTCACATCTGCCGGGGCGCATTACAGGAGGATTGAGAGGATGTATCTGTATTTGGGCCAGGGCGTCATGATGCCCCAGGAGGACATTGTGGGCATCTTCGATCTGGATAACACTACCTGGTCCCACCGCACCCGGAAACTGCTGGACCGGGCGGAGGAGGAGGGACGGGTGATCTTTGTGGGAGAGGATCTGCCCCGTTCCTTCATCGTGTGTGAGACGGAGGAGGGGGAGGAAGTGGTGTTTCTCTCCCAGCTCAGCGCCGCCACCCTGGCCAAGCGGGCGGCATCCAACCCCTGGACGGTGCTGGATGCCAGTGAAAAGTGAAGAATGAATCGTGAATAAGTAAGGTGTGCCGCTGAAGCGGCACGGATTTTGAATAAAGTCCTGGGCGGAGGATCTGCGTAGGGGAGGGGCTTGCCCCTCCCGCAGGAAACAGGGCCATGCCAGGGACACTTTGGGCGGGGCAAGCCCCGCCCCTACAACGGAATTTTTCCACTGAACCAACGTTTATTCGGGAGGAACTAGCAATGTCAGAACTTTTGGAACACAGCCCCACCGCCGTGGAGCACGAATACGGTGCATCCGAGATCCAGGTCCTGGAGGGGCTGGAAGCCGTGCGCAAGCGCCCGGGTATGTACATCGGCTCCACCTCGTCCTCCGGTCTCCACCACCTGGTGTATGAGATCGTGGACAACGCCATCGACGAGGCGCTGGCCGGGTACTGCGACCACATCACCGTGGAGATTTTGGACGGGGATGTGATCCGGGTCACCGACAACGGCCGCGGCATCCCCGTGGACATCCAGCCCCAGACCGGGCGGCCCGCCCTGGAGGTGGTGTACACCGTCCTCCACGCCGGCGGCAAGTTCGGCGGCGGCGGCTACAAGGTGTCCGGCGGCCTCCACGGCGTAGGCGCCAGCGTGGTCAACGCCCTGTCCGAGTGGCTGGAGGTGCGGGTGCACAAAAACGGGAACATCTACGAGATGAAGTTCTCCCGGGGCAGCATTACCCAGGAAATGACCATCATCGGCACCACCGACCACACCGGCACCGAGGTGGTGTTCAAGCCCGACCATGAGATGTTCGAGGACACCGTGTACGACTACGAGATCCTCCACAAGCGGATGCGGGAGCAGGCGTTTTTGAATGCCGGCATCCATATCCTCATGGCAGACCGCCGCCCGGGCCAGGAGCAGGAGGAGTCCATGTGCTACCAGGGGGGCATCCGGGAGTTTGTCACCTTCATCAACAAGAACAAGACCGCCCTCCACGATGAGGTCATCTACATGGCGGGCACCAAGGACGACTCCATGGCAGAGATCGCCCTGCAATACAACGACAGCTACAACGAGGTCATCGTCTCCTTTGCCAACAACGTGCACACCCCCGAGGGCGGTATGCACGAGGAGGGCTTCAAGCGTGCCCTCACCAACGTGCTCAACGCCTACGGCAAGAAGGCGGGTCTGCTCAAAGGGGATGACAAGGTCTCCGGCGAGGACTGCCGGGAGGGCTTGACCTGTGTCATCTCGGTGAAGCTCACCGAGGCCCAGTTTGAGGGCCAGACCAAGGCCAAGCTGGGCAACAGCGAGATCCGCACCCTGGTCAACGCCGTGGTCTCCGACAAGCTGGAGCAGTTTCTGGAGGAAAACCCCGCCGTGGGCCGCACCATCCTGGAAAAGGCCATGATGGCCAACCGGGCCCGGGAGGCTGCCCGGCGGGCGAGAGAAAACATCCGCCGCAAAAACGCCCTGGAGGGTGCCACCCTCCCCGGCAAGCTGGCCGACTGCTATGAGCGGGACCCCGCTTTGACGGAAATCTACATCGTGGAGGGCGACTCCGCCGGCGGCTCGGCCAAGCAGGGCCGGGACTCCCGCTTCCAGGCCATTCTCCCCCTGTGGGGCAAGATGCTCAACGTGGAGAAGGCCCGGGCGGACAAGGTGTACGGCAACGACAAGCTCACCCCCGTCATCACCGCCCTGGGCGCCGGCCTGGGGGAGGACTTTGACGAGAATAAGCTGCGCTACCACAAGGTGGTCATCATGGCGGATGCCGACGTGGACGGCGCCCACATCCGTACCCTTCTTTTGACCTTCTTCTTCCGCTTCATGCGCCCCCTCATTGACCGGGGCTATGTGTACGCCGCCGTACCCCCTCTGTACAAGCTGATCCGGGGCAAGGTGACCCGGGTGGCCTTCTCCGACGCAGAGCGGGACAAGATCTCCGCCGAGATGCGGGGGGACAACCCCAACGCCAAGGTGGACATCAGCCGCTTCAAGGGCCTGGGCGAGATGGACCCCCACGAGCTGTGGGAGACCACCATGAACCCGGAGACCCGCACCCTCAAGCGCATCACCATGGAGGACGCGGTGCGGGC